>CBFCWF010000141.1:0-11397 GCA_965601425.1 uncultured Chromatiaceae bacterium | reverse complement strand
CTGCGAAAAAATGGCCTCCGGCGACACGGTCCGGATGAGTGTTAACAGGCCCTAGGAAACCCCCACCGGCAAGGGACTGCCACCTCCACGACCCGGCCTCATCGCAAACCCGACGACCTTCCGGCATTGCGCAATGGTCGCGACGCCAACGGCCTCCGAGTCCTCGACACACGGGGCGGTGCACGCTCGCGATCACCCGACGCGGTTTGTTTATACTGCTCGCATTACCGCGAATCAGGCCACCGTCGTCATGAGCCCGTGTGCCGGCGCCTACACCGCCTTCTACCGCTGGCTGATTTTCTTCGGCATCGTCGTGTTCGGCGCATTCCTCGCGTTCTACAACGACGTCGTGGGCATCCTGCTAAGGACGGATGAGAGTCACCTTTCTGCGGTGATTCTGCTGCTGTTCCTGTTCGCGAGCCTAGACGCTGGGCGGCGCGCACGGCTGCTCGGCAAGGAACTGTGCATCGCGATGCGGCTCGCTGGCGAGGTGCGGCGCGGCGACACACTGTTCGTCGCGGACCCCGAGCACGGCGTCCTGTTCGGTGAGGGCCAGGCGGCCGATTCTTTCGCGCATCATCACCTGCTACTGCTCGCCAACAAGACCTTTCGACAGGGCATGCTGTGCAGCCAGGACCTGCTGCTGGAACGGTTGGAAAACGCGTTGGGGCGCGGGCACGAGACCGGCTGGTTTCTGGCCGACCTGATGATCCGTCTCGGGCTGCTGGGGACGGTGATCGGGTTCATTTTCATGCTTGGCTCGGTCGCTCAGGTCTCGAGCGTCGACATCCAGGCCCTGCAGCAACTCTTGACCAACATGAGTGCGGGCATGCGCATCGCGCTCTACACAACGCTGACCGGCCTGGCCGCCGGTATACTGCTCGGGTTCCAGTACCGGCTGCTCGACGGCGCAGTTGATCGGCTGATGGCCGAGATTATCGAGCTCTCCGAGGTTCACGTGATCTCACAACTGCGCCGGCTGGCCCGGGCCTGAGCGCCGCGATGCGGCGTCGCTACTCGAGAAATCGGCGGAGCACGGATCCTTTCATCGATCTGCTGTTCAATGCGCTACTGGGATTCACCTTCCTGTTCCTGGTGTCGGTGATGTTCATGAACCCCGATGCGCGCAAGGGCCGCGTGAACCTGAAGGCCGAATTCATTATCTCCGTCACCTGGCCGGATCAGCTGGCCGATGACATCGATCTCTGGGTGCAGGACCCGATTGGCGAAACCGTCTCCTACCTGCGCAAGGATGCCGGCTGGCTGCATCTCGACCGCGACGACCGGGGAGAGATCAACGACACCGTGATGATCGGCGGCCGCGAGGTCATCTATCCGATCAATCAGGAGGTGGTGACCATCCGCGGCATCATTCCGGGTGAGTACACAGTCAATCTGTACTATTACAAGGCCGCGCAGCACAACCCGGTCGAGGCCCTGGTCAAGGTCGAAAAGGTCAACCCGACGCTGCAGACAGTGTACGTGCGCAAGGTGCAGTTGGCGCAACAGGACGAGGAGCAGACGGTGGTGAGATTCACGCTCGACGGTGTCGGCAAGATCGAGAAGATCAACCAGTTGCAGAAGCGCCTGACGCCCTATGCGATGGACTTCGGAGCCTGAGCGACATGTCCGGCCCCGGCGCGCTACTGACGCCGGCCTATCTCCTGCCGGTCGTACTACTCGCCCTGATGTTGGTGGGCCAGTCGCGGCGCCCGCGCTGGCTGACCGGCGCGCTGCTCATTGCGTTGCCGCTGTTTTACATCGGGCATTTCCTGGGATTCGGGGCGATTCAGGGCTGGCCGAGCGACACGCCGCTTCCGGATGAGTTTGAGCTGCTTGGGTTCCGGATCGAGGAGCCGTCAGCGCGCGACCAAGACGGTGGCGAGATACTGCTCTGGGCGCAGCAGATCGGGGCATCGCAACCGCGCGTGCATCGCCTCACATACAGCCGGCAACTGCACGAGTCGCTGGTCGCGGCCAACCACCGACAGGCGCAGGGCGCGGCGCAGATCGGCACCCGCACCCGCAGCGCGCGCAATATGTCAGCGCAACCCGGGCGTGGCGAAGACGCGATCACCTTCCGGGATCGGCACACCGGGGAGTTGCCGCCGAAAGAGTCGACACCCTGAGCTATCCGGGTCGCGGCCCCGGGGACCGGGAAAAAAAGCCGGCAAAGGCCGGCCTGGGGATTTCGGGGCGGCGCGCGGCGCAAGCCTAGCCGACTTGCTCTTTCTGTTCCCCTGTCTGAGGCTCGAATTTCAGATTGACCCGCTCACGCAATTCCTTGCCCGGTTTGAAGTGCGGCACATACTTGCCGCTGAGTTCGACAGAGTCGCCCGTCTTCGGATTGCGGCCCATCCTGGGCGGCCGGAAATGCAGCGAGAAACTCCCAAAGCCACGGATCTCTATGCGTTCGCCCGAGGCCAACGCCTGACTCATCTGTTCGATCATGCACTTGACGGCCAGTTCAACGTCGCGGTAGGCGAGATGGCTTTGTTCGCGAGCAATGACTTCGATCAGTTCCGATTTGGTCATTGGTAACCGAGTCCAACAATTTCCGGTGTATGCGGCGGCCGAAGCCGCCGCCGTCATTTTCCACGGCCAACAGACCGCTTATTCTTTGTTCGCGTCCAGGTGGTCTTTCAAGAGTTCACCGAACGCAGTCGTACCAGCGCTCGAGGCATCGCTCGTGTAGGTCGCGATCGCAGCCTTCTCCTCGTCCATGTCCTTCGCCTTGACGGAAAGACTGATCGAGCGGTTCTTGCGGTCGATGCCCATGAATTTGGCCTCGATCGTGTCGCCCTCTTTGAGCACCGAGCGGGCATCCTCGACGCGGTCACGCGACAGCTCAGAGGCACGGAGATAACCCTCGACCCCGTCCGCCAGCGCGATGACCGCACCCTTCGCATCGACCTCCTGTACCGTACCGGTCACGGTCGAGCCCTTTTCGTGCAACGCGAGGAAGCTGGAGATCGGATCCTTGTCCAGCTGCTTGATGCCCAGCGATATGCGCTCGCGCTCCGGATCCACGGCCAGTACAACGGTCTCGAGTTCCTGGCCCTTCTTGTAGTTGCGGATCATCGCCTCACCGGTGTCGTCCCAGGAGATGTCGGACAGGTGCACGAGGCCGTCGATACCGCCGTCCAGGCCGATGAATATGCCAAAATCCGTGATCGACTTGATGACGCCGCTGACATGGTCACCCTTGTTGAACCTCTGAGAGAAGTCCTCCCACGGGTTGGCCTGGCATTGCTTCATGCCGAGCGAGATACGCCGACGCTCTTCGTCGATATCCAGCACCACGACCTCGACCTCGTCACCCAGCGTTACCACCTTGCTTGGGTGGACGTTCTTGTTGGTCCAGTCCATTTCCGAGACGTGCACCAGGCCTTCGACGCCGTCTTCGATCTCGACGAAGGCACCATAGTCGGCAATGTTGGTGACCCGGCCGAACAGGCGTGTGCCCTCCGGATACCGGCGGGTGATGTTCTCCCACGGATCTTCGCCCATCTGCTTCAGGCCGAGCGAGACACGCATTTTCTCGCGGTCGAACTTGAGCACCTTGATCGTGATCTCGTCACCGATCTCGACCACCTCGGACGGGTGCTTGACGCGTTTCCATGCCATGTCGGTAATATGCAGCAGGCCGTCGATGCCACCCAGATCGACGAACGCACCGTAATCGGTGAGGTTCTTCACAACCCCCTTGACTTCCTGACCTTCCTGCAGGTTCGCGAGCAACTTGTCCCGTTCCTCGCTGTACTCCTTCTCCACGACGGCACGCCGCGACACCACGACATTGTTACGCTTCTGGTCGAGCTTGATGACCTTGAACTCGAGATCTTTGCCCTCGAGGTAGGAAGTGTCACGAACCGGGCGGACATCGACCAGCGAGCCGGGCAGGAAGGCACGGATCTGATCGAGTTCGACCGTGAAACCGCCCTTGACCTTGCCGTTGATGCGGCCGACGACGATTTCATCCGAATCGAAAGCCTTTTCGAGCTTGTTCCAGGCATGATGGCGCTTGGCCTTCTCGCGCGACAGTCGGGTCGCGCCAAAGCCGTCCTCGACCGCATCGAGTGCGACCTCGATCTGATCGCCGATCGCGCACTCGAGCTGACCGTCCATATCCATGAACTGACTCTTCGGGATCACGCCTTCGGACTTGAGCCCGGCGTTGACGATAACGTGCTCGTTGTCGATCGCGACAACGGTACCGATGACAATCGCACCGGGCTTGAGATTGGTATTGGTTAGGCTCTGTTCGAAGAGCTCGGCAAAACTTTCTGACATGTATTGTTCCCGATCTGCTCGGTGGCAGACCATCCTACCGGTGGGCGTGACCAATCCGGATTTTTCCAGTTAAAAACAGCCCGGTATCTCCGGGCACCCTTTGAGACGAGCGGCGAAACGTCAAACTGGCGCTGCGAATACCCGCCGGGCCTCTCGCAACACCCTGTCGACCACGTCGCTGATCTCCAACGCGGTCGAATCGATCTCGATAGCGTCCGACGCCACCAACAATGGCGAGGCTTCCCGACTGCGGTCGCGCTCATCGCGCACTTCTATCTCAGTCGTAAGGGCGGCGAGGTTAGCAGGCAATCCTTTTTCTTTCAACTGCTTATAGCGTCGTTCTGCGCGTTCCGCCGGACTTGCGGTAAGAAAGACCTTGAGACCGGCCCGCGGGAAAACCGTGGTTCCCATGTCTCTACCATCCGCCACCAGTCCGGGTGGCTTCGCGTATTCGCGCTGCCAGTCGAGCAAGGCCGCGCGCACGCCGGGCATCGCCGCCACCCGGGAGGCATGCTCTCCGGCATGCTCGGTGCGGATCAGGTCAGTGACATCCGCCCCGTTCAGGCGAATACGCGAACCATCGAAATCAACTTTAAGTTTAGATGCTATATCACTGATTTTATTTTCTTTATCGAACGCAACCCCTGCCTGGTGGGCCGCGTGACCGACGAGGCGATAGAGCGCGCCGGAGTCCAGCACCCGCCAACCGAGCTGCTCGGCGACCAAGCGGGCAATCGTACCCTTGCCCGATCCGCTGGGTCCGTCAATAGTGATGACCGGGACTTGGTCAGACATGCTGCGACGCCACGCGCGAACCGGCACGGATCGCCAGATCGACGAAACCCGGGAAGGAGGTGTTCACGTTTGCACAGTCCTGTATCACGATCTTGCCCGTTGCGCGCAACGCTGCCATTGTAAATGCCATCGCGATGCGGTGGTCGCCATGGCTGTCCACGCCCCCCCCGCCGATCGCGCCACCACGAATGACGATGCCGTCCTCGGTAGGCGCCGCGTCGACCCCGAGGGCCGCGAGCCCGTCTGCCATCACCTGGATCCTGTCGGATTCCTTGACCCGCAGTTCGGCCGCACCGCTCAGCACCGTTTCCCCATCGGCGCATGCCGCCGCGATGAAGAGCGCCGGAAACTCGTCGATGGCGAGGGGGACGAGATTTTCGGGGATGCGGATACCATGCAGCGGGGCGGAGCGCACCCGCAGATCGGCCACCGGCTCACCACCCACCTCGCGCGCATGCAGCACATCGATGTCAGCCCCCATCATACGCAGAAGCGTGATGACCCCGTCACGCGTCGGGTTGATGCCGACGTGTTGCAGCAAAAGCTCCGAGCCCTCTGCGATACTCGCGCCGACCAGAAAGAACGCGGCCGACGAGATATCGGCCGGCACGTCGATGTCACAGCCGGACAGCTTACCGCCGCCGTGCAGACACACGCGGTCGCCGGCGCGCCTCACCGGATAACCGAAGCCCAGCAGCATGCGCTCGGTGTGGTCCCGGGTCGGCGCCGGCTCGCGGACGCAGGTCTCGCCGGCCGCATAGATCCCGGCCAGCAGCAGACAGGACTTTACCTGCGCGCTGGCGACCGGCATCGCGTAGTCGATGCCGACCAGTCGGGATACCGGACGGATATGCAGCGGCGCGGTACCGCCCGCGGCGGTTTCAAGATGCGCACCCATCCGACCCAGCGGTTCGGTGACCCGTTGCATCGGCCGGCGCGACAGGGACGGGTCCCCGCTGAGGGTCAGCTCGATACCCTGGCCGGCCAGCAGTCCCGCCATCAGCCGCATCGAGGTGCCGGAGTTACCCAGATCAAGCGGTGCGGCTGGCGCCTGCAATCCATGCAGGCCGACACCCGCAATGGTCACACGGCCGTCGACCGGCCCCTCAATGCGCACCCCCAAATCGCGGAACGCGCGCAGCGTCGCCAGGCTGTCCTCGCCTTCCAGGAAACCGCTCACGCGCGTGACGCCGTCAGCCAGCGCACCGAGCATGATCGCGCGATGCGAGATCGACTTGTCGCCGGGCACGCGGAGATGTCCGGTCAGCCGACCGCCCGGATCGACCACGAACTGGAGGTTGCGAGACGTCAAGGCCGTGTCCTTCGCCGACTAAAGGTGCGCAAGGCTAGTCTTCGGCGGCGGAAAAGACAAGTAATCACTTCAAAAACATGGCGTTAAAAGCACCATCGATCCACTGCGCCCGACGGAGCCGGCGAACGCTGCCACGCCGCGTGCCGCATCCGGCGCGAGGCGCTACACCCCAGAATCACGAACGCACCGCCCGACACCAGGCGCCGGAGAGTTCGGCGTCGTTGGCCAGGCGGTAGGCCGGCCGGCCGCTGGATTCGAAAAAGGTGCGCGAAATATCGATGCCCGCCTGCATCGCCGCGGTTTGCCCATAGTTGCGACTCAGGCGAAGCGGCTTCACGTGCGGCTCCTGGCGTTGCGCGGCGGTGCACAAGGCCCGCCAGGTCGCGTCCCTGTTGCCGTCGTCGACGCAGATCGGCTCCCATCGCATCACTCAATCGACCAGACCCTCGTGCACACGGCCGAGCAGCGCATCGACGTTGGCCTCCGCGTTGTGCAGCGGGATGACGATCGGCAGGGTTCGGCAGTTGGTCAACACGGCATCCGCGTCTGGGACAGCAAGGGCGCATGTTACCCAGATCGCCCACCCCCCGGCTCGCGCAGAATTTGCGCTGGCTTTTTGCGCCATTCATGGTAGAAATGCCCTGAACGCCGTCACAATTTTAATTCCTGATAGATTCCACAAAGGCGCGTACCGAGCACGCCGGGGAGAACGAACCAAGATGCGAAGATTGAGCGGGTTGCTGTTTGCTGTGCTGGCGCTCTCGTCGGCCCAAGTCTTCGCCAGCGTATTTTCGGACATGGTGGTGCTCGGCGACAGCCTGTCGGACAATGGAAATCTGTTCGTGTCGACGGGTGGCGCGATCCCCGAACCGCAATTCTACTACGAAGGCCGGTTCCAAGACGGCGAGGCCTACAGTGAGCAGCTGTACGAACAGCTCGGCCTGCCCGGCAGCCTGACGCCCGCGGTGCTGGGCGGTGACAACTACGCCGTCGGCGGTGCCCGATCGCGCTACCACAATGTGGACCTGGATCCGGTCACCGGTCTGCCGCCGCCGCTTGGCAGTACACCGACGCCGTGGAGCCTGCTGGGCCAGTTGGACACCTACCAGACCACGGTGGGCGGCATCGCCGACCCTGACGCACTGTACGTGGTCTGGTCCGGCGCGAACGATATCGGCGACGCATTGCGGATCGGCGACAGCTTTGGCCCCGCGGCCGCGCTGTCGTTGATCAATCAGGCGGTGGCCGACATGGCCACCGTGATCACGTCGCTGATCGGCATGGGTGGCGAACATTTCCTGATCCCCAATGTGCCGGATCTGGCGCTGACGCCAAGGATCGCCGAACTCGAAGCCGTGGCGCCGGGCGCCGGCGCGCTGGCCACCCAGGCAACACGACTGCTGAACGCCGGGATCGACGCGGTCGTCGCGTCACTGCTCGGTGTCGAGGTCGTCCGTTTCGACACCTTTGCGTTGTTCGACTCGGTCGTGGCCGACATGTCCACCTTTGGACTGAGCAATGTCAGCGACGCCTGCCTGCAGAACTTCTTTGTCGAACCACCGATCACTGGCGACGAAACTGTCTGCGCGGCGCCTGACGAATTCCTGTTCTGGGACGAGATTCACCCGACGGCGGCGGCACACGAGATCATCGCCGGGGCGATGGCCGCCTCGTTGGTTCCAGTGCCGGACACGCTGGCCCTGGTTATGCTGGGCCTCGCCGGGCTGCATATTCGACGCCGTGCCCTGCGCCAGGACCTTTCGGCAGTGACCTAACGGCGCGCGGCCCCCGACCTGGCAGTGCGCCGGCAGCGCACGGGGTACGCTGTCCGCTGTGTAATCCCACACAGAGGCCGGCCCATGAGCAATCTCGAACTGATCCGAAACGCAAACCACCCGACAGCGGACAGACCGGATCTGCTTTTCCTGCACGGCATGGGCAGCGGTGCCTGGATGTGGGAAGAAGGCGCACTGCCATTGTTCGGCAGGGCGGGCTATCGGGCCTGGGCATTGAGCCTCTCAGGTCATGGAGGCAGCCCGGGGCTCGACAGGCTCGAACACTTCGGCCTGGACCAGTATTCAGCCGATCTGGCTCACGCCCTGGATCGCATCGAACGGCCCTGCGTCGTGATCGCGCATTCGCTCGGTGGTGCCGTGGTGCAGAATCTGCTGCGCCGTGGGCGCCGGCTTGCCGGTACCGTGCTGCTGTGCTCGGTACCACCTTACGGCCTATGGCGTGCCTCGCTGGAAACCCTCTGGCTGAACCCGATGCTGTGGAAGGAGCTTGTGCTTTTCAGCCTGTTCGGTCTCGAAAAGACCGACGTCGTGGTGCTGCGCAGGAACCTGTTCCCAAACGGCGTGGACGATGCGGTCTTTGTTCGGCTGCTGGAACGCATGCAGAGTGAATCGCCGGCCGCGCTAAACAGCGCGATCGGCTGGCCGCCGATCGCGCCGCCGCCGCTATCCCAACCCAATGTGCTGGTCATCGGCGGCATGCGCGACAGTCTCGTCCCGCCACTCGACGTGGTAATGACTGCCGCGTATTACGGCGTCGAGCCGCACCTGCTCGAAGGCGCGGGTCACATGCTGATGTACGAGCCGGCTGGACAGGCTGCAGCAGAGATCGTGCTCGACTGGCTGGCCGAAACGCCGCTTTGATAGAAGAATCGTCGGGCCCGCCACATGGGTCCGGCGCACGTCACCGTCGTTTCCGTGGCATCGCGCTGCACCGGGGCATCGGGTCAGGCCGGATACCGCGCGTCGGGTGCGGACCTCGCGGGTATCGCCCCCCGGTGGATCGGAAACCCTATCAGGGTGCTGGACAGGTGCCGACGCGGTAGCCCGCGCCATCCCGGTGAAGAGGGGTTTCGGTCAAGACGTTCCACCAGCCCATCGGATCGCCCGAGCCTTTTGCATAGGTGAAACCGAACAGTGCATAGGCCCGGCCCTGCAGTGTGTGTGTCACATTGTCGGCGAAAAAGGGTTCGCAGGGTGGTGGCGCTGACCCGGTCCTGATGCTCACCGGGCCTGCCGGCCCGCCCTCACCAACGGCGCCGAGCGCGGTGACCCGATAGCTGTATTCCGTCTCCGGCGACAGGCCGGCATCTGCATAACTCGTGCGGGTCAACGGCGCCCCGTTGAGCCGAGTGTAGCCTCCCCCGGCAGCGGACGCGCGATAGACGTTGTAGGCCCTGGCGCCCGCGGCCGGCGACCAGGCCAGGGCGACCGCATCGTCCGCACTGTCGATCGCGGCCAGATTGCCCGGCGGCCCCGGCAGATCGCTGACGGCGTCCGCCGGCGACACCACGCCACCGCCACGCGACAGGCGTTCGAGCATCGCGCGCACCGCCCTGATCTGTGGTCCGCGTCGCGTTGCGTAATCGCGGCCCGTATATCCCCACCAGTCCCAGCATGCCTTCGGATTGAATGGCGCAAACCGTGTCGCAACAGTCTGCGGATAGAGCACGATGATGCGATTCGCATCGGCCCATTCGTTGTAACCCGCCTGTCGGTAAAAGGCGTCGCCGATCCTGTCGGCATTCTGCTGGCAGCCGTGAAAGGCCACATGGACCCGACAAATGGCGCCCCCGGCGCAAACGGGAGGCACGTAGAGGTAGCCTGTATCGGAGAGACCAATGCGCCGCGACTCACCAACGACGAACTCCGCCTGATCGAACGCCAGCAACTCGCCATGGAGTGCCGACTCAGGGGTCGGTTCGAGCCGACCGTAGATGTGCTGTAACAGCGCCCCGGCCGCGTCGTAATCGCAGTCGTTAATGTAGGACCCGCCGGTGGCCGCGCAGCTGCCACCGAAATCCGGCGTGATCTGCGCGTGACCAGCCTCGAGGTTGTCACGGTAGAAGATGGTTCCCACGCCGGTGAAGCGACGATAGTAGTCGTACAGTGCGTCCATCGTTCCCTGTCGAACCACACCGTCGTTGTAACCGGACAGCAGCCACAGCCGGTCGTCGGCAAGGTTCGCCGGGTCGTCGATCGCGCCGTTCCGGAACGCCCGCAGCGTCTGCTGCGCGGACATCGCGGCATCGGCCTGACCGGTCATGCATACTTCCAGCGCGCGCCGCGAACTGCCACGCGCGCACCCATACGGCCCCCCGGCCAACACACCGACACCGCTGACGATAGCTGAATGTGCAACATGGAACTGCACACTCATGAAGCCACCCGAAGAAATGCCCGAGACCGAAGTCTGCGCCAGGTCCACCTGATAGGAAGGCAGGCTCACGGCGGCATCGGCCCGGGTGGCGAGCAAGGCCGCTGCAAGCAGCGCGGCAGCACGCCCCGGATACCGGATCGTCATGCAACGCGTCCTCGCCAGGCTGGGTTCGAGATGGCGCACCGCAGTGGCGGTCAGCGGACGAAGAATCTGCGCGCCTGCAGGAACTCGCGCATGTGCTCACGCTTCTTGCCCTGCATCGCGCTGGCGACCGCCTGCGTCCAATCGCTCAGCTTGGTGTTGGCGCCGCGCGACGCGTAATACCGGGCCATCTGCGCATCGTACGCCGCGATGAACTCGGCCGGCAGGTCCCGGTAGGTGTCCTCGTGAAGCACGCACTCGACCGGCATACGCGGCTTCACCTCGTTGGCCTCGTCCGGCCAGCCCAGACACATGCCGAATACCGGCAAGACCAGGTCCGGCAGCGCCAACTGCTCGACCAGGACCTCCGGCGCATTGCGGATTCCGCCGATGAACACCCCACCAAGTCCTTGCGACTCGGCCGCGAGCAGCACATTCTGCGCCATCAGCGCAACGTCCACGACCGCGGCGAGGCCATGCTCGGAGAAACCCGCCAGCTGGCCTTTGCCCGCACGCTGGCACGCGGCGTCGATACGCCGCAGGTCGGCGCAGAAAACCAGGAACTCCGGTGCACGTTCGATCCACACCTGTCCGCCCGCAGCAGCGGCGATCGCGGCTCGGGCCTCGGTGCGCGTGACCCGCACCACGGAATAGGCCTGGATGAAACTGGAGCTGGCGGCCGC
>CBFCWF010000140.1:0-11484 GCA_965601425.1 uncultured Chromatiaceae bacterium | reverse complement strand
GCCTGCCGCCGCCGTCAGGGAATCAGTCACGGGCGATCAGTTCGATCAGCTGCTGTATCGTCGGGTTGCCCTCGAGCGCGAGGATCTTCGGGTTGTGCTGCAGCGCGTTCAGGTCCCCGGCGAGGATTGCCTGCATGACCAGCGGATCGCTCAGGACCGTCAGGACCTGCGGGTCCTGCTGCAGCGTCATCACCATCGCGAGGATGGTCGGGTCGCTGAGGATCCGTCCCTCGAAATCCGTGAACCGCCCGGCAGGCGGCTGGCGGGTGTCCAGCTCCAGGGCCGGACGGCCCGGCGCCGTTCGGCCGGGCGCCGAGCGAATGGCGCGGATCTTGGTATCCGGCAGCTGCAGCCGCCCCAGGGCCTCGGAATCAATCGTGTAGACGCCACTGTCGTACGCGACGACCGCCCCCCGGATCTGGGTGCCGTCGACGAGCTCGATCACGCGCGTGTCGCCGGCCAAGGCCGAGGCCGTGAGCGTGCAGATAAACGCGATGGCGGCGGCCAGGCGGTACGGTTGGTTTGCGGTCGACATGGTGCCCTCGGCTTGCCCTGTGGTTGCAAGACTGAATGCTCGGCGGCCCGCGGTCAAACTGAAGCCCTGGCCCGTGCGCGGTCATGAGCCTGACCGGGCGCAAGGCGCGACCGGGTAGGGCATGGACCGCGGCCGGAAAGTGGCCTAGCTTTAACAGTATGGGGGCGTAGGTCGGCCGACGCACTGGGCGGATCGCCGTGTCCTGCGCCTTTGGAGGAACGGGCACACCTGCCCCTGCGCGACATGGAGGTGACGCGTGAACCCGATCAGAATCATCTTCCTCGGCGGTTTCGTCCTCTTTGCCGCCGGGTGCGCGACCACAAATACCGTGTCGCAGCTCGACAATCTCACCAGCGAACGCCAGGACCCGACCGTGCTGCTGATGCCGCCGGACGTGAAGTACTACCTGTGGACCGCAGGCGGCGTCAAGGAGCCTCATGCGGACTGGACCGCGGCGGCGAGGCGCAACTTTCGCGACGCAGTAATGGCCTACGCGGCGGAGCATGCGGTCGATGTCGTGGCGCTGGACCCGGCGGCGGCATCGGACCCAACGATCCAGCGCTACGAGAAGCTGCATCGGGCGGTCGGCAGTACCATCCAGATCAACCATTTCGGTACGGCGAAGCTGCCGACCAAGGCCGGTGAGTTCGACTGGGGCCTGGGGCCCGGCGTCAGTGAGATCGGCCGGGCCTACGGCGCGGACTATGCGCTGTTCTCTTTTTACCGTGACTACCAGGCCAGCGGTGGACGGATCGCGTTTGCGGTGCTGGCGGCCGCTGCCGGTGTCGGCGTGCCCGCGACCGCGGAATTCGGGTTCGCCTCGCTGGTGGACCTGCGGAGCGGCGATGTCGTCTGGTTCAACAAGGTGGACGTGGGGGCGGGTGAGCTGCGCGAGCGCGAAGGTGCGAGAACGGTCGTCGACGGGCTGTTCAGGGACATGCCCGAAGGCTGATCACCGGTGTCCTGGCCGAGCCCTCTCGTTCTGCTCTTATTCATGGCGGCTGCGGCCCCCGCGGTCCCCGCGGCGGACGATGGTCTGGCGCTCGCCCCCAGGATAGAACCCGGGCATGTGCCGCAGCTGGACGACACCGAACGCGGTCTGTGGATGGAGGTCGCTGAGCTGGAGAGGGAACTCGGCAATTCCCAATTGCTGGTGCGCGACGAGCGGCTCAATGCCTACGTACGTGACGTTACCTGCCGGGTCGCCAAGGCCTACTGTCCGGACCTGCGTGTCTATGTCGTGCGCAACCCCGGTTTCAATGCGTCGATGGCGCCCAACGGCACGCTGCAGGTATGGACAGGGCTGCTGTTGCGCGCCGCTACCGAGGACGAACTGGCGAGCGTGCTGGCCCACGAGCTCGCACACTATGTGATGGCCCATACCTTGGCACAGTTCCGGCGGATTCGGACCAGCACCGGTATCGGTTCGTTGTTCAGCCTGGGTATCGGCGTGGCCACCGGTGTGATGCTGCCGATCGGCGAGCTCGCGGCGCTGGGCGACGCGATGGCGTTCAGCCGGTCGCAGGAGACCGAGGCCGATCTGCTCGGTGCGGATCTGTTGACGGCGGCGGGCTATGAACCGCATGCAGCCTACCGCATTTGGCAGAACCTGGTCGCTGAAGACGACGCGGCGGTGGTCAAGCGAGAGGAAGGTAGCGCGTTCCTGCGCACCCATCCGGGCGCGGCGCAACGCATCGAGAACTTGAAGAAATGGGTGAGGACGAAGCATGCGGCAACGAGCCGTGAACCCGCCGCGGACCGGCACTGGGCAGTACTGTCAGATTATTACTTGACCTACATGGAAGACCAGATTGACACCAACCGGTACGGCCGCACGCAGTATCTCCTCAAACAGCACGCAAGATTCGGCGTCGATCCCGGGCTGATCGAATTCATTCGCGGCGAGGCCTATCGGCAAAGTGCCGGGCAGGGCGACCGTGACCGAGCTGCCGTGGCATATCGCAAGTCAATCGAGAGCCGGCATGCGCCCGCGGAGGCCTATCGCAACCTGGGCTATATCGCGTGGAAGAAAGGAGACCGCGCTGAGGCCAGGCGCCTGTTCCGGCAGTACCTCGAACGCCAACCGGAGGCCTCAGACCGTGCCATGGTCGAGTTCTACCTCAAGGAGAAGCAGAATGAACCCTAAGTACCTAGCGATGCTGTGTCTGGCGCTCCTCCTCGTTGCTTGTGCGCCGCCCTACCAGTTGATCGGGCCGGGCGACGCGACCGTCGAGGGCATGCGTGTGTCCATTGGCGGAAACTGGAACAAGGCGTCTTCGATGCTCACACCCTATGCCCGCAAGACCGCCCAGGTATGGACGCGCGATGGTCTGCTGTTGGACCGCTTGATGATCATTCCGGCCGTGCCCGATGGCGACACCGTATTCGTCTCCAGCGCGAAGGACGCGGCGCTACCGAAATTCCGGGCCGATATGCTGCCACACGAGCTCAGCGAACTGGTCGAGTCGTCGATCGTCAAGATATTCGACGAAGGTGAGGTGTCGGTGTCGATCGGCGGCCTGCGTCCGCAGCGGTTCGGTGAACGCGACGGCGCCTTCTTCGAGTTGCGGGCAAGCGTCAACGACGGCCCGGACTACGATGGGTTTGCGGGTGGCTTCGTCGGTGGCGGGAAACTCTACCTGATCATCTTCCTGGGTGCGCAACCCTACTACGCAGAGAAACATCGCGACGCGGCGCTGGCCGTCATGCAATCCGCACGCTTGCTGTGAATGCAGGCGCGCCCCTTCGGTTCTCCTGCCCGCCTGCAAGTGGCGCCACCCTCTTGTGCGCGTCCATGCCCGTGAGAACGAGGCTTTCGCAAAGTGCCTCGGTCCTGCCGACGCGACGACTGCAGGGACAGCCACACATTAGTTCCGTTTGTTTGCCGCTGGCCACTTGAGTAACATCTGCCCGCCCGCTCCAACCGAGGTCGGACGGGAACGTTTGATGGCTGTTTATTCGCTCGAAATGGAGGCAGGTATGGAAGGTCAGGCGGTCGGAATAGTTGTCGGAATCGCGATCGCGGTAGTACTGATCGCGATACTCGTCTTCATCTTTCGCTGGCTGTGGAACAGCACCATGCCAGATGTGTTCGGCGTCAAGGCGCTGTCCTTTGGCCAGGCGCTGAAGATCCTGATCCTCGCAAGCATCCTGTTCGGTGGCCACCGCGTGGTGAATGTACCCCAGCAGGTGGCGGAGGACCCAGCGCCTGCAAGCGTAGCGGATGGGGGCTAGTAGTCCACGAGGGCCAATTTCGTCGGGCAAGCGATCGCCGATCGTGCGGCCGTTCTATCGCTACAGCGGCCGTGGGGTGCAACTCTGTCTATGGGCACACAAGACCGGCGGTCCGCGACCACCTGGATCACATGATTCGTGAGCAAGATCGTAGGCAAACTGCAGCTGAAGGCACTCGCTGAAGAGAACATCTACTTTGCCAAGCGCGATCGTGCGTTGATCAAGGCCTTGCACGAACGCAAGCTTGCAAAGCGGCTGCAAGTCGACGCGAAGAAGGGCAGACAGAAGGCCCATTTGCTCGAACGCGAATATGCGGCGGCGCGGGCGAAAGAACAGCGCAAGCCGAAGAGACTGGGCAAACTGTATCGGAGGCTCGTTCGAAAGGCATTGAAGCTGAAGGGGAAGTACGGGCGTTGATGCCAGCGTTGAGCGCGCCCCATGCGACGTTCGGTTGTCGGCTTCGCTCGAGAGATAAGCGGGCAGGTCGCGACCCGGTCGTTAGCGACTGATCGGCACTGGGGGCGGCTTGGGAGGCGTGGGTTTATACTGCACAGACTTCCCCGCGTCGCATGCACCGAGAATGGCAGTCATCTGGACCAAGACCACGAGTGATATGCACTTCGAAGTGCGTCGCGCCGGGCGTTCAATCCGCCTCTATACCAACGGCGTCTTCCACAGTCAGTACAACCCGGCGAACCCTGTCGCAGGTACGGTCTGGGATTTGCTGTTGCTACCCGCCTTCTTCCGCCCGTCGGGCACCATCCGGCGGGCACTCGTCCTCGGCGTCGGCGGCGGTGCCGTGATCCGTTTGCTGCATCACTGCATTCAGCCGGAGCAGATCATCGGTGTGGAACTGGATCCCACACACATCTCTATCGCGCGACGCTTTTTTGGCGTCAGCCAGCGTCGCGCCGACCTGATTGAAGCCGATGCAGTCAGATGGCTGCGCGGCTATAGGGGCCGAAAGTTCGATTTGATCGTCGACGACCTGTTTGGCGGGATCGATGGCGAACCCGTGCGTGCGGTCGAGGCCGGCCGGGCCTGGCTGACGACACTCTCACGGCGCCTTGCCGACGACGGCGTGCTGGTAATCAACTTCGTCAGTGCGCGCACGCTGCGCGACGCGAGCCAGATCATGCAGCAAGTCCTTCCGGCGCGATTCGCCAGTGCCTTCCGCCTGGGCCTGCCGGGGTATGACAACGCGGTGGGGGCCTTCGTCAGTCGGCCGGTGGCTGCAAGGCAACTGCGACGGACGCTGAGCAGGACGCGGATTCCGGGTGCAAGCAGCCTGAGCCGACTGCCATTTCGCATCCAACGAATCTCGCCCTGAGATCCTCAAGGTTTCGTTCACCGGCGCCTCACGCCGGGACGGGCGAGGGCGGCCGGAAAGCCGGCTGTTGTTCAGCCCCTCGATACTTTGAGTGGCGTTGGCCGGTTGAATAAACCCGGTGATCGGCGATTCGGGCGAAACCGGGGCTTCCTTCGGGCCGGTACACAAGCGCCATCGCCTGTGTTTCGTTCGCTTGAATTTGCAAGGGCTAGTCCGGTGCTCGGGTGCTTTGCCGATGACGCTCTTGGAGCGGCTGAGTGTAACCGAAATTATCAAGCAGCCCACTAGCGGCCTGAAGGGGTTACGCGTTGATTTCTTGGGCTCACAAACCGTGTGCGCACCTACATGTATTGCACGACATCGGTATTGATGACACATCTGGTGCTGCTTGTCGGCTGAGTGGCGGTATGCCAGTAATAGCCATCAAAAACAACGACCCGTCCCTGTTTTGGTGTAACTCTGATTTTTTCTTTTAGTTCATGCGGCTCCGGTGGTTTAGGATATCGCGCACTGTACATGTTTTCAAAAATGACGGTATCCCCATCGGAATCACAGACATAATATAATAGAGCGAAATGGCTCTCTAGCATATCGATGTGATGTGCGTCATATTGTGTTCCATCGAAGTTACACAAAGGTAATTGTAAGAAGGTTCTTGACTTAAGGATAGAATATTTACCGACAGTGTTTGTCTTTTCTTTCATTTTCTGCATGCAGCTAGACCATAAAGGCTCGAGCATCTTGATATAGGCCTCGTGACATTTAATCACTCCATCCTTTATGAAAGTCTGGCCGAAAGCGGGACGTTTATCTTGTGATCCACCACCTGTAACGTCGGGTATGAAATGCCATGGAAAGTCAGATGCAACCGCTTCCGATCCGAGCATCATTTTTCGGATTTCTTGTTGTTTTTCCAATGAGATAATGTCATCGAATACCCAGACTTTTTTCTTCCATTTCATTGTTTGTCCGCCCTCCCCACTGTGGTTGCCCTAGACAATATACTGAGGCGCCTGCTGAGTAATCAGTGGACGCCTGACGGCCCGCACCGTGCCATTGGCGTACATGGACGTGCGCAACGCATTCCGGGTATCTCAGTCCCAACCGCCGTCTTGGCAGTACTGTCCCCAAGAACCGGGGGCAGTAACAGGAGACCGCTGGGCCGTAGTCGACCCTATGCTGCTCGTCAGAAGGCGGCCCGTGGCCCCCAGAGTTTACAGGAACGGACATTGCCCGGCTGGGCAATCCCGCGGTCAGGATGCTTGAGCCTGCCGGGTCGGGCATATGGCGCTCCCGGCCAACGCCGCTTTTGGGCCTTGGCCTCTCTATGGTCCGGATTTGATCCCGAAGCAAACATTCCGCCATGCGGTCGAAGAAGGCCTGGCTCAGGTATGAAATCTGTCGTCACCGTCGTCGACATCCAAGCCGCAGCGTTCGAACTCGGCGATCACCTGCGCCCCGAACAGCAGAATAAGCGCTGCGGCTTCAAAGCTCAGCAACACGATTACCGCCGTCGCCAGAGAGCCGTAGACGACATTCACTAACGACAGCGTACTGAAGTACCAGACGAGAAGATGTCGTATGAGCTCCCAAAGCACGGCCGCGACGAAACCGCCGATCAAGGCATGCCAAACGGCGATACGTCCAACCGGCATGACCAGGTACAACGCGGTCAGCAGCAGCATTATGCCGCCCACTCCAAGGAGATACAGGATGCTGCCTTGCATGCCCTGTAAGCGCCATTCGGAACCGAAAAGCGTGATGCTCGTTTCATCGATCGCCTGGAGGGCACCGCTAATGAGAGTGATCAGCAGTAGACCGGCACCAATGAGCGCGATGAAAAGAAACGGAATCACCGCCGAGACAAGGAAATGCCGACGATTTATCGCTACGCGATGGTGGAAAATCACCGACATGGCGTTCTCCAGTACCGTGAACGCCATGGTCGAGAAAAATACCAGAATACCGATGCCAACCCAGCCGATCAGCTTTCTGTGCTCCAGA
Source organism: uncultured Chromatiaceae bacterium (assembly GCA_965601425.1). GTDB lineage: Bacteria > Pseudomonadota > Gammaproteobacteria > Chromatiales > Chromatiaceae > Thiosocius. The sequence goes on along the minus strand of CBFCWF010000140.1, from coordinate 4,381 downwards.
AAGTCTGCGAAATGATCGGTGAGTGCCGCACCGCCGGATGGGACCACAAACTGCAGTTCCCGTTCTAGCGTTTCCAGCAGCGCGTCGGTTGGATAGAACTGGGACAGGCCCACCAGGATCAGCGCAAGCAGCGGAACGATGGATAGCAGCATGTAGTAGGCGACTGCCCCGGACAGCAGAATGCCCTGGTTGCGCTTGAAATCCTTGATAACACGCCAGAAGAACCTGCCCGGACGGCGGAACGCGTGTTGCGCACATCGACTCAGCACAAACATCCGATATCATCCAGGTCCATGAGTTTCGGCGGCCGCATGAAACGGATCTGTGTATTCCACGGTCATTCGGCCACTGATTCCACGGCCATTCGGCCACCCCATGCGGACGAGCGACGATTCAAATCCCCACGGCCCTTCTGTCATCCCTGACCCCTCGCAGCATCCCGCGGTTTCCTCCCTCGAGGCTTCCCCGACGCCTGCCCTCTGAGCTCAGTGAGCGCCGGAAGACCTGCAGCTGATCGCAGGCATCGGACAACCCTTGGCAATAGCAGAAGTCCGGGAACTGGCCATGATACGGCTGGCATCGGATATTTGTCGCTAGTCGGGCGACGGATGTGGGTTAATAGTCCTTTCCAGCCAATGCCGTATTGTTGCGGCGCAGCAGCAGGTATTCGAGTGCCCGGCGCGGCAGGCCGAGTGGCAAACTGTAGGCAGACACCGAACTCAGGTCGTATGCGACCCCGTCGGTGATCGCCTCGGCGGCGCGCATCCCGCTGCGGATCGCCGGCCCTATGCCTTCCGCCAGGTCGCGGGTCGCAAGGCCGGCCGCATCGCCGACCACAAAGGCATTGCCAATGCGTCGGACATCAACCTGACTTCGCATGTAGTAGGAATAGCCCTGGGGCCGCAGTTCGAGCGAGGGCTTGATCAGGCCACGCGACCGCAGGACAGACACGAAGTAATCCCAATGGATATGCACATGCTGGCCCTTTGACTTGAGCCGCATGGCAATTCCCCCTAACCCGACGTTGAGATAACCGTCCTGTTTGGGTACGTACCAGCTGTACCCGGGTAGTCCGTGCCCAAAGAACCACAGGTGACAGTCCGGGTCGTTCCAGTCGTACGGGAGCTCATGCTCCAGGGCGACAACCTGCAACAGCTTGGCACGCGGGTTGGCATCGCGGAACAGGTGCCGATAAACGGGGCAGCTTGTGCCTGCGGCACCGACCAGGTAGTTGCACTCGAACTGGTCGTCGATCACGTAACGATCGCCTCGCCACTCGACCCGCCGCACTTCGTGTTCGAGCGCAGGTGCCCCCGATCGCTTCAGCAGCCAGTCGTCGAACTCATAACGTCGGATCGAGTGCTGCGGCGACCGCATTCGGAATGCGAATCCGTAGAGATGTACCTGGGTGACCTCGAAGGTCAGAAACCGGTGCGGATAGCCGGATGGGTCCATTCGGAGATCGGCGACCACCTCCGGTGTGATCCAGCCAGCACAGAGTTTCGTTCGCGGGAAACGGGCCTTGTCCAGAATCAGGCAATCCACGCCACGTCGGCGAAGCTGCCAGGCGCAGCTCGATCCCGCCGGACCGCCACCGACAATGATGACGTCAACCCGGGTCATTTGGTTTTCTCCTCGAGCGTGGGCGACACAGGCCGGTGACTCAATCTTGGCACTTGCCTGAAACCCTTGCTAACTTACGCGTTGAAACCTGACCGGCAGCTGCTCAAACAGGCGAAATCTCATGTCGGCATCGCGCGGGCTGATATAGCGGCTCCCCGGTCTGACTTGGGAGACAGAAGACTTGGAACAATGGGTACAAATAAGCAAAATCTCCCTGACGTCTTGCCAACATCTGCGGACGCTCCCAAAGAGATTGCCGCCAGCGCAGACGTGCAGAGCACACGTTCGCTCGGAGTCGAACGCCGTCTCCTCCGCTGGATTCTCGAGCAGCTCGGGAGTGCCCCGCTGAAGTTCGTTTTATGGGATGGCAGCGAGGTGTGTCCACACCATATCACACCGGAATGTGCCATCTATATCCAAGACCGTGGTGCCTTGTGGAGGCTTATCGGCAACGCTGAGTACGCGTTTCCGGCCATGTTCGTCCAGGGGCGCATCGGATTGGGAGCCCCTCTCGAACAAATCCTCGAAATCATTCAGCGCGCCCGCCGCAAACTCGACCCCAACAGCCTGCGGCGACGGTTCTGGTCGACATTGCGTCGCCCACGCCCCGGTTCTCTGAGACATGCCAGGGAGAATATCCAGATCCACTATGACGTCGGCAACGACTTCTATCGGCTGTGGCTCGATGAACAAATGGTCTACACGTGCGCGTACTTCCCGAGCATGCAGGCCTCATTGGAAGAGGCGCAGCGAGCGAAAATGGACCTCGTTTGCCGCAAACTGCGACTGAAACCAGGGGAACGGGTCGTTGAGGCAGGTTGCGGCTGGGGTGCGTTTGCTCTGCATATGGCGGGCCATTACGGCGTCAAGGTGCGGGCGTTCAACATCTCGAAGTCGCAACTCGCGTTCGCGCGTGAACGCGCCAAACGAGAAGGACTCGATGGCGCCGTCGAGTTTGTCGAGGATGACTATCGCGAGATCGACGGCAGTTACGATGCCTTCGTGTCGGTCGGCATGCTCGAGCATGTCGGTCGACGCCAGTATCCGGAACTGGGGCAGGTCATGGATCGCTGTCTTCCCGCGCACGGGCGAGGACTTATCCACACGATCGGTACCGATCGCCCTGGACCGTTGAACAGCTGGATCGAACGCCACATCTTTCCGGGTGCCTACCCGCCTTCTCTCGGTGAGATGATGCCGCTGTTTGGACCGAACGGTTTCTCGATCCTTGACGTCGAGAACCTCCGCCTACACTATGCGCTCACCCTCAAGCACTGGCGCGAGCGTTTCCTCCAGGAACAGGACAACGTCCTGGAGATGTTTGATACTGAATTCGTGCGCGCCTGGCTGTTTTATCTCGCATCGTCAGAGAGCGCGTTTTCGTCGGGACATCTGCAGCTGTTTCAGGTCGTGTTCGCGCGCAAGGGCTGTAACGAGATTCCATGGACACGCGCCGAGCTCTATCGTGACGGTGCCTTCTGACCGGTTGGTGTGGATTTCTGCCAAGTCGGCGATGGCCGGCAAGGGCCGCTTGTTGCTGTGTCCGGGCACTCAGGCAGCACTGGATTCGAAGCAATCGTCCCCGCACTCACCGTTCCGCGGAATGCTTGTGCGCATGAAGCGGCCGCTCGTTGCCCCATCCGATGCAACAGGCCAGGATTGGCCCAGTGCCGTTACCGTTAATGGCGGCTGCGCAACATTGGACGTAAGCACACGGGGTGGCTACTTCCGAGATCAGTTAACGGACCTTCACTGGCGGGCTCGCTACGGGGGAGTCGAGCCATAAGCTTTTGAATTGCGTGCTCGTTTGACCCAGGCAGCCATAATTGCGCGAACCACGTCGAATCATGCAATGCTCCAACGTCTCAAATCGATGGGATTTCGTCGTCGGATCAAGCTTCGATCCAAAAGTGGTTCAGTGTTCAGTGCAATTCAACAGGCTGTGCGGCAAGCTCTCAACGAATCTGGATATCCGTCGTTGTGTCTAGTGCTCCATCATTTTCGAGAATGGCGTATCGTTTACCAGACGGATCGAACAGGACGACGGTGTGATCCTGGAAAAGCGGTCTACGCACAAACTTGATCGACCAGCCAAACCCCTCCAATCTGGCCACAGTCAGCAGCTGCTCAGTAGTTAGCAGGGCCTTGATGTCATCCGGTACGGCCTTTTGGTCTATCCGACGTTCTCTTGGAGATTCGCTACCGTTCATTGGCATTCCTCAGCGCTGGTCTATGGGTTCCCCGTTTGTGACCTATCGGCAATGGGAGCTTGTAGTTGAACAGGAGCAAGAAGACAGGAGTTGGGGCGTGGAGAGGAATAGAATCGGTAGAAGAAAGGCTGTCGAATGGACCCGAATGTTGAACCTATAACGTTAGTATTGAGATTGAGCAACGTATCAGGCTTTTTTCAACTATGGAAACAGCACAACAACGCTGACATGCATTCTCTTACATCATTTCCGGTTAGGTTCAGAGAACAATCGGACCCATTCCACAGCCTTCGCTTGAATATGTTATCGCCCGTGCCCTTAGAAACTTTACGCAGAGTGACTTGATCGGGCCGGGGCATGTGGCACGTCCGCTTGAACGGATCGTGAGACGTGCGAGAGTTATTCAATCATCTCCTCGAGACTTAAGAGTGCGCCGCGTTCGATTCTCGTGAGCCCCGTGGTCCCTGAGGGGCTATTTCCTATCTTGAGGAATGGGCCATCCATCCTGACAGGGGGAATGTCGATGGTGGAGATTCCCTGTTTTGAGT
>CBFCWF010000139.1:0-11514 GCA_965601425.1 uncultured Chromatiaceae bacterium | reverse complement strand
TTTGAAATGGCGCGCGACAATGTGATTTCGTTTGACCAGACGCCGGGCGCTCGCCGGCGTGTGCTCGATGCCAAGACGAGTGCATTGGTCGCGTCGTGCCGTACCCATGTCGGTGATACCCTGCCGCGCCTGATGCAGGAGTTGTTCGAGCACGTCGACGACGAGCTCTATCAGCTTGCTGACAAGTCGGCCAGCGACGTACTGCAGACGCGCTATTTCGACGCGATGCGCGAGCTGCGCAAACTGCGCGAGCCGATCGAGCAGCGCTTTGTGCAGGATCTATTGAACCGCTTCGACGACTTCTGGCTGCATTCGACGCCCGAGGCGCAGGACGCGAAGGAGCCGTCGTCGACCGACGAACTCAGCCTGGTCGACAATGAGGAGCTGGAGGAAAATCTTGCCGTCGGCGGCATGGTGTCCAAGGCCGAGAATCGCTATCACCGCGAGTTGTTCGCACTGAACATGCGTTTTTCGCATCTGGTAGGTGCGCCGGATCTGACAACGCGTCACAACCCGATAGGGCCCTCGAGCGTGGCCGAGGGATTCCGCGAGGCCATGCGTCAGTGGGCTGGAGAACTCGGCGTACGTCTTGTCGTGTTCAAGCTGTTCGACCGCTACGTCATGGGTTTCATCGGCGGCCTCTACGACGATATCAACGATACGCTGGTGGCTGCCGGGATCCTGCCCAAGATCGTCCAGCGCGTGCGTCGCAACCCGGTGGCACCCTCGGTTCAGCGGGCGCGTAACGAGTCACAGGCGGCCGCGGCAGCGGAGGCGGCCGTAGAGGCGGCCGTCGCCGAGGAGGTCAGCCAGGAGCAGGTGCTCGGCATGCTCGGGCAGCTATTGTCCCTGCGGCGCGACCGCGGTGCCGGGAATCTCTATTCGCGCCAGCTGCCCGGCAGTGGCGATGCAAGTCATGCAAATCTGCCTTCGGTGGCCTCTGCGGAGTTGCTCGACGCACTGCATAGCCTGCAGCGCGACGCGTCGCTCGAGTCTGCGGTCAGTCCGCGGGAGATGCAACAACTGCACAGCCAGATGTTGGTGAGCCTCGGCCACCAGCTCGACATGGGGTCCACAGATGCGCCGTCGAGGCGCCTCGATCAGGGCGATCAGGACCTGCTCGATGTCATCGGGATGCTATTCGATTTCATCCTCGACGACCGCAATGTGCCGGAAGCGATGAAGGCCCTGCTGGGGCGGCTGCAGATTCCTATGCTGAAGGTCGCGATAATCGATCGAAGCTTCTTCGGTAACAAGCAACACCCGGCACGCCGCCTGCTCAATACCCTGGCCCGTGCGGCGATGGGATGGGTCGACGACGGCGACCGTTCTGCCAAATCCCTGTACGGCCGCATCGAATCCGCGGTCGGCCGCATCCTGAGCGATTTCAATGACGATATCAGCCTGTTTGCCCAGGTGTTCGACGAGTTCTCGAGTTTCGTCGATCGTGAGGCACGCGGTGCGGAGGTCGCCGAGGAACGCATAAACCAGGTCACCCGGGGCCAGGAGCAATTGCTGATTGCGCGTCGCCGGGTGGCTGAGGTGCTCAATGAATTTCGTATTGCCCAGCCCGATCTGCCGCCTGCGGTCGTCAACATCCTGCGCGAGGGTTGGCACGACGTGATGTTGCTGGCCTTTTTGCGGGAGGGCGAGGAAAGCGTCGCCTGGAAGAGTGCGTTCAGTGCGGTCGATGAGTTGATCTGGAGTGTGCAACCGAAGGTCGAATCGGCCGACCGCCAGCGCCTGCTCAAGGCGATCCCAGATCTGCTGAAACGGCTGCGTGACGGCTTGAACAACATTTCGTTCGACCAGCATCGCGCGGGCCAGTTGTTCAAGGATCTGCAGGTGTCCCACATCGCCGCGCTGCGTGGCGAGAGCGATGCCGGGCAGGCGGCGGCCGAGGAACTGGTGCCCGAGGAAGTCGCGCTGTCGGTGGCGGCCGAACCCGAGGTGGTAGAGGACGAGAGCTATGAAAGGGCGCAGGCACTTGAGGTCGGGCAGTGGCTCGAATGGCAACGCGACGAGACCTGGGTGCGCGGAAAGCTGTCTTGGCGCAGTCAGGTCACGAGCGCCTGTATCTTCGTCAATCGCAAGGGAATGAAGGTCGCCGAGATGTCCACCAACGAAATTGCGATGCGGTTCCGTAGCGAACAGGCGCGGATCCTGGAGGGTCTCACTACGCCCCTGATGGACAGGGCACTGACGGCGATGCTGGGTGCACTCGATGACACCGAGGCCGCCGCCGCTCCCGACTGATCCGACCGCGTTTCGGGTACAATCGAGGCGCCGGCCGCTTGGCCGGCGCTTTGTTGTCCGGTGACGGGCAGCGGGACGGGAGACAGCTATGGCAGAACAAATCACGGACTCCGGTCTGAAGTACGAAGACCTGGTCGAGGGCGACGGTGCGGTCGCGGCAGCGGGACACGAGGTCGTCGTGCATTACACCGGATGGCTGACCGATGGCCGCAAATTCGATTCCAGTCGGGATCGCGACCAGCCTTTCAGCTTTTCCGTCGGGCGCGGGATGGTGATCCGTGGCTGGGATGAGGGGGTGGACGGTATGCGGGTCGGCGGCAGGCGCAAGCTGACGATACCGCCGCAGCTCGGTTATGGCGCACAAGGTGCCGGTGGCGTGATCCCTCCCAATGCGACCTTGGTCTTCGAAGTCGAGCTGCTGGAAATCCGCTGAGTGAGCGGTCTCCCCGGCCCCCAATCGAGCGAAATTGCCGGGCAGGTGTCGCGGGCCCTCGCCGAGGATCTGGGTAGCGGTGATCTGACGGCCACGCTGGTGCCGGCCGCCGCAACCGTGCGTGCGCGGGTCTTGGTGCGCGAAGACGCGGTCCTTTGTGGCAGGAGCTGGTTCGATGAGGTCTTCAGGCAACTCGACCCGGCGATCGATGTCGCCTGGGCAGCCGGCGACGGCGATCGTCTGACCCCGGGTCAGGTGGTTTGCGAACTCGATGGCCGGGCCCGGCCGCTGCTGTCGGGTGAGCGCACCGCGCTCAATTTTCTGCAGACCCTCTCGGGCACCGCATCGGCCGCCGCGCGCTATGTGCAGGCCGCTGCGGGCACCGGGGCGGTGATATTGGACACGCGAAAGACCCTACCGGGCCTTCGTCTGGCGCAGAAATATGCGGTGCGCTGTGGCGGTGCGAGCAATCACCGGATGGGTCTTTATGACGCAATCCTGATCAAGGAGAATCATATCCGTGCGGCGGGGTCGATCGCTGCGGCCTTGCAGGCCGCGCGTGCGAGCGCGGGCAGCGGCGTGATGATCGAGGTAGAGGTCGAGGACCTCGACGAACTCAATCAGGCGCTGGATTCTGGCGCCGGGCGTGTCTTGCTGGACAACTTCGATCAGGCGATGTTACTTGACGCGGTGCGACGCGCGGCGGGCCGGGCGCGGCTCGAGGCCTCGGGCGGAGTGAGTCTCGAGACGTTCGCGGCGATCGCAGGTACCGGTGTGGATTTTGTCTCGGTCGGGGAGCTCACCAAGGACGTCAGGGCGACTGATTATTCGATGCTATTCGAGTCGGATTGGGACCACTAGGCCCTTACGTCGAGCAGCGAGCCCAACATCTTTTCAGCCGTCGTCAAGGTCTTCAAATTTGCCTTCGCTGCCTGTTCGTGCTGCTTCAGCTCGACCAACGCGCGGGTCATGTCGGGGCGGTCGCCAGTCCGTGCACTGCGCGCGATCTCCGCGGCACTGCGGATCATGCCCCGTGTTCCGCTCTGGATGCCCTGTAGCGCACTGTCGCCCAGTTTGCCGATCATCGTACTTGTCCAATGATGCCAGTCTCGTCATTATTATCGGCCCCGCTTACGGGTGGTTTAAGTTACGCACAAATTCGGTGAAGCGTTTTCCGCGTATCAGGCCAAAGCTTCTGAAACCGGGACCAGGCTTCCCTCAGCTGAGAATATGGAAATGAAAAGATTCGTATTGGCTTTCTTCTGCAGTATGCTCATCGGTCCCGCCGTTGCCAAAGCATCCGACGCCAGCACCATGTTGGAGAACTACAGTTACGCGATGGGCGTGCAGTTCGGTCAACTGCTCAAGGCACAGGGCATCACGCAACTGGACAGTGCCGCCTTCTCGGCAGCAATCGACGACGTACTGGACGGACGCTCGCTGCGCCTGAGCACTCCGGAAATGAAATCGGCGATACGTGACCAGCAGCAGATCTTGAACGCGCAGCGTGCAGAAACCGCGCAGGCCAGACTGCAGGCGGGCAATGATTTCCTCACCGAGAACGCCAAACGCAGCGATGTCGTCGTGCTGCCCAGCGGCCTGCAGTACCGCGTGCTGGAGACCGGTTCCGGCGAGCGGCCCGGTCCGGAAGACAGGGTCCGGGTGCACTACCAGGGCACCCTGCTGGACGGCAGCGTGTTCGACAGTTCGGTTCAGCGGGGCCAGCCCGCAGAGTTTCCGCTCGCCGGCGTGATCCCGGGCTTTCGTGAGGCGCTCTCCAATATGCGGGTCGGCGATCATTGGGAGGTGTTTATCCCGAGCGCCCTCGCCTACGGGGAACGTGGCGCAGGTGCGGACATCGGGCCGAACGAGACCCTGATATTCGACATCCAGCTGCTCGAAATCCTGCGCTGAGTTTTCGCGCTCGCGCTATTCCCAGGCGGCCTTGCCGGCCGGCATGACCAGTCTTGTGCCGGCGAATAGTGTGCGTTCAGCTGGCGATGCGCAGCATCTGACGCTGGGCCGGCGCAGGACCTTCTGGGTATGCAGACAGCCGCCGCGTAGTATGATCTGGCCCTGGTTCGCGACACAGCTTTCGAATGTCGGGTCCGTCGGGGGCTGGTACCCGGGGTACTGGTGAAAGGCGTTCGCGCACCATTCCCATACGCGCCCGCGCCCTTCGATCCGGTTGAGGCGTGCGGCGACTTCCCACTGGTATTCGTGCTGTGGGACCGCACCCGAAAGCCCCTCGCCCTGGGCTGCCGCCCAGGATGCGAACGCGCGCACCTCGTGCGCACACAGCCCGGCGACCGGCTCGTCGGGGTGCAGATCGATCGGCCCCGTGGTGCCTATCGCATACCAGTCTCCAGCGTCGTCGCGGCGCCAGTGCCATGGGGCCTGTGCCGCGCTCGATATCAGCCACTGGCGGCCATCGGCATCCCACCAGTCTGAAACGCGATAGCCACCTTGCTCGATGAAGGCCAGGTACTCGGCATTGCTCACCGGTTGGCGACAGATCCGAAACGCATGCAGTTCGACCGCCTGAGCCGGCCGCTCCTGCGGCATCACCGCGCCGTCGCGGGCACCTATCCGGTAATGGCCCTGCTCGATCCGGGTGGTGTCGTTTCTCGGCCGACGCGACTTGAGTACCGCATCCACCCGGTAACCGCCACGCTCGCGCCGTGCACTGCGCGCGGCAAATACGGCGACAAGTCGCTCATAGATCAGCGATTGTCGCTGAGCCAGGTGCCAAACCAGCCACCCATCGTCGAGCAACGCATGATCCGGCAGCTGGCCCGGGTTCGCGAGCCAGGTCAGGTGCTCGTCGAAGATCTGGGAAGCCCAGCTGAGCAGGTGGTCTCGTGGCGGGAGTTGGGTGTCGATTTCGGCGCTGACAGGCTGTGCTGCGCTGAACAGGTGACGCACGCGCGCCGTCAAATCGTCATCCTTCATCACGAGACTGCGCAACAGATGCAGTTCGAGGAAGACGGCCCGCCCGAGCAGCCAGCCCGCAGAAGGCAGTTCCGCATCGAATCGCCGATTGCAGTCGCGTGGTGGCAGCGACTCCAGCAGCTGCAGCATCAGTTCATGTACGTCCGCGAGCGCGCCTAGGGCCTGAGGTTGGATCATGCGTGTAGCGGTCGGGTATCTGGGGCACTGCGGTGATCGGAGGGCCGCCGGGTCAGAGGGCCGCATCAGCATGGCCGTACAATGCCCCTGAACCTTAGCCCGTGGTCACCTGCCGGGGCTCCTCGGCCTCGAGTCGTGCAGTCATTTCTTCGAGGTAGGCGATAATATCACGGGACTCATACAACCACTGACCACCGCCCGCCGAGGTCGGGATGAACAGACAAGGGACCTGAAGCCGCCCTCCCTGCTCGACCAGTTCCTGCCGCCAGCGTGGGTCCCCGCGCGCGTCGCGCGTCTCGATCGTCAGTCCGAGGCGGCGGGCTGCGCGTCGGGTCTTGACGCAAAACGGGCAGGCCTTGAATTGGTACAGCGCGAGCTCGCGCGTGGCCGCGTCCAGTCGCGCCTGCGCCTGGTCGTCGCGATCTGGTGCGCGCGGCGTGGTCAGTTTGTCGACCAGCAGAATCAGCTGGCCGAGCGGCCAGCGCACAAGCTCCATCATCACGCCTTGCCGCCTCCCAGGCACGGCGGCGATTCCGGCGCCTCGCCTCCCTTCTCGAACCACTCTTCGGGCGACAGCGTATGCAGCGCCAACGCATGCACCGCGCCCTGGAGTTCCACTTCCAGTAGGCGATTGACCGCGCGGTGGCGCTGAATCAGCGGTTTTCCTTCGAACCGTCCGCTAACCAGCACCACGCGGAAGTGTGACTCGGAGCCCGCCGGCACGTTGTGCATATGGCTCTCGTTCGCCACCTCGAGATGCAACGGCTCGAAACCCTCGCGCAGCTTCTGTTCGATCTGTCTTTGTAAATGCATGTTCTCACTCCCGTGCGAGTGCGCAGTTTCGGGGGCAGCGTCGGCCGATTAAACCTGCTGGGGATGAGGGAATCGCGCATTCGGCTGGTTCCTGCCGATCCGGGCGCACCGCCGTCAGCCTATGCCATCCCAGAACTTCGAATCGCGCGCCAGGAACTGTTCCGCAGGGACGTAGTGCGAGCCGTCGCAGGAAAAGTTCAGGCCGACGATCCCGTTGAAAATGTTGATCGAACCGGCCCGCAGGTAGATCGTGTCGTCTGCGAAACGCAGCTGCTTGAAGGTGTCGAGAATCGGACGGATCTCCGCGCACGGGATCATCGCCTCGGCCGGATAAGGCTTGTGCGGGAACGCCAGGCAGACATCCGGGTCGGTGAGGTCATCGTACTCGAGCAACTGGTAGCGGTACGGGTCGTCGAGCAGCCAGATGGTCGCGCGACTGCTCGAAAAATGGATCTTCAGATGAAATACGCCGTTCTCCAACACCAGTTCCTCGAACACCGGTAGGACCGTATCGATGTCGTCGTCCAGCCGGCTCTCGATTCGGCATTGCTGGAACACATGGCCGCGGATCGCCGGGTCGCCCTTCAGCTGACGCCATCGGGTCGGTTCGGAGTATAGGTCCTTGGTGATCGGCAGGCCGCGCAGGTCGAAGTCGGCGCCAAGGTAACCCAGCATGCGGCCGTTGCCCTGGACGCGTTGGATCGCGGTCACTGACGGCCGGCTCACCCGCGCGCTGATATAGGCCTCCGACAGCGTCATGTCATGGTCCGGAGACAGATTGCGCATGTAGGGACGGCCCGAGCGGTCGCGACCGAAATCCTGTTCGATCAATCCGTCCGGCGAGGCATTGGCGCTGACCTGTCGGGCGGCATTATCCAACGCATACAGGTAGGTCACATAGGGTACCTTCGGAATCGACTCGAGCAGTAGCCGGTCGAGTGCCGGCTTGTCTTCCCATACCTGTGCGCAGTGCCGCGCGACGCGTTGCATCGGATCGATCAGCATGTTGTGCAGCATCGCGCGCTGGCGCGCGATGCGCTGCTTGAGCGGCGAACTGTTGCCTCCCGGTTCCACGGATCCCGGGTTATCGGCCGCGGTCGTTCGACGGCGGCGGGAAGGGCGTCACGTTGCTTATCGGGCCGTCGAGATCGAAAATCTTGTTCTGGCCACGCTTCTCCACCTCCTCGATGCGAATAACGGCGTGCATCGGCAGCAGCAGTCGCTGCACGCCGGCAAACTCGTTCTTGAGCCGTTCTTCCGCCGGATCGATCACCACCGAGGTATGTTCGCCGAACAGCAGTTCGCGGATCTCGACAAAGCCATAAAAATCCCCCTGCAAGACCTGCTGCGCATGCAGTTGGTACACCTTGCCATTGTTGTGAAACGAGACCCGGAAAATTCGCATGGCCCCTCCGGCCGTCGACTGAAGGCCTGTATTTTAACCCCAAAGATCGCGTTGCAGGACCTGCAAACCCCTGGCCGCGATGCGCTATCATGCCGGCTTCGAATCCATCGATCGAACGGCCAATGGGAATCTTCGAGCAACTCGAGTCTTACGCGCCTGGTGAACAGGTGTCGCTTGCCGAGGTGTTGCGCGAGCTGCCATGGAACGCCGATGGACTGTTGCCCGCGATAGCACAGCAGTTCGACTCGGGCGAGGTGCTGATGCTGGCCTGGATGAACCACGCCTCGCTGGCCGAGACGCTCGACAGCGGACGGGTCTGCTACTGGTCGCGTTCCCGCCAAAAGCTGTGGCGCAAGGGTGAGAGCTCCGGTCAGGTGCAGTCGCTGAAGGAGCTGCGGTTCGATTGCGATGGGGACACCATCCTGCTGAAGGTCGATCAAACCGGGCCCGCCTGCCACACGGGCCGGCGCGACTGCTTCTACAACCGGGTGGCGGGTGATCGACTGGTCGTCGACAAGCCCGTGCTGGTCGACCCCACGGAGCTCTATCGTAAATGATCAATGTGCGCCCCATTCCGGCATTCGACGACAACTACATCTGGCTCCTCACGCGGTCGGGTTACCCCGGTTGCGTCGTGGTCGATCCGGGCGACGAAGATCCGGTGATCGAACGCCTGCAGGCCGACCATCTCCGGCTCGACGCGATATTGATAACCCATAAGCATGGTGATCATGTCGGCGGGATCCGGGGCCTCAAGGCCCGATGGCCTGACGCGGTGGTCTATGGCCCGGCGAATGAGCCGATTGCGTTGCTGGAACGGCGGCTCCGCGGTGGCGAGCGGCTGGACCTGCAGGGTCTCGATGTTGCGTTCGATGTGCTCGACGTGCCGGGTCACACCGAGGGGCACATTGCCTATTACGGGGCCGGTGCGCTGTTCTGCGGCGATACCTTGTTCGCCGCCGGTTGTGGCCGCGTTTTCAGCGGCACCTTCGAGCAGCTCAGCGACTCGCTGATCAGGATTGGCGGGTTGCCCGCCGACACCCGGGTCTACTGCGCCCACGAGTACACGCTGGCGAATCTCGAATTCGCTGCCTGGGTCGAACCGGACAGCCCGGCGCTACAGGCCCGTACCACACGCGACACTGGTCTGCGTGAGCAAGGCGAGCCCACGGTGCCCTCCACGCTCGGCGAGGAGCTCGCGACGAATCCCTTCATGCGGACCGATCAGCGTGACGTAGTCGCTGCGGCAAGCCGCTGGGCGGGCAGGGCGCTGAGCGATCGGGGGGCGGTGTTCCGTGCACTGCGAACCTGGAAAGACAGGGAGTACGACTGATGTACGGGTCGCTGCTGAATACCCTTGCACGCCGGGTGAACGAGGGACGGGACGAACCGGGTGCGGCGACAGTTCGGGCCAGCGCCGATATCGAGCTATCGGCGGCAGAGCCATACATGCCGCGAACATGAATCGACTCCCTGGGCGACCCTGCCGCCTGTCGACGTTCCGTCCATGCGCGCGCTAGGCGGAGCCGATCGCGCCCTTGTCGATGCCCTCGTAAGCGTAGACCTTGAAGCTGTCGTCCGGGTGCGCCGCTTTGAGCTTATTCGCCAGGTGTCGGGCGATGTTTTCGATCGTAGAGTCCTGGTCGATCAGATAGCAGGCGCTGCGCGGTAGCGTCAGACCGAAATTGCCCTGTGCGCTTCGGTAGCCGAACTCGTTGTACTCAACGCCGTCGCGGCGACTGACGCCGATCAGGTCCGAGCGGGTGCCGATGTAGATATCACTCCATCGCTTGGCCCAATCGTCCTCCAGTGCGCGATCGCGCTGGCCATTGCGCCGGATTTCGATGCGCGAACGGTGGCCGTGGGCAATGCGCTGACAGTTGCCTGCGTGATGCTTGAGGCCGTGACTGTAATGGTAACGCGCGCCATCGATGGGTTCCGGGTAAAGCCGTATCCGGACCGCAGCAACATTGTCCGGTGTAAGCGGCGAAAGATAATCCGTGATGATCTGTGCCAATCGGTCCGCGGTGACATGCTCGCAGGGAATCAGGCGAATCGCGTCGCGTGGCGAGCGGTGTTCGATCTGCGAGCCGTCCTCCAGTGCGAAGGCCAGATGAGATCCCTCGGGATACTCTGCGACCATCAGCGCGGCATGATCTGCGGGTACCAGCAGTTTGTGGTCGAACTGCTCGTCGATGAGTCGCTTGATGGAACGCTTGATCTCCCCAAAATCCACAAGCATGCCCTGATCGTCCGGCTCTCCGTCGAGCTCCAGGTCGACCAGCCAGCTCTCGCCGATCAGGCCACGCGCCGGGTTCAGTATCGAGTTGTCGATAACGGTCAGCCGTTTGACGAATAGTGTGATCATGCGCGAAGCATAACCGGAATCGCGACAAGGCCGTGACCCACGCCTGCAACGACCGTCAGCCGCCATAGCCGGGGGGCGATGCACGGTCTGCCGGCGAGTTCTCTGGTGCTCGGCAAATACCTCAATCCCAATCTGTGCCTGGGTTACTCCCAGGGCCTGTTCAGCCCCGAGGGCGCCGTGCTGCTGCGGGTCCGCTTGAGTGAGCGACTTGAGTTCGAGAGTCGGTCGGGCGTGGAGCAGACGTTTGACCTGTTGTGCCGCATCGAACACAACTGACCGCCTGACCGCTCGCCGACCCGCGCGAGCAGGCCGGACGCGGCGTTTCCGCCGGGACGATACCTCGATCCCTCACCGGGGCGAATTGACCGCCCGTGGTCGACTCGGTGTCGTCCGGGGTATCGCTGTCTCCGCTTTCCAGACTAATATGACGCATCCGACGGGATGCTTGGCGAGAAACCTCGTGCGGGCACAGGGGTGATCGGCCGCTACCCGCCTGTTTGGCGACACAATTGGTCCGCCGCGTCGCGACAGGTTCCGGGTGGCACCGATCGCGTCGCACGTTCGCCGCGGACATGGACGCTGGGGCACTGCGGACATTGTCGCAGGTGTCCGTCGCAGATTCGCGATGCCGCAGCGCCAACCGATGGTTAAATCAGCCGACGAGGTAAACAATGGCAAAGAGAGTTTCCCGCACGACCAAAAAACTGGCCACCCAGTCTTTCGAACTGGCGATGGCCGCACCGTTCGTCGTCGCCCATCGACTGACCCGGATGGCCCTGTCCGGCGCCTCCCCGTCGGCGCGCGACCGCGATGAGTTCCTCGGCATGGGTTCGGAGAAGCTCGCGGCATTCAGTCAGGCCTGGAGCGCGATGGCGCTGCACACGCTGCGTGCACAGCAGCAGCTTACGCTCGGGCTTTGGCGCAACATGTTTACGCCCTGGTGGATGTGGTCCAGCCCGCAATCGCTCCAGGCGAACTCGAGGCGTGCGCAAGACACGATGTTGCGCGTCGTTTCCGAGGGGGTGACGCCCATCCATCGCAAGGCCGTGGCCAATGCCAGGCGGCTCGGCCGGACACCGTTGAACTAGGGCCTGTTAACACTCATCCGGA
>CBFCWF010000138.1:0-11545 GCA_965601425.1 uncultured Chromatiaceae bacterium | reverse complement strand
GCTTTCAATCTAAGGCTTCCAGTTGCGGGAAGCTCAAGAGGGGAACTGAATTTTTTTGCGGTCAAAAGTGTCTTGACCTTCCCGCCAGTGGAATCAGCAACAGTCAGGTCGCGTTGCAAATGGAGACCCTCATGATTTTTTCCGTCCCGAAAATGACCTGTGAACACTGCACATCCGCCATCGAAAGCGGTATCAAGGCGAAAGACCCATCGGCCGTCATTGCGACCGATCTGGACCTTTGCCTCGTCACTGTCCAAAGCACATTGGAACAAGCCGCCGTGCGGCAAGCCATCGTTGACGCAGGCTACGACGCTTCAGCCGCGTAGGCTTGTCCTTATTCGGCGGCCCGGGCCTGATCGACAAGTTCAATCATCTGGTCCGCCTGAATCAGACCCGGCGCAAGACTGTCGCCGATCACGAATGAAGGTGTGCCACTGAACCCCAGCGACTGCGCAAGCCGCATGGAAGTTTGAATGTGCTCTTCAATTTCCGGTGCGGTCATGTCGCGACGCAGCTGTGCAACATCGAGGCCGATGTCTTCCGCAACGCGAATAATCGTGGCTTCCTCAGCGCGTTGCTTTAACTGCATCATCGCCCAGTGGAATTCTTCATACTTGCCCTGATTGCGCGAAGCCAATGCCGCGCGGGCGGCAAACACCGAACCCTCCCCTAAAATCGGCCACTCTCGATACACGACCCTGACGTTGGGATCGGCGGCAAGCAGTGCCTCCATTTCAGGTTTGACCCTACGGCAATATGGGCAGTTGTAATCGAAGAATTCCACAACCGTGACATCGCCCTCCGGATTGCCCAGAACAGGTGCGTTTGGATCATTTTCAAGCGTGGCTTTTTCAGTATCGAGAACCTCCGCTGCGGCTTGCGCCTGCAAAGCTTGTTGCTGCTCTTCGAACAATTGGGCGGCCTCGAATACAATGCCCGGATTTTCGCGGATGGCTTCCAGCACAAGTTCCTTGATCCGGTTTTCGTCAAGGCCGTCTGCCATCGCAGCTATGGGAAGCATCACAAGTGCAGCGGTGGCTAAAAATCTCTTCATTACCCGTCTCCTTTTGACGCTATGTCCTGTGCCGTTCGATCGGCCTGCGCGGCGCGTTCACGCTCCGGCCAGATTGATTTGATGTATGCGAGGATGTTCCAGATGTCCTCGTCGCTCAGTTGTTCGCCGAAACCCGGCATGCCGCTGTTGAATTCAATGCCTTGCGCGGCGAGCGTCGCCTGGCCCCCTTGCTTGGTGTAGGTAAAAAGCATGCTGTCAGGATGATGCCATGTATGTCCGGTCGCGTCGTGCGGAGGAGCTGGCAGGCTTCCATCTTCGCGCGGCGTGCGCCAGTCTTCCTCGCCCTCTAGGTTTGCACCATGGCACGCGGCGCAGTTTTCCGCGTAAAGGATCTCACCTGCGGCTATGTCGACCGGGCCGGCGCTCGCGGAGTTTGACGAAAGGGGCGCGTCGCCGATTTCAGTCCAAAGGAAGGCCGCAACCGCCGCGACACCCACAAGTCCAAGCCCGAGATATGCAGATCGGGTCATCATCCAACAACGATCTTGGTCATCATGCCCGAAGCCGCATGTGACAACATATGGCAATGCAGCAGCCACTGGCCAGGATTGTCCGCCACGAACGCGACTTCACGCGTCTCTCCGCGTTCAAGGAGCGTGGTATCACGTAGTGGTCCGAGCGTGCCATCCTCTGCCACTTCATGAAAGTGCATACCATGCAGGTGCATGGCATGTGGGAAAACCGTATCGTTCACCATCTTCAAACGCACATTCTGCCCTCGGTCCAATCGCGCGAAAGGTTCGCCGTCGATACCGTCAACCTTCCCGTTGAACGACCAGAAATACCCGGCTTGAACAAGCTCGCCCATCGGCTTGATTTCCCCACCAAGAGAAGCGGAACTCAAACGGCCCATCGCGCCCCCTTCCATACTCAGACTGAGCGTTGTGGCGTCCTGCAGATCAACCATTGCGTGGTCATTCGGAGGCAGGGCCGCGGGCGCATCCCTGCGGTTTACGGTGCCACCTTCCTCGACCTCGAAAGCGACCTGGCTAAAAGTCTCTTCGCGACCAACCTGAACGATATGGGCCGTTTCTCCGACGTTTGCCGCTACATCGACGATCAGGTCAATACGTTGGGCCGGTGCAAGGGTCATGGTGTCAGTTACCTTCAACGGTGCAGTCAACGGCATCCCATCAAGGGCGACCAACCACCCGTCGAGTCCATCCAAGCCCAACTGGAAATTGCGCGCGTTGGAGGCATTGACGAGCCGCAGACGCAGGCGTTCATTCCTGCGCGCAGACAAAGCGAGATTAAAAGTCCCGTTGGTCGTAATCAGGTTTCCGAGCCTTCCCGCGTGGCTGAGATCACGAGGCGCACCAAAGTCATTCTGGATCTGGGCGGTTTCGGGATTGATGCGCCAATCATCAAGTATCAAAACCTCCTCCCGATCGATATCGAGGGCCTCCGCTTCTTCAACGATCAGGGCGCCATAGAGTCCCCTGGCCACCTGTTCCAACGAACGGTTATGCGCGTGATACCAGTAGGTGCCAGCGTCCGGGACAAAAAAGTCATAGTCGAAGGCATCCCCTGGCTGGACGGCATCCTGCGTCAGGCCCGAAACGCCATCCATGGCGTTGTCGATCCGGATTCCGTGCCAGTGCGTTGAAGTTCCTTGGGAAAACCGATTGACCAATCTGCGCTGCACCCGACCACCTTGGGCGACACGGATTTCCGGGCCCGGTGAACTCCCGTCAAAGCACCAAAGCGAAGTTTTGCCATAGTCACCAGGCAGCAACTGCACGTCGCTCTCTTGTGCAATCAGGTTGGTTGGCGGTGAATTGGCGAAACCAGCAGAGGCTGACATCCCGGCAAATGCGCTGGATGTGGCGAGAAACTGGCGTCGATTGAGCGTGATCATCTGTTGATTTCCAGTGCTATATATCGTTGTCCATAAGGTAGGTGGCCATCGCGGTCAGGTCTGCATCGCTTAGGAAGCTCGTTCCATAGCGTACAACTTCGGCCATTGATCCTCCAAAGACATCACCCGAAGGCGTGATGCCAGATCGCAATGCATAAGCCAGATCGTCTACTGTCCAACCTTCTGACAAAAGATCGCCGGAACGGATCGATGGGGCCTTGCCGCCTCCAGGCAGGGCATCGTTGCCCGAAAACCGTTCAGCCACAATGCGTGCACCTACAACGTTCCGCGTCGTATGACAGGCAGAGCAATGTGCGGCACCGTTAACCAGCAGCTTGCCCCGGTTCCAGACGTCGCTTTTGTCGGCTTCGGGTGCCGTAAAGGGTTCCGTCAAAAACGCCGCTCTCCAAAGCTTCATCCCCCATCGTTGATCGAACGGAAAAGGGACGTCGTGGGCTGGCGCTGGCACGTTCACGGCTGGCACGGTCTGGAATGCGGCCCACAGGTCAGCAATGTCCTGATCCGTGAAATTTGCATAAAACGGATACGTGAAGGTCGGATAATAGGGATCGCCGTCAGGAGAGATACCCTGCCTCACTGCTTTTGCGAAGTCTGCCACGGTCCAGTTTCCCATTCCATGTTCCGCGTCGGTTGTAAGATTTGGCGGGTAAAAGGTGCCAAAGTCTGTCTTGAGAGGGGCGCCCCCGGCCAGCGGGGCACCTCCGGATTCAAAGTTGGTGTGGCACGCGATACAACCGCTGGCCCGTGCCAAATACGATCCCCGTTCAACATCCCCGGCCAGACTTATCTCTGTCTCGGATGCTCCGATCGGCCAGGCTATCGTTGCCGCGACAACTCCGATCCCACCGACGCACCCCGCGCCAATAATCCAATGCCACCAGCGCATTTGCTTACTCGTCTTCTTTGCGGAATTTCTGATGACAGGCCGAACATGTCTGAGCAACCATTGTGAACGCCGCGTCTGCGGGCATGTTGGCAAACATCTCGCCCGTCATGACCTGGTTCGATCCCATCATACCTCCACCCATCATGGAGGCAGCGCCACCGCCCATCATCCCGCCGGTTGTACCGCCCATCATTGATCCACTGTCGTTGCTTTGTGCTGTGGCCAGCCCATTACCTGCGCTTAATTTCAATCCTTCTGCGGCTGTTTTCAGGTCTTCCGCGAGGGCCGCGAACTGTTCGCTGTCTTCCCACACTGACGGCAACGCTTTGGACACGCCCCCACCCGACCCCTCGGGAAACAGCCGTGCCATCTGTTCACCCGAATGCCCGACCATTGCGTCTGCCTCACGACGTACCAGATCGGCATCGTATGGAACTTGACCCCGCATCATCGGGGTGAGTGTCTTGATGGATTCTCCCATCGCAGACATGCCTTGCATGCGCTCGAGGACAACACCCGTTGCCCCAGTATGCGCCCAAGCCGCGACGCCGATCGTCGCAATGACCGTGGATGTGATCCAAACCTTTATTCGCATTTCCAGCACTCCATTAGTTGATCCCGTTTGCACGCTGCAGTTCCCGCACATATTCAACAGCCATTTTCACGCCGCTGTTTATGAAGCTTTCGACCGGCTGCAACTGCTGCCAGATCACAGGCGCCCCCCGACAACCAGGACCGCCGCGATGAAAATGCCGGATCTCGCCATCAGATTAGCTTGACTTGAGTGCCAACTGGCGTCCGGTCATACACTTCGATGATTTGTTCGTTAAACAGACCAATGCAGCCGTTTGATGAGCGCCGCCCGATCTTGCGTGTATCGTTTGTCCCGTGGATTCTGTAATACTGCCATGTCAAATGCATGGCCCGGATGCCCAAAGGGTTTTCCGGTCCGGGGGGCACATAGGATGGCAGAGTGGGGTCTCTTTCAAGCATGGACGGTGTTGGCGCCCAGTCCGGCTCTGGATCCTTGAAGACGATTTCGGTGTATCCGCGCCGCGTTAGCTCGTCTGTCATCGGCACGGACGTTGGATAGATACGCATTTCGCCGTCTGCGGTCCAATGTTGCAGAACACGTGAAACCGTATCCGAAATAATGATGCCATTTCCGAGCCGATCAAAGTGATCCTGCCAAGCATGCGTTCGGAACGATGACATGTTGCGCCGAACCGGAGCTTGTTCTTGAGCGCCCAGAATAGAAGGCGCTGCGAATGCTGCCGCCCCTACCCCGGTAGAGAATGCGCGACGTGTCAAAACTGTTTGTTTGCGGGTCATGGGACCAACCTCGATTAGGGTACCTGCTGCGGTGTTAGATTACCCAATCGCATGGTTTCCCTGAATAGCTGGGCGGTTGGTTTTTTGTAACTATATGTATCGCTATCAAGGCTCTGCGAGCGTTTTTGCTATTCTCACGTGGCGAAAGGTTTGAGCACAACACGCGTCTGGATCGGGACTTGCTCGTATAACTCGACAATTTGGTTGTTCGTAAGCCTCGCGCAACCGTTCGAGACGCGTCGACCGATCGTCTTCGGGTCCGTGGTTCCGTGAATCCTTAGGTATGTGTCTCCTCGACCCGGTTGAAAGAGGTACAACGCTCTTGCACCCAGTGGATTTTTTAGTCCCCCAGGAACACCGCCGGCAAAACGAAGATATCGGCCCGGCTCTCTGCTTATCATTGCAGGTGTCGGCGTCCAGCGCGGCCACTTTTGCTTGCGCGCGACATAGAACTCGCCGGATTCATAGAGGCCTTCCCTGCCAATTCCGACCGTGTACCTGACCGCCCGATGGTTCGGCAAAGTCCAAAACAACGCGAACTGGTTCGGATCGACATGTATTTCTCCCGGCTTCCCAGCCTCGGAATACTCAACTTCGCGCGGCAAATGCTCAGGAGGCACGACAGATGGTCCGATGCGGCGATCATGCTCTGCGTCACTATGTGCAAACGCTGTTTTTCCGCACACCGAAAGAGCAACAGCAGACGTCAAAAAATATCTTCGTTTCATATTCGTACCTTGGGATTTATTGTGTTTTGAGTTTAGTTATAGCATGCGCTATACGTGGCGAAAGTGACTCTTGTCGCGAGGTGCCGGCACCCGGCCTGATTGGCAGCGTGATTTCTGCGCGGAGCCCCGCATCAACGCGATTTTTCAACAAAATGGAACCGCCGTGCTCAAGGATGATACTTCGCGCAATTGATAGCCCCAAACCATGACCGCCCGTTTCTTGTGATCGCGACGTCTCAAGTCGGACATAAGGCCCGAAGACGGCCTCTAGTTGATTTTCGGGGATGCCGGGCCCATTGTCGTCAACGGCGATCACTACATCATCGCCCGACCTTTCCCAAGATACTCTGGCCTCGTTCCCATAGCGGATCGCGTTCTCAATCAGGTTTCTCATGGCGCGCCGCATCGCACTTGGCTTCACAGATGCGATCAGGGGCCCTTCGCTGTTCATTTGAACCTCGTCCAACCCCATACCGGTAATCAGATCATGAAGATCAATGGATTGGACGTCTTCATGCTGGCCCACACCCTTCGCGAAATCCAGAGTTGCATCGACCATCTGTTGCATCTCTTCGCTCGATGTCACTAAGGATGCGCGTGTATCCTCATCATCTACCATCTCTGCCCGCACGCGAAGAGCGGTCAGAGGGGACCGGAGATCGTGCGCAAGCGCCGCAAGCATCTGGGTTCGGTCACTGACAAAACGCGTCAGGCGATCCTGCATAGTATTGAACGCATGGGTCAGGTCTTGCACTTCCTTCGGTCCCACAACCGGCAAGTCCCCCTCTCCGGCACCACGCCCCAAGCGTTCGGATGCGTTTGCCAGGTTGTTGAGTGGGCCGGTCAATCTGGAGAGAAGAAACC
Source organism: uncultured Chromatiaceae bacterium (assembly GCA_965601425.1). Classification (GTDB taxonomy): domain Bacteria; phylum Pseudomonadota; class Gammaproteobacteria; order Chromatiales; family Chromatiaceae; genus Thiosocius. The sequence goes on along the minus strand of CBFCWF010000138.1, from coordinate 4,781 downwards.
AGAAACTGGCAACCAAGAGAAGGCCCGCAGTCACAGCAAATGATATGTTGGAGGCGAGGGATGATTGCAGCGGCGGCCTTTCAAATCGCGTACCGACGTTGAGCCAACTTCCACCTGCCAATGCAATAGAAAGCTCCATTTCAATGGCAGCAAGGCTGCCTTGCATCATTTCAGCATGCATTTCCGCCATTTCCGGTGACAGATTTGGAAGTGGCAGCAGGCCTCCTTCAATTTCATGAACCTCAACCCGAATATCACGGCTGTAACTCTCTCCCAGCAATGCCCGGATCCGTGCCTCAACCGCCCCGCCTTCATCATGATCTCCATGGGGGACCGTTGGAGCATTTGCCAGATCGAAACGCACAAGCGGTGAGGTCGCAGCGCGAATGATCTGCGCGTGCAGTTCCGGGGGAGCCCCTTCAATCAACTGAGCGACGTTTGCCGCGCGCGCCGCTGCTTCGGCACCGATCGCAGCCTGTACGGCAAGCGATCTTTCATCAACAAAGAACCACATGCTTAGGGCCTGTGCGAGGGACAATACGCCGAGGACCAGAAGCGCAATCTGCGCGCGCAACGTCCGTGGTAACATCTTCATGCGCATATCTCGACATCGCAAGACAGGCTGTATCCACCATTACGCACAGTCGCGATGACCCTGGGCCGCAATACATCCTGCTCGATTTTCCGGCGCAATCGACTCACCTGATTGTCTATTGTTCGATCCAGTGGCCCCGCTATGCGTCCTGTGCTGAGTTCAAGAAGCTGGTCTCTGTCGAGGACGGCCCTCGGCCTTTTGAGGAACAGCGTTAGCAATTTCAGTTCCCCGGACGTGAGTTGCGTGCGGGACCCAGTTTGGTCAATCAGAGTGCGACCGTCGACATCTAGCTCAAGATGCGCAAATTTGACTGTCTTCCCGGCAAAGTCGTCGATCTGCGGGATTTGCTGCGTTCGTCGCAGAATTGCATTAATCCGCGCCAACAGTTCTTTGGGGTTGAAGGGCTTCGCAAGGTAGTCGTCCGCCCCGCCGTCCAGGCCAGCTATGCGGTCGTCATCGTCTCCCAATGCGGTCAGCATCAGGATCGGTGTATGTCCTTCCCTGCGCAGCCGCCGACACGCGGACAACCCGTCTTCCCCCGGCATCATGACATCCAACACGATGAGATCGAAATTGGCTTCTGCGAGCTTACTGTCCATCTGTTCGGCATTCTCTGCCGCAGATGCACGTAGTCCGTTCCGTTCCAGATAACTTGTTACGGATTTTCTGATCTCTGAATGGTCGTCGACGACCAGTATACGTGGTTGCTCGTTCATATTGTCTTTATAGACATTCCGGCTCAGGAACGCCCATCCCGTGATTGTAGCCAAATGTAACAACGTCTACCGGTCGACTCCCGAACGCATGTCAAGTATCAGAACCAAGAGAAAAAGGAGTTCGAAATGGACAGACGCCAATTTGTCTTGACGGTCGCCAGTGCGATTGCAGCAGGTCCCGCATTGTCACAGACTGCTACCCCGATGTTGCAGGTAACCAAAACACCGACCTGCGGCTGCTGCGGTGCGTGGGTTGATGAGATGATCTCTGCCGGGTTCAAAGCATCAGTTGAAGACGTCGACTATGACACCCTTCAAGTGTTGAAGCAGAAATACGGCATCGCGCCAGAGCTCGCCGGATGTCACACGACTTCTGTGAGTGGCTACTTCGTTGAGGGCCACGTGCCTGCCTCCGACATCGCGCGGTTGCTGCAGGAAAAGCCTGCGGCGCGCGGCGTGACAGCGCCGGGCATGCCTATGGGGTCGCCCGGTATGGGCACCAGGGGCGATCCGTATGATGTGATGCTTGTGCTTATGGACGGATCGACCCGGGTTTTCGCGACACACGGCTGACGTGCTTTCTCCCGATACGTTCCGACAAAGCTATTCTCCCGCGCTGCCATTTGGTAGGTTTTGTTGGAACGTATCCCTTCTGAGCATGGCAAGCATCCTGCCGTTTCTGTTTGTCTACGTCGTCAGCACGCCCAATTTTGCGGCGATGCTCGTGACGAATTCCACAGCGCTCGGGCGGTTTCTGCGTCAGGTGATGACAAACGGGCTGCCGGTTGTATTTATTGTCAACTATATCGGGTTTGTCTTCGCACATAACACGTTGAATAATCCCGACCGCTCGGAGATCGGGTATATCGTTCTGGATGGCCTCCTTCGAAGCGCCACTTTCATCGCGATTCACATTCTCGTTTATGTACTGTCGGCTGACTTGTTTGGCTCCTTCAGCGGCAATCGCGCAACCGCAGTAAGCGTGGTTGGACCAACGCTTGAGCGGTCGTTCATGTTTCACAACATCTCTGGCGTGTATCTCTACGCCGTTGTGCCCGGCGCATTCATCGCGCTTCTGGCCGTTCTGACAAAACGTTCAGGCGAGACGTCTGATACAAGCAAATCCAAAACGAGGAATATAGCTCTGCTCTTCAGCCTGGTCTCGATCCCCGGTGTGACAGTCTTGTCTTACGCGCTGAATTCGGCAACCTGACTGATTTACCCGGACAACTATTCGTAGACCGTCATCTGATCAAGTGTATCGAAATGTACCCTTGACCTTACCTCACTGGAATGTTGCACAGACGTCCGAGAATGTCTGGAGAGCTACATGTCTGACACTCAAAGCCAAAAACCCACCTGGTCATCGAAACTGATGCACTATGGCATGGTGGTCTGTTGTGCCGTCATGCTGTTGCCGATCGCGGCCTTCTTTGTCGCTGGGGGTACAATTGCCGGTCTGTGGACCAACGTCGGGCTTTTTGCGCCGATCGCACTCTGCCTCGGGGCACACGTTGTGATGCACAAATTGATTGGAAAGTCGTGCCACGGGTCAAAAGATGAGCAGGCGCAAGAGGATACATTGGATGCAGAATTCCGCGATGGACAGGTTCCTGCTCGGGACATTGCACGCTCGCGCTAAGCGTCGTCTGGCCCTCAGTTCCACCATCGTCGGTCTGCTTGTCCTGGGCGGATGCTCGACGTCAGGCGGGATTTGTCCGTTAGAGCCTCCGTCGGTTACACGGGCCGCTGCCGACAATGTGCGTCTACCCGATGGTTGCCGACTGGTGGGCCTGTCTGGAAAGGGCGTTCAAAAAGTATCCTGCGACGATGGAAGGAGCGGGTTTGCTTTCAATTAAGGCATCTTGCAACACGCTGTAGTGGTTGCCAGAGCCTCCAGTTTTTTTGCCGATCTGTCATCCCGCGCAGCAGCTCAGCTTCGCCACGTCCATGTCGAAGGTTTGCGCCGCCAACTTCAGCCCTTCCACGGTCGTCAGATACGGGAAGATCGTCTCGCCGAGCGCCTTTGTTGTCATGCCGAACTTCAGCGCCATGACGAGGGTCTGGATCGTATCGGACCCCTCGGGCGCGATGATCTGGCCACCAAGCAGCCGGTCGGTCTTTCTGTCCGCCACCAGCTTGATCAATCCGCGCGTGTCGCGTGCGGCCAGCGCGCGCGGCACCTGATCGAGCGGCACGATGGACGTCTTGACGTCGAAGCCCGCGTCCCGAGCCTGGGTTTCACTGGGACCGACGCCCGCGACCTGCGGGTCGGAAAACACAACCCAGGGCATCGCGGCGTTGTCGTAACGATGGTCCTCACCAAGCACTGCGTTTTTGGCTGCGAGCTTTGCACCATAGGCCGCCATATAGACGAACTGGTCACGGTTGGTCACATCGCCCGCAGCATAGATGCCGGGCACCGATGTCTGCATGTCCTCGCCGACGACGATGGACCCACGCGCGTCGGTTTCCACGCCGATTGCGTCCAGGCCCATATCTTCGGTATTGGCCCGCCTGCCAGCGGTCGAAACGAGGTGATCCGCCGTCACTTCGACAGGCTTTCCGTTCTGGATCACGCGCAGTGTCACGCCCGCGTCGTCGCGGCGCACAGTGTCGTAGCTTAACCCGGTCAGAAGGGTGATGCCTTCGGCCTCGAACGCCGCCGCCAATGCCTCCGAGACCTCTGGTTCCGCGCCGGGCAACAGATGCGAACGGGCAACAAGCGTGACCTTCACGCCCATGCGGCTCATCATCTGGGCCAGTTCCGCGCCGATGTAACCCGCGCCGATGAAGATCAGGCTTTTCGGCAGTACTTCGAGCTCCAGAAGACTGGTGCTGTCGAGCGCGCCGATTTCCTCGATGCCGTCGATGGTCGGCAGGACGGGACGCCCGCCCGTGGCGATGATGGTCCTCGGTGCTTTCAGGGTTCGCTCACCGACTGTCACGCCACCTTCGATCAGCCGCGCGGGACCGGCGTCGATGTAATCGACACCCTCATATTCCGGCAGAAGGTCCGCGTATTTCTTCTGGCGCAGGGTCGCGACCAGATCGTCTTTGGACTGAACGAGCGTCTGCCAATCATCCACTTGTGCCCGTCCCGACAGGCCGGGGAACCGCTTGGCAGCCCCCGCACCGTGCACGGCCTCTGCCGCACGGATCATCGTCTTGGAGGGCACGCATCCCACGTTGACGCAAGTTCCGCCGATGGTGCCATGTCCTACGAGGGCGACACGGTTTCCGGCATCCGCGCCGGTAATTGCGGCGGAGAACCCCGCCGATCCGGCCCCAAGAACGATCAGGTCATAGCCGCCCTGTCCATCGTCGTTTTTGTTCAGGTCTTTCATCTCAGCGCGCCTCACCATACTCGGGGTTGTTCGATTTGGCAGCGAACAGATAAATGACCGCGCCGATTGCGATCAGCGGTGTGAGCATGCCGAGAAGACCGAAGAACATACCGGTGGCGGTGC
>CBFCWF010000137.1:0-11562 GCA_965601425.1 uncultured Chromatiaceae bacterium | reverse complement strand
GGCCAGGGTCTCGCGTGCCCCGGTGGCATCATCTGGCGTTCGTCGTGTCACCATCGCCGGTCGGCGCCCCGCTGCTGTCGGTACGTACCCAGCCGTCCCAGCCCAGCCAGTCGCATTCCTGTCCAACGCGTGATGGCGGGGCCTTCAACGAGACCCAGCGATCCATTCTCCTTATCAGGGGCCTGCCGTTGGCGTACCAAGGCAATCTCAAGAGCTTAGACACGGCGTTCTCCACATCGGGTTCGTGGTAACTGCGGGTAAACGGCATTGCAAGTTCTGCACCATGCACCAGAAATCAATGGCTTGGCGCGGTGTGTCCGGCGAACTGTAAAGGGTCCTGTCAGTCCGCCCGGAACCGGATTCGGCAGATGCCCGATCCGCAAGCGCGTCGCCTGAAGGCGTCGGAGCCGCCCCGTCGGGACACGCCGACGTGAAAGCATCGGTCGATGCCTCTAACATGCGTCAACGAGAGGAGGACACCATGACAGATAAAGATGACGGTATTGTTTACGCATTGCTCGAGCGCTTCGAAAAGATCCGGCTACCCCGCGTGCTCGATGTGAAGGAGCGGGTGGACCGTGGCGAGGTGCTCAGCGAGCTGGATCTCGACTACCTCGAGCGCCTGATGCGCGACGCGACGGAGGTGCAGCGCCTGGTGGCCAAGCGCCCGGAGCTGGAGCCTCTGTACGGGCGCGCCGTGGGTCTCTATCACGAAATCACGAAGACGGCGCTCGAGAACGAGAAACGGTCGCACAAGTCATAGTGCGGTGTTCTAATCATTGCGTGGGGTGCGGCATGCTTCGTCGTCGACGAGGCTTGTGCCGCTATAATTCACGCTCATCCGGACCATGGCCGGCCGCCGGATGACCCGCGCCCCCTTGTCGCCAGTCGGTCGGTCAGTGAGCATCGAGAGCATGCGTTATTCAGCGAATCCGCGGACCCGGCGCGCGCGGGGTGATATCGCCGCCGCCGGCCTCCTGGTCATCGCGTGGCTTCTGGGCGGGTGTGCCGAGCAGCAGGCGCCGGTCGTCGAGACCGTCGCCCGCCCGGTCAAGACCATCGTGATCGCCGGTGCCGATGCTGCGGGCATTCGTTCGTTCCCCGCACGGATCGAGGCGGCGCAACGGGCGGACCTGGCGTTTCGTTTACCCGGTACGGTGCAGGATCTGCCGATCAAGGAGGGCGACCCGGTTCAGCGAGGCGACCTGGTCGCGAGGCTTGACCCCACCGACTACCAGATCGTGGTCGATGACCGACAGGCGACGTTCGACAAGGCGGAAAAGAACTTTGCCCGGGGCAAGGAGCTGGTTTCCAGCGGCGCGATCTCGCGGTCGGATTTCGATCGGCTGGAGGCGGAATTCAAGAATGCCAGGGCAGCGCTCAGCGCGGCCACCCAGGATCTGGCCTACACGGAGCTGAAGGCCCCGTTCGATGGCATGATCGCGCGGCGGCTGGTGGATCGGTTCGAGGAGGTGCAGGCCAAACAGCCGATCGCGGTCGTGCAGAATGTTGACCTACTGGAGGTCAAGTTCGATGTCCCAGAGTCGATCGTAAGGGGCATCCGGTCCGCCGAAGAATCGCAAGGTTCGGCCGCGCGCGACCGGGTCAAGGTATCCGCCGCTTTTCAGGGGCAGCCGGGTCAGGCGTATCCGTTGCGCTTCAAAGAGATCTCGACCAAGGCGGACCCCAACACCCAGACGTTCGAGGCGACCTACCTGATGAAACAATTGGACAAGGGAAATGTCCTGCCCGGCATGACCGCCAGCGTGAGCGTCGATTTCGCCGGTTTCATCGACATGGCGGAGGCGTTCACGGTGCCGGTCAGTGCGGTGGTCGGCGACTACCGGCTCGATCCACAGGTCTGGATCGTGGACCAGGCCAGCATGACGGTGTCTCCGCGCCCGGTGGAGGTTGGACGCCTGATCGGCGATGGCATCGAGGTGCTCGACGGGTTGGAAGCCGGTGACCGTCTGGTGACTGCCGGTACCGCCTTTCTGGTCGAGGGCATGTCGGTGACCCTGATGCCCGAATCGGAGCAGGCGGCGCTGCGCTCCGAAGACCTGCAGTATCAGCAATGAACGGGATGCCGCCGAGGGGCGAGTCGATCGCCTCATGAACATTGGCGAGTATTCCGTCGAGCGCCCTGTCGTCTCCTGGCTGATCGTCATCGTCCTGCTGCTGGGCGGGGTCTGGGCGTTCGACAGCATGGGCAAGCTGGAAGACCCGGCCTTCACGATCAAGCTCGCCAAAATCATCACCCTGTACCCGGGAGCGTCGGCCCAGCAGGTCCAGGACGAGGTGACCTACCACATCGAAGACGCGCTACAGCGGATGGAGCAGGTCAAGCACATCAAAATGAGTATCTCCCGCCCGGGGATGTCCGATATCCAGATCGAGTTCAAGGACAAGTACCGCGCCGAGGACTTTCCCGGTATCTATGACGAACTGAGGCGCAAGATCGCCGACATGCGGGGCAAGCTGCCACCGGGCGCACAGGAGCCGATCATCGTCGACGAGTTCGGAGACGTGTACGGCATCTACGTCGCGCTGACCGGCCAGGGGTACAGCTGGCGTGACCTCTGGGACTTTGCCGATCGTCTCAAGCGCGAGCTGGTCCTGGTGCGGGGGGTGCGCAAGGTCATCATCGGCGGCGAGCAACCCGAGGTCGTTTACGTCGACATCTCGCGTGCCCGGCTGGGCGAACTCGGCATCTCCCCCGCGCGGATCGCCCACGTGCTGGAATCGCAGAACCTGGTGGCCGATGCCGGCGAGGTCCGGGTCGGCGCCGAGTATCTGCGGGTCAGCCCGACCGGCGAGTTCGACTCGGTCGATGAGATCGGCGACGTGCTGCTCGCATCGGACGAGAAACGACTGGTGTATCTGAAGGATATCGCGAACATCGTGCGCGCCTACGAAGAGGTGCCGAGCAAGATGTATTACGTGAACGGCCGACCGGCACTGACCCTCGGCGTATCGATGCAGGCCGGCGAGAACGTGGTCGCGGTGGGCGATCGCCTCGCGCAGCGTATGGCCGAACTCGAGGGAACGATTCCGGTCGGCATGGAACTGACGCAAATCTACAATCAGCCTGTCGAGGTCGATAAATCTGTCAGTGGCTTCGTTGTCAGCGTCGGGCAGGCGGTCGCAATCGTGATCGTTGTGCTGCTGCTGTTCATGGGGGTGAGAGTCGGCCTGATCATCGGCGCGGTGCTGCTGATCACGGTCGCCGGCACGCTGCTGATCATGCATCTCAAAGGCATCGAGCTACAGCGCATATCCCTGGGTGCGCTGGTCATCGCGCTCGGCATGCTGGTCGACAATGCGATCGTGATCGCCGAAGGCATTCTGGTGCGCATGCAGGCGGGCATGCGTGCGGCCCAGGCGGCCAGCGAGACCGTAGGCAAGACGATCTGGGCGCTGCTCGGCGGCACCGTCATCGGCATACTGGCCTTCTCGGCGATCGGCCTGTCGCCTGACAGCACCGGCGAATTCGCCGGGTCGTTGTTCTACGTGATCCTCTATTCACTGCTGCTGTCCTGGGTGACCGCGATCAGCACCACGCCGCTGCTTTGCGCGTTGCTGCTCAAGCGCGGTTCGGGTGAACAAGCGACGGGGCAGGATCCCTACGCGGGCGTCGTGTTCAGGGTGTTCCGGGCGCTGCTCGCGTTCGCGATCCGCAGACGCGTCTTGACGGTTGCGACGGTGGTAACACTGTTCGTCCTCGCGGTGATCGGCTTCGGCGGCGTCAAGCAGGCATTCTTCCCGGAGTCCAGCACCCCGATGTTCTTCGTCGATGTCTGGGAGATCGAGGGCAGCGACATCCGTGCGACCCGCGAAGATGCGCTGCGGGTGAGTGAGTTTCTGCGCGGCCTCGAAGGGGTCGCGCAGACGACCACGGTGATCGGTGGTCCCCACGAACGTTTCACGCTGGTTTACGATCCGCGCGAGATCTCGTCCGCGTATGCCCAGATCATCGTCCAGACCGACAGTCGGGAACGGATACCCGAGGTGTGGGATCAGGTCGGCAGGTTCATGCAGGACGAGATGCCCTGGACCGACCCGATCATCAAGTCGCTGCGCATCGGCCCGGGCCGCGACTCGAAGATCGAGGCCCGTTTTCATGGGCCCGATCCCGAGGTGTTGCGCCAGCTCTCGAATACGGCGCAGGCGATCATGCGTTCGGATGCGGAGGCAAAGGATGTAAGGGACGACTGGCGTCAGCCGGTGAAGCTGGTGCGGCCGGTGTTCAACGAGCAGGTCGGCAGGCAACTCGGTATCACACGCGAAAACCTGGCTTCGGCGCTGCGCTACGCCTTCGAGGGCAGGCAGGTCGGTCTGTATCGCGACGGCATCCGGGTCCTGCCGATCCTGATGCGGGCGCCGGCAGAGGAACGCGTCGACGTGGGCAATCTGCAGGACGTCACGATTTGGAGCCCGGTACTCGGCGAGACCATACCGGCGGCGCAGGTGGTGAGCGGCTTCGAGACCCTGTTCGAGAACACGGTGCTGCGATCGCGTGATCGCATCCGCACCATCATCGCCTCCTGCAACCCGACAGGCGAACTGGCGACGCCGTTGTTCAGCCGTATCCGGCCCGAGATCGAGGCGATACCGCTGCCGCCCGGCTACAGTCTGTCCTGGGGCGGCGAATACGAGGATGCGCAAAAGGCCCAGTCGGGGCTCGGGCGTTCGTTGCCGGTGGGTTTCCTGTTGATGATCATCACCAGCATCCTGCTGTTCGGCAAGATCCGGCAGCCGTTGATCATCTGGCTCACGGTACCACTCGCGATCGTCGGTATCACTGCGGGACTGTTGGGTGCCGACGGGGCGTTCGATTTCATGTCGCTGCTCGGCGCCCTTTCCCTGATCGGGCTGCTGATCAAGAACGCCATTGTGCTGATCGACGAGATCGATCAGCAGATCGCGGGGGGCAAGGAGGGGTTCACCGCGATACTTGATGCCACCGTCAGTCGCCTGCGCCCGGTCGTGCTGGCCGCGGCCACGACAATACTCGGACTCATCCCGCTGCTCGCCGACGTGTTCTTCGTCAACATGTCGATCACGATCATGGCGGGCCTGGGTTTCGCGACGCTGCTCACGCTGGTGTTCGTGCCCACGCTGTATTCGATTCTCTTCCGTATCAAGCCCGGCCCAGACCGCGCGGAACCGTCGCGAACCCCGGACGCCGACGGCGCGGCATGACGACCGGGCGCCCACGAGATGCGTGCCAATACCCATTCAACGCCCCGCCCGCAGCGGCGGCGCAATTCAGCGCAGTGAGGGAGTCCGTATGCTAGTGACCTTTTCCTGTCCCGCCTATGCGGACATCACGATGTTCGGTGACGTGGCCGTTCACCTGATCCAGCTCATGGGGCACAGCGGCACGGTGCCGAGCGCCATCCTCGCCGAAGATGTCCCCGCGGCACTCGAGCGGCTGGAGGCGGCGGTCGAGGCGCGCGGGCACCTGCCCGAGCCCGCGTCATCCACCCCCGGCGAGGCTGAAGACGCGGAACCCGCTGTCAGCCTCGCACATCGGGCCCTGCCGTTGATCGAACTGCTGCGGGCCGCGGCCAAGGCCGAGTGCAACGTGATGTGGGACAGCAACACCTGAACGGCCCGGGGCTAGCGCAGGCGCCCGCTGCTCAACGCGAAGGCTTGGTATCCGCCCGATCCCGTCCGGGCGGGACTGCGGGCGTCGCGGTAGCCGGCGGGCCACGGGTCTGGGCGCGCTGCACGATCAGCCAGCACAGGGCCGCCCAGGCGGCGCCGATCGCCCAGCCGGCGATCACGTCGGTCGGCCAGTGGACGCCCAGGTAGACGCGGCTGACGCCGACCAGCAAGGTCGCCAGCGCCGCGCAGGCGAGGATGAACAGACGCACGGCGCGGCGCCGGTGGATCAGCGCCAGCATCGCACCCCCGGTGAGATAGACGATCGCCGAGAGCATCGAGTGGCCGCTCGGAAAGCTCGAGGTGTAGACAATCGAGCCATGCGAGATCAGATCGGGCCGCGCGCGCTGGAAGCCCGCCTTCAGTGCCAGGCTCACCAGCAGGCCGCCGATCACCGCGATCAACAGGTGGAGGGCCGCCCGCCGCATCCCCATCAGCCACAGGTAGCCGAGCGTGGCAATGCTCAGCAGCCCCAGCACCCCGGTCCCGCCGAGGCCGGTGAAATCCCGAAAGCCTTCCTGCACCCATGCCGGCCCGATCGGCTGGTCCGGTGCGCCGTGCACCCGCATCGCCATCAGGATGCGTTGATCCAGGCGCGCCGTCTGACCCTCCATGACCTGATCGGCAAGCCCGAGAAAGCCCAGGCTGCCGAGCAGCAGGATCACCGCGGCGCTCCAGGTGAAACGTCGCAGGACCCGGTGGTGATCGGCATGGCCGCGGGGCGACAGGAAATTCGAGTGCATATCGATACCTCGCAACACGGGTCGGTGCGCGGACGGATGGGCATCGTGACCATGTCGCCGCGCGCGTCCAGGGACATCGTCGGCCGTGCGGGAACGGCCACCCCGCTGCCGACGATTTGATGCGAAACTATACAGGACGCCCGACCGCCGGGCGGTGCCTGTTCACCGGCATCGCGGCGACACCGGGCGTGGGACGAGCGGGGCCGATGAACCACCGGGATCGGAAGTCAAACGGTTTGCAGACGCTGTTTGTCGGCGCTTTGTGCGGTCTGGCGGCGCTGGCCGCGGACGCGGTCGACTGGGCCGACGCACCGAGCCTGGAGCGGGCGGGTGCCAGCGCGTGGCGCATTGCGTTCGCGGTCGATCATCGCAGCGACGTCGAGGTTGCGATCGTCGACCGGTCGAGCGCTCGCGTCGTGCGCCATCTCGCCGCCGGCATGCTCGGCGCCGACCCGCCCGCGCCACTGGCCCCGGGTTCGCTGGCCCAGGCTCTGGTCTGGGACGGGCGCGACGACTACGGCGCCACCGTCGCGGACCCCGCCAGGCTGGCGGTGCGGATCCGGGTCGGCACCGGTGTCGCGATGGACGCGATCGTCGGCGGCGACCCTTACGGCTGGTTCTCCTACGCGAACGGCGAAAACGATCACTATGCCTGGGGCATGACCCAGGCGATCGACGTGAAGCGGGATGGCATGGTCTATCTGTACGCGAACTCGGGCCCGCTGGGTTCGCCGATGGTCCGCCAGTATGACGCGGCCGGGAACTACATCAAGACCGTTTTCCCGTTCCCGGCGGGCCACCGCGAGGCGGACGTCGCCGGCTGGGGCATTCGCGTCAAGGCGGACGGCAGCTATGCGCCGCTGTTTTCCGACTTCAAGTGGCAGCCGACGATGACCCGGTCGTACCTGGTCCACCCCAACCGGGCCCATATCGGCGCGCTGCTCGCGGACCCGCGCGACACGCAGCGGCTGACGGTGATGACGACCCACGGGAAGGGCGAGGGGCCGCTGCTGCTGCAGACGTTCAACACCGACGGCACGATCCCGGCAAGCTCGAGGCTCGGCCGCCTGATCCGCTCGCCGGCGCTGCCCGGCAAGAAACGGCCGCGCATCGGGGGCAACTTCTACACGGTGCTGAGCAACGACGGCGGCCATGTCTACGTCAGCTCCTTGTACGATGCTGCGGGCTTCGACGACCCCGGCAACTTCTATCACGACGGGCAGGTGTTCAAGGTCGACCGGTCCTCCGGCAGCGCCACCGTCTTCTACGATCAGCGGGCCACGGTCGCGCAATCGGCCGGGGTCAACCGCAAGAAGGGGTTCTCACAGTTGCACGGGCTCGCGCTCGACGCCGACGGGAATGTCTTCGTCTGCGATCGCATGAATGCCCGGGTGCTGGTGCTGTCTGGTGCGGGCGAGGTGATTCGCGGCATCCCCGTCAGCTTCCCGGACAATGTCGCGGTCGGTGCGGGGGGCGTGATGTACGTGACCACGCGGGAGACCGACGCAGTCAAGGGCGAGGTCCTGCTGCACAAGTTCGATGACTGGCGTCGCGACACGACACCGTCGGACACCGTGTTCATCGCGCGGATCACGAACGCGCCGGACAGTACGGATGTGAAGATCGCGGAGCACGGCGGCGAGCCCCGTGTGTGGGTCAGCTACCCGTCGGCGCCGGTCAAGATCTTCCGCGACGGCCCCGCGGGGCTGGTGCTGGCGCGCGACTTCGCCGAGCTCAACCGGCAGAAGAATCTCGCGATCAACAGCGTGCATGTCGATGCGCAGACCGAGACCCTGTATGTCACGGACGCGTTCAACACCCTGTTCAGGGTCGACGACTGGGCCGACCCGGTATTCGAGCGCTGCCTGACCGGCAGGGACAGCGAGCTGGTCGCCGGCAGTATCGCGATCGACGAACGCAACCGCTACCTGTATGCGCGCGGCGGGACCAGCCGGGGTCCGATCGAGCGCTGGGCCCTGGACAGCCCCGGTTTCTACGAACCGGCCGATACCGATGCCGGCACCAACCGCGTGACCGAGGCGCTGTACTACGGCTGGTTCATCCGCACCGGGCACGCGGATGCCGGATTCGACGTGGCCCCGGACGGCAGCCTTGCGGTCACCGGTGGGTTCGGGAACGCGAAGGACCTTGACCTGAAGTATTTCGATCGCAGCGAGGCGCGCGTGCCCTGGGTGCCGGTCGTGCTCGACAGCCGGCCCGCGAGCAGCCCGCGGGTCGACCTGCAGGGCAACGTCTATGTCGCGATCTACGACGGGCCGCCGAGCGAGATACCGGCCGGCTATGCGTCCGACCCGTTCTACAAGACGAACAAGCGGCTGCCGCTGATCTCGCGTATCCACAAGTTCGCGCCGACCGCGCCGCCCGGCGGCGGCAGTCGCTTTCCGACCGCGCCGCGCGCCCCGGCGAAGGTCTACGACGTCCCGTTCGGCATGACCGCGGCGCGCCGGCCCGCCAGCTTCGGTCTCGACGGCTACGGACGCATCCTGTACCCGACCGCGATTTCACAGACGGTCACGCTGATCGACAATGCGGGCAACGAGATCCTGCGTTTCGGGACCTATGGGAACCCGGACTCGAAAGGCGGACTGCCCGGCGAGCAGGTCCCGACCGGCGACATCCCGCTGGCCTATGCACATACGGTCGACCTGTCCGACGACTACATTTATGTCGGCGACCTGAACAACAACCGGGTGCTGCGCCTGGCGATGCGCCACGCGCTGGAAGCGCTGCTGCCGATCGCCGCGGATTGAGCGCGGGCCGCCTGACCGCGGCCCGTGCCGCGCGTCAGTCGTCGTCGGCGCCGCGTCGAAACGCGCCCGACAGCGCGCGCTGCAGCGCCTCCGGCACCGGCTCGTACTGGGCGAGTTCGAGCGTGTAGCTGGCGCTGCCGCCGGTCATCGCCTTGAGCCGCTCCGGGTAGTCGTCGAGCTCTCCGAGCGGGGCCTGCCCCTGCACGACGATGTGCCCGTGCGGCAGGGCCCGCGTGCCGAGCACCCGACCACGCCGGCCTGCCAGATCGCCAGTCACGCTGCCCATCGCTTCCTGCGGCACCTTGACCTCGAGGTCGACGATCGGCTCCATGACCACCGGCTGTGCCTCGCGTGCCGCGGCGAGCAGCGCCTTGCGCCCGGCCGTGACGAACGCGATCTCCTTCGAGTCGACCGGGTGGTGCTTGCCATCGGTCACGACGACCTTCAGGTCCACGATCGGGAAGCCGGCGATCGCGCCGGCCGCAAGCGCCTCGCGCACGCCTTTTTCGACCGCCGGGATCAGCGACCCGGGGATCGCGCCGCCGACCACGGCCGAGCGGAACTGAAAGCCGCTGCCGCGCGGCAGCGGTTCGATCTGCAGCATGACCTCGCCGAACTGGCCGGCGCCGCCGGTCTGCTTCTTGTGCCGATGCTGGCCGCCCGCCGGCCGGGTGATGGTCTCGCGATAGGCGACGCTCGGTTTGCTGGTGTCGAGCGCGATCCGGTAGCGGGCCTTGAGCTGCTCCAGCGCGGTGCTCAGGTGCAGCTCCGACAGGCCGCGCAGCACGGTCTCCCGCGTGGTCTGGTTGGACTCGAGTGCGAGGCAGGGGTCTTCCTCCAGCAGTTTGTGCAGTGCCTCGGCGAGGCGCTGCTCGTCCTGGGTGCGGCGCACCTGGATCGCCAGGCCCGCCACCGGCAGCGGGAAACGCGACGGCTGCAGGTGCAGGAAATCCTCGTCGTGCGAGTCGTGCAGGATCGCGTCCGGATGGATCTCGTCGACCTTGGCCACGGCCCGGATATCGCCCGGTATGCCGTTCTCGACCTCCGGGTGCTCCTTGCCGAACAGTGTGAACAGATGGCCAACCTTGAAGGGTTTGCGGCCGTCGCCGACGTATAGCTGACTGTCCTTCGTGACGGTGCCCTGGTGGATCCGGAACAGTGCGAGCTTGCCGACGAACGGGTCGAACATCACCTTGAACACATGTGCGACGACATGCCTGTCAGGGTCCGGCGTCACCTCGTAGGACCGGGCCTGCTCTCCCTCGCCGATCAGGCACTGCGGCGGGTTGCCTTCGGTCGGATTCGGGGCCAGCCGGGTCACGACGTCGAGCAGTTCGGCGACCCCGGCGCCGGTCTGCGCGGAGACGAAGCAGACCGGGATCAGGTGGCCCTCGCGCAATGCCTGCTCGAACGGTGCATGCAGCTGCTCCGGTGCGAGTTCCTGGCCCTGCTCGAGGTACAGACCCATCAGCTCCTCGTCGACCTCGACCACCTGGTCGATCAGGGCCTGATGGGCGGTCGCGACGCTCGAGAAATCGCTGTCACCGGCGGGATTGAAAAAGCAGTCCACGACCCGGCTCGCGTTGTCGGCCGGCAGGTTCAACGGCAGGCACTCGCGGCCGAAGATCTGCTGCAGCTCTTCGAGCAGCGCGGGCAGGTCGGTGTCTTCGGCGTCGATGCGGTTGACGATGATCAGCCGGCACAGACCGCGTTCGGCGGCCCGGGTCATCATTCGGGTGGTGACCGACTCGATGCCCTCGCGCGCATTGACGACGACCGCGGCGGTCTCGACCGCGGGCAGGACCGCGACGGCCTTGCCCAGGTAGTCCGGCGCGCCGGGCGTATCGAGCAGGTTGATGTGACACCCAGCCCAGTCGAATGACACGAGCGCGCTGTCCAGCGAGTGACCCTTGTCCTTCTCCAGTGCATCGTAGTCGCTGACCGTGTTTCCCCTGGCGACGTCACCGGCGGAGTCGATGCGACCCGCGGCGGCCAGCAGGGCCTCGGTCAGCGTGGTCTTGCCGGCAGCGGCATGCCCGACGAGGGCGATGTTGCGGATGTCCGCGGTGTCGTAGGCCATGAAATCTCTTCCCCTGGTAGCCCGCAAGGCGTGGCTGTGATGAATCTGTAACCGCCTAGGATAAGTGTTTTGAAGCCGACGTGAACTGCCGAGGATCAAGCGGCCGGACCGACGATGTCCGTTGCAGGGTCTTGCCGTTTCAGTCGTCCCGCTTGAGCAGCGAGGCGAGCGTCTCGAACGGTCGATGCGTGGTTTGTGTCGTGCCCGCGGCGTCGTTGCCGCGCCGGCCACCGGCTGCGAGGTGTTCTTCGTAGCGCTGGTGCTCGTTGTCGTGGCAGTACAGGCACAGCAGTTCCCAGTT
>CBFCWF010000136.1:0-11745 GCA_965601425.1 uncultured Chromatiaceae bacterium | reverse complement strand
GCGGGTTCGTCGTGCATTCATTGCAGGAGGCTATCGATTTTGCCGGTGACGCCGATGAGATCATGGTCGTCGGCGGCGCGATGCTTTATGCGTTGGCGCTGCCCGTCGCGTCACGCCTGTACCTGACGCACATCCACCGATGCTTTCCGGGCGACGTGCGGTTCCCGGCGTTCGAAGCCGGCGAATGGTCCGAGGTCTCGCGCGAGCGCCACGAATCCGACGGGCGCAATCCTTACCCCTACAGCTTCGTGACACTGCAACGCCGCATGGACCACTAGCCCTGCCGGCGTGACCTGAGCTGACGGTTCTCGGCCTGCAGTTTCTTGTACGCCCTGGCCAGCGTGCGCACCTCGGTCGGACGGCGCGCCTTGCGGCCGGCCAGCGCCTGCGCAATGCCCCGCTCCGCGGCCCTCAACCACCGCTCGAGATCTTGCTGCGGAACGCCGTAGGCCTGTGCGGCCGCGCGGGCCGAAGACCTCCCGGACAGCATCTCCTTGACCAGCGCAGTCTTGCGTTCGGTCGTCCAGTAATTGCTGTCGAACGCTGGGTGCACCCCATCGTCGTCCGGCGTATCGGCGACACCCTTTCGTCCATTCAGTCGGGACACCCATGCGGCGACCGGGCTCGCATGCCCGTGCAGAGCGATCAGCAGTGCCGGTAGCAGCAGCAGGTCGAACAGCAGTGCGGCGAGCAGGCCGACCGTGGTCAGCAAGCCGAAGTTGCGGGTCGGCACGAAATTCGAACTGGTGAGTATCAGGAACTGCGCGCTGAGTATGATCGTGGTGACCACGACGGCACGCCCCGCGTGTCGATAGGATCGCGCCAGGGCCATGACCGGGTTAACGCCGCGTGCCAGACGGTCCCGAAAGCCGTGATAGACGTGAAGCGTGTCGTCGACGGCGATTCCGACTGCGACGCTGGCAATCATCGCGGTTGCCATGTCCAGCCAGATGCCAAAAGCGCCCATCAGGATGAAAATGAGGAGGATCGGCGACAGGTTCGGGATCATGCACAGGGCCGCCGCACCCGCGGAGCGCAGGAAGATCAGCATGAAGACGAAGATCAGGGCCAGCGCGCCCCACAGGCTGTAGACCTGGCCGGAGACGAGCAGGTCTTCGATATCCGCAAACAATCGCGCATTCCCGGCGATCTCCCAGTGCAGCCGGTCGTCGACGTTCTCGCTCAGGTATTCGCGCACCCTGTCCAGCGTATCGGCTATCTCACTGGCCTTGTGAACGTTCAGGTTCAGTGCGACCTGCGAGTGTTGGAAATCCCGGTCCACGAAGTCGTGGATATCGTCGCCGTCGTAGATCAGCAGATACTGGCTTATCAGTCGGCTGTCGTCGGGCACGGCGCGAAACGCCGGGTCCTCCGCGTTGAATCCCCAATGCATCTCCTCGACGAAATTCGGCAGACCGAAAGTTCGGTCGACTTCGGGCTGCAGCTCGGCCCATTGCTGAAACCTGCGGATCATGCGCAGTGTGTCCGCGTCCTTGAGGCCATCCCGTGCCGCGGTGTTGAAGATCACCGACGCCGTCATGGTGCCGGCGATCTTTTCGTCAACCTTGCGCGTATCTTCGCGGACCGGGTGGTCGAACTCGAAAAATTCCTGCAGGTTTGTTTCCACCGTGACGCCTGCAATCTGTGGTGCGCCCAGGGCGAGCAACAGGACCGTGCTGCCGATGACGGCGGCGGGGTGCCGCATGCCGAGCCGATACAGTAGCGAAACGACCCGGTCGACCAGCCGTGCGACCCCGCGGGGTTGAGGCCAAGCGGTCGAATCCCATCGCACCATCAGCGTTGGCAGGACGCGGAAAACGACGAGGTAGATCAGCAAGGTCCCGAGCGCCGAGATGATTCCGAAGGTGCGGATTGGTACGATCGGGCTGCTAGCGAGGGACATCAGGCCACCGGCCGTGGTCAGGGCCGCGTACAGTGCGGGCCTGTCGACCACAGCGGTGACCCGCGCCACCCGATCGAATCCCGTCAGTCCTTGCTTCGATGCCAGATAGGCGCCATTGAACAGGTGCACCAGGGCCGCCACTGTCAGCGCAGCGAGGAGCGGCGGAATGATGCTCGAGACCAGCGTGAATGGCTGGTCCAGCAGCACATAAATCGCAACGGTCGAATTGACCACAACGCCGATCGCTATGCCGGCCAGCATGACCGCGAGCCAGCGGCGGAACAGCCACCAGATCATGATCAGGCCCGTGGCGACGGTCGCTGGGATGAATATCATGTTGTCACGCAGCATCGAGCGCAGCTGTGCGACATCTACCGGGATCTGTCCCGCGACCGCGACCAGATAGCCGTCGAGGCGGGCCTGTTTCACGGCCGCCAGGATCGCTTCCTCCAGCGCCAGCCGTTCGATACTGTTGTCCGCTGCATCCGGAACGACGACCATGCCCAACGCCGAGCCGTCGTCGGCCGCCAGCAGTCCGCCCCCCAGCTTGTCGTCCAGCACCCGCTGCCGCCTGGCCTCTGGTCGTGTCGCGGAGAGCTTCTTCGCATCGACCAGCCGTTCGACGATGAAGTCGTCCCGTGTCCCGGCGATATGATCCTGGTTGGTGACAGTGACGACTTCGTCGACTCCGTCCAGCTGCTCGAGTGCTCGGCCAAGCCCATCGTAGGCCTCGACAAAGCCGTCGGAGAACAATGCTACCCCTTCGAACAGCAACACGAACACCTGATCATCGGGAAATCGCGTGCGCAGCTCCCTGTCCAGGACTACGGCCGGCTGATCGTCGGGGAAGTAGACCTCTGGCGCGTTGTCGATATTGAGATTCAGCAGCAGGAACGACGGCAGTACCGCGAACAGAAACAGGAAGCCGAGTCTTAGATACAGCTTCCAGGGCAGGTTGCGAACGATCTGGGCGGGACTGGCATCTTCGCGCGATCGCAGGGAGAGTTGAACACAGTCTTCGCCCGCGTAGCGGGTGCGGAACGACACGCATTCGGCGTGCAGCGGCAGATCGTCGGCCCTGCGAAGCATAAGTTTGGATTCCGCATGCCGTTTGTCTGTGCCGGCGGTCCGTTTCGCGGCATCCAGGTGCTCGCGCAGGCGTCCGTGATCCCTGTCCTCGACCAGGTCGAGCAGCGGGACCGCCTGCAGCTCTTCGAGCGAAGGAAATCCCAATCGGGTCAGAAAGGCGCGATTCGCATAGACGAAAAAGCCCTCATGGAGAATCGCGACCGGTCGTACGGCGTGCTCCAGTCGCGTCCGACGTGGGGTGGTATCGTCAGTCACCGGCGATTTCCGGTCGGATCAGAATCTGCCACGCCAGCCGAGGTTGATCGACGAATGGTCTTTGTGGAAGCCGCCCAGGGTCTGCGTGTCCCCGTCGAAATAGTGCAGCGCCAGATACAGCTCATGCGGTTCCCAGCCGAGGAACGTGACCTCCGGATTCAGATAGATGTCCTTGTCGCCAAGCCCGATGTAGAAATCTAGCGCCGCCCGCCAACGGTCGCGGTCAAACGGCGTCTCGATTTCCCCGTTCAGGGCGTAGATCTCCTTGCGGTCGAGAATCGCCGGCGAATCGATCAGATTCTTACCGACAAGCTGCAGGTTCACCCGGGTGTCGGCGTCGCCGGGGTGCAGCTCCACGCCGCCACCCCATGAGATCGCCGGCGTGGTGTCATAGCCAAGGTCCTCACGGGTCACCGGATTGTCGCTGCTGTAAAGGAACTCGGCGCGCCAGGTCGCGCCCGCCGCATCGGTCGCCGCATCGATGCCATAGGCCCAGGATCGCGGATACTCGGCCTGGATCACGCCGGGCCCTGCGCCGCGGAAATAGGGTACCGACTGCCGCGTCCGTGCGATCGTGACCCCGAAATCGGCAAGGGCGTGCGTTCGTGTGTAGCGAGCGCCGAACCCCCCGTCGCCGCCGGGCGCATCGTCCACGATGGTCGACTCGCGTACCGCCGCCGGCGGTATGTCCTCCGGGTCGAAGCCGAGAATTCGCCCGGTCTCACCGTTGACCGGGTACCAGATGCTGTCCTGGTCTGGCAGTTCGGCGGGGCGAAACGCGACCAGCCAGACCAGGTCGAGTTTGCCGGCGCCGAGAAACGTCTCCGCCCGAATCATCGGATTCGCGCGGCGGCGGTCTTCGAGGTCATCGAGGACACCCCGCGTCAGATCCGCCGTACTCACGCGGTCGGCCAGCGGCAGCTCGTCGAGCCGGCCCCATATGACGGTTTGTGTACCCGCCGTCAGCCGCACCCGCTCACCCCGATAGCGGACGTAGCTTTCGCCGTAATCGGCCTCGAACGAAGAATAATCCAACAATCCGCGCTGATCGTGCCCGTCGAGCCGGCCGGCCGCCTGCAACTCCCAGGTCGCGGAGGGTCGCCAGTTGGCCAGGGCCGATACCTTGCCGTACAGCCGGTAGTCCGCTTCGGAGGCCGAGCGGGTGAAATACGAATATTCGGCCCGCGCATCGTCCACACGCAGGTCCCATCGCCCGGGCACCCGGCCATCATCATCACCACCGCTTCGCGCGTCGGGCGCATTGCCCCGGTCCTCCGGGGCATCGGCTTCGATGATCAGTTCCTCCGTGGCGCTCGGCAGCTCGCTGGCGTCGTCTTCGAAAAGGATCTCATCCAGATCGCCTGGGCCGTCCATCTCGATCAGCACCTCGTCCTGTGGCGCAGGCTGCGCGAAGACGGCCGGTGGCTGGCCGGTGCACAGGCAACAGATGGCGAGCGGCAGAATGGCAGCGCGGCAGGAAGAGGAGTCTGGCATTGTCGTCGTTCCTTGTTTCTGCGGGCCTTGTCCGGGCTAGGGCCTGAAACGCGTTTCGGCATTCTCGTCGGCCAGCGCCTGGCTGGTGAACAGCCGGTCGGGAATCCCCTGGTTGTACTTGACGGCCGACCGCTGGATCCGCGTCGCGTGGCCGCCTTCCAGGTCCTGCATCACACTGTCGAGGACCGTCCAGTAGCCCTGGATGCGTTTGATACGCTTTACGGAGAGCCGCTTCTGCGGCTTCTGCGAATCGCGCTGGTAGAGGTCGACCCGCAACGGGATCAGCGTGGGCGGGTGAATCCAGGCAACCCGTTTCGTATAGACGGAATTGTCGGGGTCGACGGGTTCGCTGATCAGTACCTTGCAGAGCAATTTTCCCAATTTCTCCTCGCCGGCATAACGATGCCGGTCCATCGCGACCTCGCGGTCCCTCAAGTCCTCGAAGAACAGGTCGGACCCGACGAAGCGTCCGCCCTTGCGCGAAGACGACACGCGACGCACGCGATCCAGTGCCGGCAGGTACAGCCACTGGTCGTTTCGGTCTCCCGGATAATCCTTGGTTAAAAGCCCGACGCCCTTGATATCCGAAGGACTGGTAAAACGGGTCAGCGACCAACGCTCACCACCGCCACGGTCTAACCGCAGCGTGTACATCTCGCGCTCTCGCCGACCGCGGCCTTTCTCGATCAGCGTCATCACCGCGCGTGAGGCGAGATCGTCGCCCTTCGGTGCGTCGTATACCGCCTGCGCGAGCGCCTGTCCGCGGCTGGCCGGATCGTCCGCCATACCCGGGTGGCAGGCCAGCGTCGCGAACAGCGCAATGGGAAGGGCAAGGCGCAACAGATGCATGTCGTGCTCCGAACGCTGCGGCCGGTGGCTTGCGCCACGCTGCCGCGGTTTCGTGGATGGCACAGCACGCGACGCTTGCCGGGGCCCCGGGCATCGATGGGCGGCGCGCGCCGTCTGGGCGATTAAATCGGCCTGTCGTCCGCCGACTTTAACGACGCACCGGCAAATCGCCGGACTATCGCCAGGATTCGCGTGCCTTGCGGAAAAACTCGGGCGCCGCGAATGCGGCCCGATCTGCGCGAGCGCGCTGCGGCGGAAACCCTCTGTTCTATGCGACAGCGTGCGCGGCCAAGTCGGTGCTGCGGATCGGGTCACGGCGTCACCGCGGCGGTCAACGTGTCCGTTTCCCCCGGCGGATATCAGCGTTTAGTGGAGCCCGAGTGCGGCGATTCGGTCGATGAGCTACTGCGCTATGTCGACTTCGATCCAGACGAGATGCTGAATGCCTACCTGCGCTGGCCGCGTGAACAAGGCGTCGGAGGCCGGTGTCGACAGCTATCATTGCGCGTTGAAGGCCGCATTGCGCGGTCATACCTGTCTCGGCAGCTGACGCTCCGTTGGCAGCGCTTTTTCGCGATTGTCTATAGTGATGAGTGATGTTTTGCGCATGCCGTCCGCTTGCGAAGCCGACAGGCGACTACTTACCCTGACGATCGACGGTTTGAATGGTTGGCTAAGGCCCGCACAATTGCCGGATGGCTCGGAGGTGACCGCAATGACGATGATCGAAAACCTTCACGGCATGCTGGAACGTGGCGTCGACAGTGCGCTGCTACGCTACTCGCTCGGCAATGAACTGCTGAAGGTGGGCGATACCGACGCAGCGATCGCCCACCTGCGCGAGGCCCTTAAACTGGATGCCGATTATTCGGCGGCCTGGAAGACGCTGGGCAAGGCCCTGGCCTCTGTCGGGCAGCATGACGAGGCGCTCGAGGTGCTGGATCAGGGTGTCGCGGTGGCCGAGCGGCAGGGCGACATCCAGGCGGCAAAAGAGATGGGGGTGTTCCGGAAGCGCTCGCAGCAGGCCCTGAAGGGCGAGGAGTGATCCACGCCCAGGCTGCCGATGCCGAAGCGGGGCGCCTCGTTGCTGTACCCGGAAAACCGTCACTGAAGCATCTCACGCATCTTTTCGCGGGCCCGGAACAGCCGGGTACCCGCCCCCGCAACCGATATGCCGAGGTGTGCGGCGATCTCCTTTTGTGAGTGGCCGTAAACAACCTGCATCAGCAGGGGTTCGCGATACTCCTCAGGCAGTTGTTCGAGCGCACGGCGCAGCGCAAACGCCTCGGTCGAGGTATCGTAATCCTTGCGCTGAGCGGGCAGCTCCTCGGTCGGAATTGCGCTCTCCTGCGGACGCTGGCGCTCGAACCGGCGGGCATTCTCGCGCCGCAGGATGGTAAGCAACCAGGCCTTGACCGCCTTGATGTCGTTCAGCTTGTCCATCGCCTTCCAGGCGCGCGCGAGCGTATCCTGGACAAGGTCGTCGGCAACGGCGGAGCTACCCGACAGCCAATAGGCGTAGCGATACAGGTCGTCCATGTAAACGGCGATCAGGCGGTTGAATGCCCGCTCGCGGGTCTCGCGCGCAGGGGTGTGTGCATTTTGGAGATTGGCGACTCGGGCGAGAGCGATCGTGGTCATGTTGGCTTGCCTCTGTATCTGCATGTCGTGATGACTATGCATCTGCAGGCAGCGTGCCAGTTCTTAACCCTTTGTTTTGTTTAGTAAAAAAATGCCGGCGCTGGGATGCCCATAACGAAACGTTGTAACGATTCGTTGAATTGGGGCCTTGGTCTCCAAGGATTCTGCCGATGGGTCGTGCCCGACCAATCAGTTCCGATCGGGCAATGTCAGACGATACTTCCGAATCTTGCGGTCCAGCGCCGGGCGCGAAATGCCCAGTATTCGGCAGCTCTGGCCCTTGTGGCCGCCGGTGTGATCGAGCACCCGCTGGATATGGTCCGCCTCGACGTCTTCCAGCGACCGCAGCGCCGCGGCATCCGCTTCGGCGGGCGGGCCGTCTGATACGAGGCTTCCTGCATCCGGCCTTAAGCGGATCTGCTGTCCGGTGATCTGGCCGTCGCGCGCGAGCACGCTCGCCTGGGTCAAGACATTCTCGAGTTCGCGCACATTGCCCGGCCAGTCGTAGCGGACCAGGGACTCCATCGCGGAGTCTGCGAGCGAGGGCGTCGCCCGGCTGTCTTGTGCCGCCGCCTTTGCGAGCAGCGCGTGGGCGAGCATCGGTATGTCCTCGCGACGGTCACGCAGCGGCGGCAGCTCGATGCCGATCACGCTCAGCCGGTAGGCGAGGTCCTCACGGAACAGTCCGTCACGTGCCCGGGCGAACAGGTCACGGTGCGTCGCGGCGATGATGCGCGCGCTGACCGCTATGCTGTTGACGCCACCGACCCGCTCGATCGTGCGTTCCTGCAGCGCACGCAGCAGCTTGGCCTGAAGCGGCGGCGCCAGCTCGGCGATCTCGTCCAGGAACAGCGTGCCGTTCGCGGCCAGTTCGAATCTGCCCGGCTTGCTGCGATCCGCGCCGGTGAAGGCCCCCTTCTCGTGCCCGAACAATTCGCTCTCGAGCAGCGAGTCGACGATCGCGGCGCAGTTGATCGCGACGAACGGGCCGCTGCGCCCACTGTGCTGATGGATCAGCCTGGCCACCACTTCTTTGCCGGTACCGGATTCGCCGGCAATCAGGACGGTTGCCGAATTGCCGGCACATAGCGCGATCTGCTTGCTGACCGCGAGCATTGCTGCGCTGCGTCCGATCAAATCGCCGGCCGGGGCCTGGGTCGGTTCGCTCTCTGGCTCCGGCGTCCTGCCGGCCAGGATCTCGTCGATCGTCGCTTGCAGCGTCGCGGTCTTGAGTGGTTTGTGGATGAAGTCCGATGCGCCGGCCTTGATCGCGCGAATGGCGAGCTCCAAGTCGTGCCGTCCGGTCATCATCACCACACTGACGCCCGGTCGGGCGGCAAGCAGGCGCGGCAATAGGTCAATGCCGGCGCCGTCCGGCAGTTGCTGATCGAGCAGAATCAGGTCGAAGGTCTCGGTGCGCGCGATGGATTCGCCGGCGCCGCATTGCTCCGCGCTGCGCACGTCAAAGCCCTGGTCTTCGAAGTGCAGCGCCAGCATCTGTCTCAGTGCTGGGTCGTCCTCGATGATCAGGATGCGGGTTGCCATGCCGGGATCATAGTCGCACTGGAAGGCGGATTCGAATGGGCCGGGTGCCCGGTCAATCGCGGCGCAGCACCCAGCATCGATGCGGTGGGTGGCGCCTGAAATCCGGCGGTACCGTTTGTCGGCTGATCTCGCGGATGTTGGCCATCTCGGCCACCCGCGGATCGAGCCTGAATCCGCGCCGGTTGTTCGAGAAGAACAACTCGCCCCCCGGGGCCAGCAGCTCGAGCGCCGCACCCAACAGCTGCAACTGATCGCGTTGCACGTCGAAGGTCGCGGACATGCGTTTGGAGTTCGAGAAGCTCGGGGGGTCAAGCATTATCAGGTCGAAGCGTGCGCTGGCGCGTTGCATGCGCTCCAGGAATCCCAGTGCGTCGGACTGGACGAAGCGATGGCGCCGTTCGTCGCCCAGGCCATTCCTGATCAGGTTGCGCCGACCCCAGGCCTGATAGGTCTTCGACATGTCGACGGTCACGCTGTGCCTGGCGCCCCCCGCGGCGGCGTAGACGGTGAAGCTGCCGGTGTACGCGAACAGATTGAGAAAGGCCCCTTCGTCTGCCCGCTCCCCGATTAGCCGGCGGGTCTCCCGATGGTCGAGAAACAGGCCGGTGTCGACGTATTGCCCGAGGTTGACCTCGAAACGCAGGCCGCGCTCGTTGACACTGAACGACGGCGCCTTGACTGCGAGCCTGCGGTACTGGTCCGTACCGCGCTGGCGGCACCGCAGTTTCATCGCGACCTGGCGCGGCGATATGTCCAGCGCCTCTGCGAGGCGGACACCGAGCAGCGCCAGCACGTCGTCCGGCAGCGGGCGCTGACGCTCGAAGACCTGGACATGCAGCCAGTCCGCGTAGCGATCGATCGCCAGCGGGAACTCGGGCATGTCGCGGTCGTACAGGCGGTAGGCCTCCAGTCTCTCCCGGGCCGCCCATTTCGCCAGGTGGCGATGATTCTTCAAGACCCGGTTTGCGAGCGCTTCGACACTGCTCACGCCGACGTGTGCCAGGCGTGCCAGGCCAGCGCCGCCCAGCCGATCAAGAATGCGATACCGCCGATGGGCGTGATGGCCCCGAGCCAACGAATGTCGGTGAGGGCGAGCACGTAGAGGCTACCGGAGAACACGAGTATCCCGGTTGCGAACGCCCAACCGGCCAGATTGAGTGCCGCGCTGCGCCCGTGGTTGCCGAGCAGTCCGACGGCCAGCAGCGCAAGCGCATGCGTGCCCTGATAATCGACACCGGTCTGGAACACCGCGAGCAATCCGGGGCTGAGCACCGGCTCGAGGCCATGCGCCGCGAACGCGCCCAGCGCGACGGCCAGAAAACCGCAGAGCGCACCGATGAATACGAAATGCCGCATCCGGTTGGTCAATGCAGCTCCAGGCGGCCCAGTTCTTCGAGCAGGTTCAGGACCAGCTGCTGACCGCGGGCATCGAGTTTCGCACACAGCCGGTCTGGGTCACGCTCGCCGTTTATCAGCGGGCGGATTGTCGCGGCCACGCGGCTCAAATCACCGCCGACCCGGCTCATCTGCTCGGCCATCTGGCTGATCAGAAGCAACGCCTGCGCGTCACCCCGCGCCGCCGCATGAATCATGTGTGCGAGGCCGGGCGCCGCCAACGTCGGGTCCGCGGTCTGTTGCGGATCAGGCAGGGCGCTGGGGTCCTGCAGTCCACGCAGGATCGCCAGCGCGATCACGCGGTCCTCTTCGTCGAGCGCGTCGGTGGCGCCGATTTCCCGCTGGCCGTTCGCGATTCGGCGCAGCGTGGCCGCCAGTCTCTGCCAGCCGCTGTCCGCGGCGTGCCTCAACAGCGTTTCGAGCTCTTTTCCCGCGGCGGGTTGCTGGATGAGCTGCACGGCCTGGCGGATGAACGCCGCGTGGGTTTGAATGATCTGCTGGTCTCGGTCCGGTAGCCTTGTCATCGCAGTTTGATCCTTCGGCGCGCTCGGCGCAGTCTACCCGAGCGCCGCCTCACGCGCAGGGTCCAATGCACGTTCCTATCGGGCGCCGGGCGTGGCGTTTTCGGAGCGTCGCCCCCATTGGTTCAACGATTCCGCGGCGATCTCGCGAACCTCCGGGTCATCGTCGCCGGCCAGCTGCCGTAGCAGGGTTTGCGCGGCACTCGAACCGCTCAGGCCCAGGAAATGTGCGGCGTCGGCGCGCACCTGAGGCAGCGGGCTTGCGGCGAGCCTGGCGAAGTCCTCGACCGATTCCTTCAGCAGGCCGTCGGGCCCCAGATCCTCGAGCACGGCGCCGGCCCCGATGCGCACCGCAAACGGCGTCTCCAGATCACCCGCCATTTCGATCAGACGCGGCAGCAGGGACGGGCTACGCCGGCAGGCCGAGGTCACCGATTCGAGTTCGCCGGACGCCAGCCCTTCGGACAGATAGGCACGCATCCCCTCGTCGCTGCGCGCGCGTTCGACCCAGCGGGCCAGCGCGTCCTGACGATGCAAGCCGGTCAGTTCGAACGGGCCGATTCTCATCCAGGGTACCCCGCGCACGCCCCGCGCCGCCGCAACCTCCGGGTGCGTCGCGACATTGGTGACGGTCAATCGGCCGATCTGACCCTCCTTGAGCAGCTCGGCCAGTCCGGCAAGGACTACCGGGCAATGGGCACAACCGGTGGCAATCATGAGTTCCGCATCCGGAACATCGTGTGTGGTCATTGCTGCGCTTCTCCTCCGTGCCCAGGTTGTGTCAGGGGCTTGTCCGGGAAAATTGTCGGCCAATGTACCGCCGGCAGGTGATTAATCTATTCAAAACAATCGCTTGCTTACCTGTATTAGAATAAGGAATAAGGCTAATTTATGCCAGCCAACCGTAAAACTGTTTGGCCTTTTTCCCCCGCCCTAACTATGTTTATGCACCCCGGGGCCCCGCCGGGCGCCGGCGCTCGATTTTCGCCGCGCCCCACCTGGCAACTAGTCGGCCATCCGGAGGCCGTAATGCCAGACGTTCGGGTCGACTGA
>CBFCWF010000135.1:0-11829 GCA_965601425.1 uncultured Chromatiaceae bacterium | reverse complement strand
ACCGGCAGCACGTCATTGCTTCTAGAATAGACATTACAAAAAATACATATCTTACTGTTCTAAATATTATTTGTTAGTATTTCGCATCTTTTCACGATCCGATATCGAGAAGGCCGGATGGCCGACCGCCTGCCCGGGCCACGGATGCGGTGCTAGGCTTGCGTGCAGATTGGCGACGATTCAGCCGGTGCCGCGACCTCGCGGCGCGTCGGAAAAGGAGCGGCGATGGACGACGAGGCCAAGGGGGGTGCCTCCAACGAAGTGCGCGATCGGCTCAGCGCGATGTCACGCGGCAAGAAAATCGTGCTGATCGTTTTCATCATATGGGCCATCCAGGCTGTGCCCAAATGGACCGCGGCCATCATGGCCGATGGCGAAACTTCCGCCGCGATCATGCGGTTCTTCATCGAGCCACGCTGACCCAGGACGGATGCACGGGTCTTGCGACACACCGCGCCGGTCGACGCGGGCCTGTCCTATACGAGGGGTACACACGGCATTGGCCCAACAGCGGGGCTCTGCGCATGGCAGAGCTGCCCGCATGGACCCCTAGTGCGCGTCGGTATCTTCGAGACGCTCGCCCGGGTCCTCCACCCGCCCGGGGGCCAGTGCGACATTCACCAGGGCCTCCTGTTGCACCCGATGGAGCGCCGCATCGCCGCACGCTGGAGACGCGGACGGGGCACGACCGGCGTAGCCGAGTGACTGCTCGGCCCGGGTCAGGACCCGCAAATGGTGCTGAATCTGATACCAGGCCCCCTGGTTGCGCGGCTCCTCCTGGCACCAGACGATTTCCATGACCGTCGGGTACGCGCCCAGCAGCTCACCCAGACGGCGCCTCGGGAACGGATACAATTGCTCGACGCGCAGTATCGCAATGTCCGCGATGCCGCGCTCGCGGCGCGCGGCGAGGAGATCGAAATACACCTTGCCGCTGCACAGGACCACCCGGCGCACGGCGGCCGGCTGCAACGGGTCGGCCTCGGGTTGCACCGTCGCCAGCGCGCCATCGCTCAAGGCGCCCAGCGTCGACTTCGAGAGCGGGTGGCGCAGCAGGCTCTTGGGCGTCATGACGACCAGCGGGCGACGGAAGCGGCGCTTGATCTGGTCTCGCAGCAGATGGAAGAACTGGGCCGGCGTCGTGGGGACCCAGACCCGCATGTTCAACTCGGCACACAGCTGCAGGAACCGCTCCAGGCGGGCCGAGGAGTGCTCCGGCCCCTGCCCTTCGAAACCATGTGGCAGAAACAGCGTGAGCTGGCACAGCCGTCCCCATTTGAGAAAGCCGCTGCCGATAAACTGGTCGATCACGATCTGCGCCCCGTTGGCGAAGTCGCCGAACTGCGCCTCCCAGATCACCAGGGTGTCCGGCTTCGAGGTCGCGTAACCGTACTCGAAGCCCAGCACCGCCAGCTCCGAAAGCAGCGAATTGATCACTTCGAACTGCGGCTGGCCGTCGAAGAGGTCGGCCAAGGGGACATGGCGCGCGAAAGTCTGCTGATCGTGATAGGCGGCGTGCCGGTGCGCGAACGTGCCGCGCACCGAATCCTGTCCGGAAAGGCGCACCGCATGCCCCTCCTGCAGCAGGGTGGCATAGGCGAGCGTCTCGGCCATACCCCAATCCAGCGGGATCTCACCGCGCAGCATGCGCCAACGCTCGTCCACCACCCGCGCAACGTTGCGCTGCAGTTCGAAACCGTCCGGCAGTTTCAACGCCCGCTCACCCAGCGACCGCAGCCGCTCGAGCGGCACCCTGGTATCCACCCGCTCGCCGGGGGGCGCGTTCAGATACTGCTCCCAATGTGCCTCGTATCCGGTGCGCGAGCCATGCAGAAACTCCCGTACGACGACCTGGCCGTGCTCCAGCGCGACCCGGTAGGCCTCGCGCATTGCGTCGGGCTCGTCGACGCCGATCAGACCATCGTCGACCAACCGGTCCGCATACAGCGCGCGCGTGGTGCGCAGCTGCCGGATCCGCCGGTACATCTGCGGCTGGGTCATCATCGGCTCGTCGGCCTCGTTGTGCCCCTGTCGGCGATAGCAGACCAGATCGATCACCACGTCGTTGTGGAACGTCTGGCGATATTCGAGCGCCAGCCGGGTGACGAATAGCACCGCATCCGGGTCGTCGCCGTTGACATGAAGAATCGGTGCCTGAATCAGCTTCGCCACCTCGGTGCAGTACAGCGTCGAGCGCGCCTCCTGCGGGTGGCTCGTGGTGAAGCCGATCTGGTTGTTCACCACCACGTGGATGGTGCCACCGGTGCCGTAGGCGGAGGTCTTGGACAGACTCAGGGTCTCGGTCACCACGCCCTGTCCGATGAAGGCTGCGTCGCCATGCACGATGACCGGCAACACCAGGTCCGTCGCATCGCCGTCGTGGCGGTCCTGGCGTGCGCGGCATCCGCCCTGCACGACCGGGGCGATGATCTCGAGATGCGATGGGTTGAAGGCCAGCGACAGGTGCACCGGCCCCGCGGACGTCTTGATGTTCGAGTAGAAGCCCTGGTGGTACTTCACGTCGCCCGAGCCGCTGCGCGCACCCGCGCCCGCCGCCCCTTCGAATTCGGAGAACAACTCGCGCGGTGCCTTTCCGAGCAGATTGACCAGCACATTCAGCCGACCGCGATGCGCCATGCCGATCACGATGTCGGTAACCCCGCGCTTGCCGCCGCCCTGCACGATTTCGTCGAGCAGCGGTATCAGCGAGTCACCGCCTTCGAGCGAGAACCGTTTCTGCCCCACATATCGCCGGTGCAGGTATTGCTCGAGTCCCTCGGCCGCCGTGAGGTCGCGCAGCGTATCGATGCGCATCCCGGCGGAATGTTGCGCGGCCCAATCGCCGCGGGTCGATTCCAGACGCTGTTCTATCCAGCGCCGCTCGTCGGACGCCGAGAGATGCATGTGCTCGCTCGCGACGGTGCCGCAGTAAACGCGCTCGAGCACCGTGATCACCTCGGCCAGCGGCAGTGCCCGTTCGGCATCGATCGAAACGACGTTCACCGCCTGGCGCAGAGCGGCGTCGTCGAGGCCGTAATACGCGGGATCCAGCTCCTTCGGCCGCGGTCGGTCGACGAGGCCCAGCGGGTCGACCGCGGCATGCAGGTGTCCGAGCAGGCGGTAGGCGCTGATCAGTCGTTCGATACCCGTGAGTGGCGCGGGTGCCGTGCGAGCCGCGGCCGGCATCGGGTAGTGCGCCGCGTCACCGGCGCCTTGCTCGAAGCCGTAAAAGAAACTGCGCCATTCCGCGGACACGCTGTCCGGCGAGTCCCGGAACGCCTCGTAGAGCTGATCGAGATACTCGGCGTTCGCGCCGCTGAACCCGGAGGCCCGGCGCTCGCCCTTCAACGGCTTTTGCATTGTGCTGTCCCGCCCCGCTGCCCGCGCTCCCCGAACGCCGCAACGCGCAGGTTCGTCAGATTGGACTTATCACGCAACGTTACCGCAACGCGAAGCATGCCGTCACGTGCGCGGCGTTTCGGACTGCCGCGTCGACAGACGGCATCGGCACAGATCGGCGCCTGGCCAGGGGGCGTGCCGGGCATCCGATGCGCCGCGGCACTGAGTAGATCAGGAAGCGTCGCAACGCATCTGGCGCATCGCGCTGGGGGCCGGCAGGCCGATCGCGCCCACCGCGGTCGCGAAACCCCGTGCGGCCGCAGCGATCAGTGGACAGCCGGTCGCCGCGCAACGCCGGGATACCGGCCGAAGCAGCGAGCTGTCCCACATCCGGTAGTCCAGCAGCGCGCTGACCAGCAGACCGAGCAGCACGCCCGCGAGGAGATTCCCGTAAAGGCCGCCCATCAGAGCGCCGTAGATCAGCGGGACGATTCGGATCAACACCCTTGCCGAGGCTTCGGCCGTTTCGTCGGGCATCTGGTGCGTGTAGTGCACGTACCGATCCTGATGGCGCGGCTTGTCTGAGTCGACCGTCGACTGCAGGTCCCCGGCTTCGATGTAATTTTGATGTTGCTGATTGGAAACTGACATGACCTCACCACTGCTACGTGCCTGCATACTCCCTGAACGGCACACTGTGCGCCCAACTGAACGTCCGTTTGGGCAGTTCACGGTTCAAATATTGCACTGCACCATTCCCCACGGCATTGACAATCCGCAACGCCCGCGCCAAAAAAAATGACCCGATGCACGAGGCTGCAAAAATCCCCGCGCGTTCCGGCCCGTCTCCGAAAAGCGTCCTGGCAAGGGCGTATCCCGCACAGGCCAAGGGCCTATCCGAAAAACGAAAAGCCAAGGGGAAACGAAAGATTTTCTGGCGCTGGGATCAGAGTGCTTACCACGCGCCTTGAGCCGCAAGCGCATTTGCCTTGTCACGCCACGACGTTTGGCGGTGCCGGGCGCGATGGGCAGCCAGAGCGACTGCACGCGTTCGATCAGTACCAGATGAAGGGGCAACCGCCGCATTTGCGGATCGAGGGAACCCGCGATGCGCATGAACAGAAAGCCGACCGCCATCGCTGCAAGACCCGGATACTCGCGTTGCCGAACGGAAGAACTGTGCATCGCTCGTACGACTCGTTGACCACTTGATCCATCTATTCGGCCGGCCCGGCCCATCATCCAGCGGCAACGCGGCTTTACTTGCGCGAGATCAGTGAAAAAACCCAAGCCGCTGCGATGACCGAGGCATCGCAGCGGGTGAGGCGGCCGAGCGAACCCGCGATCCGTGATCGACCTCAGATCGCCAGCTTAAGGACCACCTCCTGGCCGCGCTTTGCCGACTCGACGAATTCCGGCATCTTGTCGAAACTCATGTAGCGGTAGATTTCCGGTGCCATGCTGTCGATCTTTGTCGCGAACCCCATGTATTCCGCGACCGTCGGCAGCCTGCCGAGAACGGCCGCGACCGCGGCCAATTCGGCCGAGGCGAGGAAGACATCCGCGCCCTGCCCCAAGCGGTTGGGAAAGTTGCGCGTCGAGGTCGACACCGCGGTGGAATTGGCCGCTATGCGGGCCTGGTTGCCCATGCACAGCGAGCAGCCCGGCATCTCGGTCCGCGCGCCGGCGGTCGCGAAGACATTGTAGTAGCCCTCTTCCATCAACTGTTGCTCGTCCATCTTGGTCGGCGGCGCGATCCACAGGCGGGTCGGAATCACCTCGCCGGCGGCCTGCAACAGCTTGCCGGCGGCGCGGAAATGCCCGATGTTGGTCATGCACGAACCGATGAACACCTCGTCGATCTGGCGACCGGCGACCTCTGACAGTGGCTTCACGTCATCCGGGTCGTTCGGGCAGGCGAGCAGCGGCTCGGTGATTTTCGACATGTCGATCTCGATCACTTCGGCGTACTCGGCATCCGGGTCGGCCCGCAGCAGCGTCGGGTTGTCCAGCCAGGCCTCCATTGCGCGGGCGCGCCGCTCCAGGGTGCGCGCATCCTGGTACCCGTTGTCGATCATCCAGCGCAGCATCACGATATTCGACCGCAGGTAGTCGGCGACCGACTCCTCCGAGAGATCAATGGTGCAGCCGCCGGCCGAACGCTCGGCCGAGGCGTCCGACAACTCGAATGCCTGCTCGACGGTCAGGTTGGGTAGGCCCTGGATCTCCAGGATGCGCCCGTTGTACAGATTCTTCTTGCCCTTTTTCTCCACCGTGAGCAGACCGCGCTGAATCGCCGCATACGGAATCGCATTGACCAGATCGCGCAGCGTGATCCCTGGCTGCATCTCGCCGGTGAACCTGACCAGTACGGATTCCGGCATGTCCAGCGGGATCACGCCCAGCGCTGCACCGAACGCGACCAGGCCGGAGCCGGCCGGGAACGAAATGCCGAGCGGGAAACGGGTATGCGAGTCACCGCCGGTGCCGACCTGGTCTGGCAGTAACATGCGGTTGAGCCAGCTATGGATGATGCCGTCACCCGGGCGCAGCGCAACACCACCACGCGTGTTGATGAAGTCCGGCAGGGTGTGCTGAGTATTGATGTCGACCGGCTTCGGATACGCGGCCGTGTGGCAGAACGACTGCATCACCAGATCGGCCGAGAAGCCCAGACAGGCCAGTTCCTTGAGTTCATCGCGCGTCATCGGCCCGGTCGTGTCCTGACTGCCGACCGTACTCATGCGCGGCTCGCAGTAGGTGCCGGGGCGGATGCCATCGACGCCGCAGGCCTTGCCGACCATTTTCTGCGCCAGCGTGAAACCCTTGCCGCTGTCTTCCGGGTCAACCGGCTTGCGGAACACATCGCTATGGCCAAGGCCGAGCGACTCACGCGCCTTCGTGGTCAGGCTTCGGCCGATGATCAGCGGGATACGGCCGCCGGCCCGGACCTCGTCGAGCAGCACCGCCGTCTTCAACGAAAACTCGCTGATTACCTGACCGGATTCGTTCTCGATCGTACCGGCATAGGGCTTGACCACAATGACGTCACCCATGTTGAGTTCATCGACCGGGCATTCGATCGGCAATGCGCCGGAGTCTTCCACGGTATTGAAAAAGATCGGCGCGATCTTGCCACCCAGCACGACGCCGCCCGCGCGCTTGTTCGGCACGAACGGGATATCGTCGCCCATGTGCCAGAGTACCGAGTTGGTCGCCGACTTTCGCGACGAACCCGTACCGACGACGTCGCCGACATAGGCCAGCGGCAGCCCCTTCTGCTTGAGCGCCTCGATCCCGCTCATCGGACCGGTCTTGCCGGCATCGTCCGGGTCGATGCCGTCGCGCGCATTCTTGAGCATCGCCAGTGCATGCAGCGGTATGTCCGGTCGCGACCAGGCGTCCTGGGCCGGCGACAGGTCGTCGGTGTTGGTTTCACCGCTCACCTTGAACACGGTCAGCCGGATCTCGCTTGGCACCTCGGGCCGCCGCGTGAACCAATCGGCATCGGCCCACGACTGCAGCACCGCCTGCGCATTCACACTACCGGCCTTCGCCTTCTCTTCGACATCATGAAAGGCATCGAACATCAGCAGTGTGTACTTGAGCTGTTCGGCCGCCAGCTCGCCCAGCCCGGCATCATCGAGGAGTTCGATCAGCGGCTGGATGTTGTAGCCACCCAGCATCGTGCCCAGCAGCTCGACCGCCCGCTGCCGATCGATCAGCGGGGATTGTGCCTCGCCCTTCGCGATCGCCGCGAGGAAGCCCGCCTTCACGTATGCGGCCTCGTCGACGCCGGGCGGTACCCGATGGGTCAAGAGCTCGAG
Organism: uncultured Chromatiaceae bacterium; assembly: GCA_965601425.1. Taxonomy (GTDB): domain Bacteria; phylum Pseudomonadota; class Gammaproteobacteria; order Chromatiales; family Chromatiaceae; genus Thiosocius. Next base: position 4,663 of record CBFCWF010000135.1, on the reverse strand, counting down.
CAGCGCCTCCCCTTCACCTGCCGGCGGGTCCTTGATCAACGCGACCAGCGCGTTGACCTGCTCGGCAGTCAGCGGCAGCGGCGGGATACCCAGGGCGGCGCGTTCTTCAACGTGTTGGCGGTAGGCTTCGAGCATGAGTGCACCTCTTTCGCAGTGTCGGGGATGACGACCGAAGTCTAGTCGGCCGCCGCCCGTCGGGTGATGGATCCGCTGACAGGCCGCTCAAAAACCCCTCACGGCGTCGGTCGGGGCCGCGGCTTGCCTCGTGTGATGCGGCGCAACATACCAAAGCTTTTTACATACGTATAATGGATACTTTGCATACATAACATGCGTTTTTTGCATTCATGGATTTGACACTCGTCCGTTCCTTCCTCGCGGTCGCCGAAACGGGTGCGATAACCGAGGCCGCCGAGCGCATCGGCATCACGCAGCCCGCGTTGTCGCGCCGTATCCAGCAGCTCGAGGCGCAGCTCGGCGTGCGCCTTCTCGAACGCGGGCGCAAAGGCGCGCTGCTCACCGACATCGGTCGTCTGGTGCAGACCGAGGCACAGGGCATCGTCGCCCACTACGAGCGGATGCGCGAAATGGCCGCCAGCCACCAACGCCTCGAGGGCGGCACGGTGCGTATCGGTGGCGGCGCGACCGCGGTATCGTTCATATTGCCGGAAGCAATTGCCGCATTTCAGGCGGCCCACCCACGGGTCCGTTTCCAGCTACGCGAGGCCGGCAGTAGCGAGATCGCCGATGACGTGGTCGCCGGGCGTCTCGAGCTGGGGGTCGTGACGCTGCCGGTGCGCGACCGAGAGCTGACGGTAAGCCCGTTGGCCACCGACCATATCGTGCTGGTCGCCCGCCATGATCACCCGCTGGCCCGGCGGCCAAGGATCCAGATCCAGCAGTTGGCGGATCAGGGTTTCGTCGCGTTCGAGGCCGGCAGCGCGCTGCGCCAGATCATCGACAGCAAGCTGCGCGAGGCCGGCGTCGAGGTGAACGTGGTCATGGAGTTGCGCTCGATTCCGGCTATCCTGCGTATGGTGTCGACCACCGGCAACCTCGCGTTCGTCAGCCAGCTCGGCATGGAGCACGCGTCCGACGTGGTCGCGCTGTCGGTGCAGGGACTGCGCATCGAACGGCGGCTCGCGGTCATCGCGCGGCGCGGCGTGGGTTTGTCACCGGCCGCGCGGGTCTTCGCGCAACGCCTGCAGGCCTGAGGCAAAAGGCGTAACATTCCGATCCGGTCGGCTGTCCCGGCATGTTGATCATTAACCGGTTTAATACCCGCCGTGTTGACAGTCCTTTTCCTTGATACAAAAAATGACCGATTAAACCTAAAAAACGCAAACGTTCCTGGAGGATGAGTCATGTCAGAGGTCAAGACCTACCCGGTGCCCGCCGATTTCGCGGCCCAGGCCAATGTCACCGCCGAGCAATACGAGGAAATGTACAAGCGATCGGTCGACGACCCCGCTGCTTTCTGGGGTGAGCAGGCCGAGAATTACCTGAGCTGGTTCAAGAAGTGGGACACGGTGCTCGATTGGTCTTTCGGCCATGACGATCTCCATATCAACTGGTTCAAGGGTGGCAGACTGAACGTCGCCTACAACTGCCTCGACCGCCATCTCGAGAGCCGCGGCGATCAGGTCGCGATCATCTGGGAGGCGGACGACCCGAATGTCGATCGCAAGATCACCTACCGCGAACTGCACGAAGAGGTCTGTCGATTGGCCAACGTGCTCAAGGCGCGCGGTGTCAAGAAGGGTGACCGTGTCTCGCTGTACCTGCCGATGGTCCCGGAGGCGGCGGTAGCGATGCTGGCCTGCACCCGGATCGGCGCCGTGCACTCGATCGTCTTCGGCGGCTTCTCGCCCGATGCGCTGAAAGACCGCATCAACGATGCCGAATGCAAGGTCGTCATCACGTCCGACCAGTCCATGCGCGGCGGCAAGAAGGTGCCACTGAAGGCGAATGCCGACAAGGCACTCGAGTCCTGCCCGCAGGTCGATACCTGCATCGTGGTGCAACGCGGTGGCGATCCGGTGCACTGGGTCGACGGACGCGATGTCTGGTACCACGAGGCCGTTGCCGCCGCGTCCGCCGAGTGCGCGGCAGAGGAGATGGAGGCCGACGACCCCTTGTTCGTGCTCTACACGTCCGGCTCCACCGGCAAACCGAAAGGGGTCCTGCACACCACCGGCGGCTATCTGCTGCAGGCGGCGATGACCCACAAGACCGTGTTCGACTACAAGGACGGCGAGGTCTACTGGTGCACGGCCGACGTCGGCTGGGTCACCGGCCATAGCTACATCGTGTACGGCCCGTTGGCCAACGGCGCGATCACACTGATGTTCGAGGGCATCCCGACCTACCCCGACATCTCGCGCTTCTGGCAGGTCTGCGACAAGCACAATGTCGCGACCTTCTACACCGCACCAACCGCGATCCGTTCCCTGATGGGGGCAGGCGAGGAGCCGGTCAAGAAGACCAGCCGCAAGTCGCTGCGCCTGCTCGGCACCGTCGGCGAGCCGATCAACCCGGAGGCCTGGGAGTGGTACCACCATGTCGTCGGCGACGAACGCTGCCCGATCGTCGATACCTGGTGGCAGACCGAGACAGGCGCACACATGCTCACCCCGCTGCCCGGTGCCACGCCGCTCAAGCCCGGTTCCGCGACGCGGCCGTTCTTCGGCGTTCAGCCTTGCCTGCTCGACGATCAGGGCAATGAGATCGAGGGCAACCCGGCCGAGGGCAACCTGGCGATAAAGCACCCATGGCCGAGCATGATGCGCACCGTCTACGGCGATCACAAGCGCTTCTTCGAGACCTACTTCGCGATGTTCCCCGGCTACTATTTCACCGGCGACGGCGCACGCCGCGACGAGGACGGTTACTACTGGATCACAGGTCGCGTCGACGATGTACTGAACGTGTCGGGCCATCGTCTCGGCACGGCCGAGATCGAATCCGCGCTGGTATTGCACGACAAGGTCGCCGAAGCGGCCGTGGTCGGGTATCCGCATGACCTGACCGGCCAGGGCATCTATGCCTATGTGACCCTGATGGCTGGCGAGCAGGGCACCGATGAACTCAAGGGCGAACTGGTCAAGCTGGTGCGGGCAGAGATCGGGCCGATCGCCAAGGTCAACCTGATCCAGTGGGCACCGGGGCTGCCGAAGACACGGTCGGGCAAGATCATGCGGCGCATTCTGCGCAAGATCGCGGCCAACGAGTTGGAGAACCTCGGCGACACCTCGACCCTCGCAGACCCGAGCGTCGTGGACAACTTGATCGACAACCGCGAGAACAAATAGGGTCCCGACGACGGCGGCGGCCGTGTAACGCGGCGCCGCCTCGGGATGGTGCTTACAGCCCCTCCAACCCGCTTACTGCGCAAGGTCTTCGATATACCAATCCATCGCTTCGACGAGGCCCTCGCCGATGCGATGGGTCGGCGCATAGCCGAGCAGCGTCCTGGCCTTGTCGATATCCGCCAGCGAATGGCGCACGTCGCCGGTACGAAAATCGCGATAGCTCGGTTTGAAACCCTTCAGATGTGGAAAGCGCGGCGCCAGCGTCGAGCGGATCGCTTCGAACAGCTCATTCAGCGTGGTCCGATCGCCGACCGCGACATTGTAGACCTGATTGGCGGCCTCTGGATTGTCGGCGGTCGCCGCGAGCAGGTTGACCTGCACCGTGTTTGCGATATAGCAGAAGTCGCGGCTGGTCTCGCCGTCGCCGTTGATCCAGACCGGCTCGTTGTGGATCATCGCCGCGGTCCATTTCGGTATCACGGCCGCGTAGGCGCCCTGCGGGTCCTGGTGGGCACCGAAGATGTTGAAATAACGCAGCCCGATGGTCTCGAAGCCGTAGGTGCGCGCAAAGACATCCGCGTATTGCTCGTTGACCAGCTTGGTAACGGCGTAGGGCGAGAGCGGCCGGCCAATCCGGTCCTCGACCTTGGGCAGGCCCGGATGGTCGCCGTAGGTGGAACTCGACGCCGCGTAGACGAAGCGGATCACCTCAGCATCGCGCGCGGCGACCAGCATGTTCAGGAAGCCGTCGATGTTCGCACTGTTGGTCGTGATCGGGTCTTCGAGCGAGCGCGGCACCGAGCCCAGCGCGGCCTGATGCAGCACATAATCGACGCTGTCGCAGGCCGCACGGCACGCCTCGAGATCGCGGATATCGCCTTCGATGAAACGGAAGCGCCGCCACTGTGCCGCGCTCACCCCCTCCCGGATCTGGTCCAGGTTATGCTGGTGACCGGTCGCGAAGTTGTCCAGGCCGACCACGGTCTGGTCGAGCCGCAGCAGGGCCTCGAGCAGGTTGCAGCCGATGAAGCCGGCTACGCCGGTGATCAGCCATCGCTTGGGGTTCTCTCGGAGCCGCTGCTGAGTCTGTTCGATTTGCATGAGCATTCCTACTGTGTGTTACGACCACATCCAAGCCTGGCAGTCGACGACAATCGCACAGGATATTGGTGAGCTGTTTATCCGGGTATTGTAAGACCAATCTCGGTGAACCACCGCCCCTGCCGATGAGACTCGAAGCGGCCCTGCGATATGCGGCATCTCCCACCTCAGCCTCGCAGGCTGAACGCGATCGGCACCGAGATCGGCCATCGATCGCTGCCGAGCCCCACGGGAATCGGCTCGAACGGCGT
>CBFCWF010000134.1:0-11946 GCA_965601425.1 uncultured Chromatiaceae bacterium | reverse complement strand
GGATGGACCCTGGGCGGGGGCCTGGCGTGGCTCGATACCGCGATTGCGCGCATGATTGCCGATCCGCTGTGGAGCGGCGTACTGCTGGTCATCGCTGCCGTGACGATCGGCGGCCTGATCGAACTCCCGTTATCCATCTGGCGGACTTTCCGCATCGAGGAACGCTTCGGCTTCAATCGGACCACGCCCATCGGATTCATCAAGGACAGGCTGTTGGGCGGGCTGCTGGCCCTGATGCTTGGCCTACCGCTGGTCGCAGTGATCCTATGGCTGATGGGCAGCACCGGTCCTTACTGGTGGCTTTGGGCCTGGCTCGTATGGATGGGCTTCTCGCTGTTCGTGACCTGGGCCTATCCGATCTGGATCGCACCCCTGTTCAATCGCTTCAAGCCGCTCGGAGACGAGTCACTGAGGGCACGGCTCGAGGCACTGCTGCAGCGCTGCGGCTTCCACAGCAACGGCATGTTCGTGATGGACGGTTCCCGCCGTTCGGCACACGGCAATGCGTATTTCACCGGCTTCGGATCCAACAAACGCATCGTGTTCTTCGACACCCTGCTCCAGGGGCTCGACGCCGACGAAGTCGAGGCGGTGTTGGCCCATGAACTCGGTCACTTCAAACGGCGACATGTCGCCAAGCGGCTCGCCCTGTCTTCGATGATGGCGATGCTCGGCCTCGGCTTGCTGGGCTGGCTGTCGCAGCAGGACTGGTTCTACAGCGGGCTCGGCGTTGGGCGCGCAACGCCGGCCCTCGCCCTGTTGCTCTTCATGTTCGCTCTGCCGGTGTTCACCTTGTTCGTCACCCCGCTGACCGCGAGGTTGTCGCGGCGCCATGAGTTCGAAGCGGACGACTTCGCAGCCGAGCAGACAGACCCCCGCCACTTGATCAACGGGCTGGTCAAAATGTACCGAGACAATGCCAGCACCCTGACGCCGGATCCGCTGTACTCGGCTTTCTACCACAGCCACCCCCCGGCGCCGCTGCGGATCGCCCACCTCTCATCCAAGATCCCGGCCTAGCCGGACAAGGAGAATGCACCATGTCACCGAAATCGACCCTTACTGCGGCCGGCTCGCTGTTGATGCTGGCCGGCACCCTCAACGCTGCCGCATTCGATGCCGCAAGCTACCATGAGGCCCAGTGCACGCGCTGTCATGACAGCGGCGTCTACACGCGCAGCGATCGACGCATCAATTCGTACCCCGCCCTCGAGGCGCAGGTCGCGCGCTGCGACGCGAACCTGGCAACCAAGCTGTTCCCGGAAGACCTTTCACAACTGGTAGAACACCTGAACAGCAGTTACTACAAGTTCGAAAACTAGGCGCCATGGCGCGCCGACGCCTGAGCAAACAACAGAAGGCGCGCATAGCAAGGATCCACGCGCGGCGCCGTGAGCGCGCGACCGCACAGGCCGAGGACGTCCTTGCCGAGGGCGCTGAATCCGATCAACACAGCGGCCGGGTCATCGTGCGGCATGGACGCAGCCTGTTGATCCGGGCCGACGACGGTACGCAGGTGCACGGCATGTTGCGCGCCAACCTCGGTGAAGTGGTTTGCGGCGATCGGGTCATCTGGCAGGCGGCGGCCGACAACGAAGGCGTCGTGGTCGCCGTACTGCCCCGCAAGACGGCCCTGTCGCGACCGGGCATCAGTAACCAGAAAAAGGCGATCGCAGCCAACATCACGCAACTGGTGGTGGTTTTGGCAGCGCAGCCCGAACCGAGCGGCTACCTGCTGGACCAGTACCTAGTCGCCGCGGAACGAATTGGTGTCCGCGGCCTGATCTGTCTGAACAAGGCCGACCTGCTGGACGAGCAAGGGCGGGCCAGTTTCCGGCAGCGGTTCGGACCCTACGAGGCCATCGCTTATCCGGTCATCCAGATCAGTGCGAAGACCGAGCATGGGCTGGATCCTCTGCGCGCGAGACTGCAGGGCGAGACCAGCATACTGGTCGGTCAGTCCGGCGTAGGCAAATCGTCGCTGATCAACGCGTTGATCCCAGAGCAGACGATCGAGGAGGGCAGTCTCTCCGATGCGACCGGACTGGGCCGTCACACCACATCCGCGGCCACCCTTTACCAGCTGCAAAGCGGTGGCGAGCTGATCGACTCGCCCGGCGTGCGCAGCTTCCGGCTCGGCACATTGGACAGACGGGATCTGGAATGTGGATTTCGCGAGTTCCGACCCTTCCTGGGACACTGTCGATTCCACAACTGCGCACATCTCTCAGAACCGGATTGCGCGATTCGCGGCGCGGTCGAGGCCGGCAGCATCACGCGGCAGCGGCTCGAAAGTTATCAGCACATCGCAAGCGAATCCGGCACCTGATGCGTCCGACTTCCGTCATAACGCCAGACTGCCGGGTATCAGCCAGCGGATCGGTCGTGAACATCCGGCGCAGCCAAGCGGAATCTCTGGGTGATGTCGATAAGCGCAGACGACAGCCGCTTGAGTTCGGCGACAGAATGGTCGCTGAGATCCACTGCACGTTGCATCGCCAGCGCTGAGTCATTGATGGTCGTGACGTTTCGGTTGATATCCTCGGATACGGCACCCTGCTCCTCGGCCGCGCTGGCAATCTGCAGATTGGCCATGCTGATCGAAGAGACGGCGGCGGCGATGTCGGCGAGCGCCCGTCCTGCATCCTCCGCCATCGCCATCGTATCAGCAGACTTGCGGCTGCCCTGCTCCATTGCCTGCGCCGCAGCCTTGGTGCCGTTCTGCAAGCGTTCGATCATCGCCTGAATCTCCTGGGTCGAGGCCTGCGTGCGGCTGGCCAGCGTGCGGACCTCGTCTGCAACGACAGCGAATCCGCGGCCCTGCTCACCGGCTCGCGCGGCCTCGATTGCCGCATTCAGCGCCAGCAGGTTGGTCTGCTCGGCGATACCGCGAATCACGTCCAGTACGCTGCCGATCTCCTCGGAATCGGATTCGACCTCGCGGACGACTTCGCTGGACTTCGCGACCTCGCCGACCAGATCACGAATGGCCCCGATGACGCCGGACACCACATTGCTGCCACTTTGAGTAAGTTCGTCGGCTTGGCGTGCCTGTGCCGCCGCCGACTCCGCGTTCCGCGCAATTTCCTGCACCGTTGCAGTCATTTCGGTCATTGCGGTCGCGACCTGTTCGGTCTGGTCACGCTGCCGGCCAACAGATTCCGCGTTCTGCGAGCTCAGGCATGTCAATTCGCCCGCCGATTCGTCGATGCGACCGGACGCGTCGGCGACCTCAGCCATCATCGCACCCAGTTGGGACTGCACCGATCTCGCACTGACCGCAATGTCACCGAATTCATCAGTTGAGTGACAATCGATCTGCTGCGAAAAATCACCGGTGGCAAGTGCACCGAGATAACGCCTCAAGCGGTTCGTCGGGTCGAGGATCTGGCGCTTGGTGAACCACGCCATGCCCAGCACGACGGCCGCGAGTACCAGTAGCGTGGCCAGGATGCCCCACTGAAGCCCTCTTCTCCCATCCCCGACGCTTGCGCCGATCGACTCAGCCGCCTGCGCGGCGATCAGCTGCGCCGCCTGTTCGAGCAATTTGGTCGGCTCGCGATCAATGCCTCTGACTGCTTTGTCGCCGACGGCTGGAGCGAATCCGGCCGCCTTGAAGGCTTCAAGCCCCTGGCGATAGCTGGCTCCCATCATGCGATGCGCATCCAGGAAGGACGCAACCCGGTCGGAGACCGCACTGTTTTCCAGGCGCCCGAGCAGGGACTCGCCGCTCTGCTGAACAGCTGACTCGGCATGCTGGAACTGTCCCCAGTATTTTTCCAGTTGCCGAGGGTCTGCACCCCGGAGCAACACGTTCTTCCACTCCTGCACCTGCTTCTTGAAATCGATGGTCATGCGCAGAACGACGCGCTCGTTGTCGATCTCCGTCCCGGCAACATGTTCAAATTCACCGACAGTCGACCAGGCCGAAGCAAACCCCGCGCCGACGACAGCTGTCGTGACCAACATGCCTATGCCAAACAAGGACAGCAGCTTTTTGCGCAGGCTTCGCGAAACGATTCGCATCGATCTCTCCTCAAAGGTGTGTCACGTATTTGTAGGAAATCCTTGACACTCGAGTGACAGCCGGTCGATTTCGGTCAGGATCCGGGCGAATCCGCGGCGACCACCGCCCAACTCGGCACCTGTTCTCAGCCGAATAGATCGGCACATCGACGCGTTTCCTGAACCAATTGCCGTCACCGGGCCGCGTGCCGCGGCCCGCCGGACAGATCGTCGCGAGTTGGCCAGACCATGCCAGGCAGCCGTGCGCGCCTGCGGGGAAACCTCTATACTCGATCCGACGTCCGTGACTTGAGCGGCACGGGGCTTCGGCCGGGGCAGTATCCGGTACCGGCTAGCCAACAAACCGTTCGCCGGAGTTCCAACGAGGCGCGAGACCTCGGGCAGTTGCGATAGCTCCACACGGCGAGATCAGGCGCCAGTCACAGTTAAGGCAACAGCAAGCGGGAAACCATGTCGCGAGAATCGATGACGGACGATGACCTCTTCGAGTTTCTCGAAGAGGACGCGACGCCGCCTCCCCAGCCGGAATCGGGCCAGGATGAGTGGCAGGTTCTGATCGTTGATGACGATGAAGACGTTCACCTGACGAGCGTGTTCGCGCTGCGAGGACTGACCATACACGGCCGCAGGCTGGGATTCCTGCACGCCCATTCAGCGACCGAGGGCATCCAGCTGCTGCGCGATCACCGAGACGTCGCAGTCGTCCTGCTCGACGTCGTGATGGAGAGCGACGAGGCCGGGCTGCGAATGATTGATGCGATACGCAACGAACTCAATCTGCAGAGCACGCGCATCGTGCTGCGAACCGGCCAGCCGGGTTATGCACCCGAAATCGAAACAATCGCCCGCTACGACATCAACGACTATAAGACGAAGGGTGAGCTGACCCGCGCCAAGCTGTATGCGACGCTGACGACGGCCATCCGCTCCTTCGACCAGTTCCGCAGACTGGAGACGAATCGCAACGGGCTGAAACGAATCATCAGTGCCAGCAGCAAGCTACTCGAGGCGCGCGGACTGCAGGCGTTCGCCGCCGAGCTGCTGAACGAACTGGCGCTCTTTGTTGGTGTTGCACCGAACGGATTGGTATGCCGCCTGGACGGCGAGGCCGACCCTGAAGCGCCGACGAAACTGAAGGTCGTTGCGTCTGCCGGCACCTATCGCGACCGTGCCGACCCTTGCCTTGACGACAGCGAGCATCCAGGGCTCGCTGGGCTCTTGCGACGCAGCCTGTCGGAACGAACCAACCTGATCACACCACAGTGCGTCTGCCTGCTGTTCCAGATTGGTACGGATCGTGATCTCGCCGCCTGTTTAGAGACTGCCCGGCCGATCGGGGAGCTCGATCGCGGCATGTTGGAGATGTTCTGCAACAATGCCGCGCTGTGCGGCCGCAACGTCGAACTGGTGGAGCGACTCAGTGATTCCGCATTCAACGATCAACTGGTGAGACTGCCGAACCGCCGGGGTTTCATCGCCGCGATCGAACGCATGACGAAATCTGCCGGCGAGACGCTGGCCCTGGGCGTTCTGGACATCGATCAGTTCTCGGCAACCAACGATCTCTTCGGTCACCGTTACGGTGACAGGATACTTCGGGCTGCGGCAAGACGCCTCGATACCCTTGCGGACGTACAGTGCGTCATTGCACGGATCAGTGGCGACACCTTCGGCGTGATCGGCCCCAATGAGTACGTCAATCCGGGCCGCCTGAGTGCGCTGTTCGCGCGACCCCTGCAAATCGACCGCTCGGAGGAGCAGGCGGTGTCTGTCTGCCTGGGATTCTCCGGCGTGGTCGATGCGCGTAAAGACGGCGAGACACTGCTCAAAGAGGCACTGACGGCACTCAAGCGAGCGAAACAGGTCGGCCACGGCCAATCGTTACACTTCGATGGGGCAATGCAGAGCGAATCCCGCGAACACGCGCTGCTGCTGCACGAACTCAAGCAGGACTTCGGCAGAGACCGGCTGTTCCTCGCGTTTCAGCCGCAAGTCGACCTGGCCAGCCGCCGCGTGATCGCGCTGGAAGCACTGCTGCGCTGGAAAACCGCTTCCGGCCAGTCAGTCGCGCCCGGCCGATTCATCCCGCTGGCTGAGCAGACAGGCCTGATCGTCGATATCGGCACCTGGGTGCTGCGTCAGGCGCTGCAGGTCGCCAAGATGCTGCAAAGCTCCGGGCGTCCCGATTTGCGCGTCGCGGTGAATCTCTCGCCGGCCCAACTGCGCCAGCCACTGTTCGTTTCGATCGTGGAATCGGAACTCGTGGCGGCCGACGTACAGCCCGCGCAGCTCGAGTTGGAGGTGACCGAGTCGGTGTCGGTACTCGGTCAGTCGCTGGTAATCGACCGGCTGAAGCGCTTGGCCGACCTCGGCATTACGATCGCGATCGACGATTTCGGAACGGGCTATTCATCGCTGTCCTATCTCGATCAGCTCACCGCGAATCGACTGAAGATCGACCGTTCTTTCATCAGCGGCAATGCGTCAGGCAGTCGCGATTTCAGTATTGCCGCGATGATCATAGACCTCGCCCTTCGACTCGATATGCGGACCGTCGCCGAAGGCATCGAGACTGCTGCGCAGGCGGAGACCCTTCTGGCCATGGGGTGCGAGGAGGCACAGGGCTACTACTTCGCCAGGCCTATGCCGCAGCACGAGCTGTTTCAATGGCTCACGCAGCAAGAGCATGCGCGGTAGGCTGTATCTCGGCTGGATAGCGATGCTCCCACTACTCGCGTCGCTGGGCGCCTGCGAGTCGCAGGAGCCGGTTCGGATCGGTTTTGTCGGCGGTCTGAGCGGCAGGGTCGCCGACCTCGGCAATGATGGACGCAACGGCGCGCTGCTCGCGGTCGCGCAGTTCAACGCCCGGGGCGGCGTCGATGGTCATCCGGTTCAGCTGGTCGTCAAGGACGATGCGCAGGATCCCGACAAGATGGGTGAGGCGATCGAAGGGCTGGCCGCAGCACAAGTGGTCGCCATCGTCGGCCCGATGACGAGTTCGATGGCCATGGTCGCGCGCCCCGCCGCCGAGCGCCACGGGCTGCTGATGATCAGCCCGACAGTCACGACCACCGCGTTGAGCGGCCAAGACGACAATTTCCTTCGCGTGTCCTCGGACAACAGCGCCTACGCGGGCTTCTCAGCGGCCTACCTCGCTGACGTGGCCGGACACACCCGCCTGGCCGCGTGCCTCGATCTTGACAACCGCGCCTACACCGAGACATGGCTGGACATCTTCACCGAACAGTTTGCAGAACGCGGCGGTGAAGTGGTGGCCCGGGTCGCGTTCACCGCGGACAGCGAAACGGAGCATGGCGACGTCGTGAGGCAGATGGTCGAGGGTGATCCGGAGGCCCTGCTGTTCATCGCAAGCGCCGTCGACACCGCGCGCCTCGCACACGAGGCGCAGCGGCAGGCCCCGCACCTGAAGCTTATCGCCGTGGAATGGAGTGCGACGGAGGCCCTGATCGAGCTGGGAGGACGCGCAGTGGAACACTTGACGCTGACGACCTTCTTTGACCGCGACAGCCAGGCGCCCGCCTACCTGCGGTTCAAGGAGGCCTATTTCGAGCGTTTCGGGAAAGATCCCGGGTTCGGCGGCACCGCGGCCTACGATGCGACCTACGCGGTGCTGAGCGCGCTCGCGGAGCCCGGCAGCCGAGATCTCAAGCAGCGGCTGATCGGCGCCGACGGGTTCCCTGGCCTGCAGCAACCGGTGAACTTCGATCGTTTCGGTGACGCACAACGCGACGTGTTCATGGCACGGATCGAGAACGGTCGTTATCTGGTAGTTCGTTAGCCGCACGATGCCGAGGTGGCGACTCCGAACCTTTCTGATCTTGTTGCTGTTCGCGACCACGCTGCTGACATTCAGCATCGTCGGGCTCGGTCTGCTCGCCTACCGGCTGCCGCAGATAAAGCAGGATGCGTTACAGGACGCGCAGCTGACCGCAAGAAACGTGTCAGACCTGCTCGAGAACACGATCGGTGCACTGCAGACCCAGCTGAGACCCGCGTTGCTGCTCAGGCACGAACTCGGCATGGACTGGGCGGCAAAACTGTTTGGCAGCATCCTGAATGAGGAAGGGTTCCAGGCCATATACCTCGTCGACAGGCGCGGCATCGTGCACGCCTCCGCATCCGTGGACGGCAGGGGCGCCAGGCAGAACCGACTGGTTGGCGCCGATCTCTCCGGCAACACATTGTTCAGGGAAGTACTGAATGCACAGCATCCGATCTGGAGCGATCGCTATCTATCGGCACTGAAGGGCGAGTTGACCGTCGCTGTCGCTTACCCGGACGACGAGCAGTTCATCATCGCCGAGATGACCACTGGCCGCCTGCGCGACATCGTCCTGAAGGCACTGGTGCCGGTCAAGCACCAGGTATTCGTGATCGACGGACAGGGTGAATGGGTGGCGGACAACCTGCCGGACAGTAGCTTCCGTCATACCCACTGGGGCATGCACCCGATTGTCACGGCCGCGCGCAGCGGCGAACGGCCGCCGGACGTGATCGACATCAGCGGGGCGAGCTTCTATCCGGCCTACCACCAATCGGAAAAGCTCGGTTGGCTCGTAATCTCCATGATCCCCTCGGGCGTCAGCAACCCCGATCATGCGCGGACCCTTTATCTGGCGCTCCTTGGGCTGCTGGCGTCCGGACTGATCGGCCTGTTGATGGCGCCGATCTGGGCTGTCGCGATACAGCGGCCGTTGCGTGGCCTGATACGCCAGTCGCGTCTGATCAGCCGCGGTGACTATTCGGGTTCATGGCGGCCAAGCCGCATCGTCGAAATCGATGAACTCGGCAACGACCTGGGACGGATGGCAAGGGCGATCGCGCAGCGCGAGTCGTCGTTGGAAAAGAGCGAGAAATACCTGCTGGAACTGTTCAATATCGCGCCCAACGCGATGTTGATCTCGCGCTCGGCCGACCACGACTACACGGTACTCGATATCAATCAGGCATGGGTAGAGCTATTTGCCCACAGCCGCGATGTGGTGATTGGTCGCAACGGCAAGGTGCTCAACTGGTGGAAGCATCCGCACGACCGGGAGACATTGCTTCGCCGCCTCGAGGAACACGGCCAGGTGAAGGACTACGAGGCCTCGATGCTGAGCGCGAAAGGCGAGGAGATTCTGTGCAGCGTCTCGGCTGCAGCGGTGACATCGCAGGCGGAACGGCAGGTGATCTTCGTCTATGTCGATATCACCGATACGCGCAGGATGCAGCTCAAACTCGATCGTATGAACCAGGGCCTGGAACTGCAGGTCGCCGCGCGCACCGCAGAGTTGCGACACTCCAATTGGGAGCTGAAACATACGCTGGCATCGCTCAAGCTCGCCCAGGACGAGCTGGTCCGGTCGGAAAAACTGGCCGCACTTGGCGAGCTGGTGGCCGGTATTGCACACGAACTCAATACGCCGATCGGCAATGCAGGCATCACCCTGTCGACGCTGGAAGACCATATCAGGACGTTCCGAGATCAGGTCGAGCAGGGACTGAAACGATCCACACTCGACCAGTTTGTTCAGGACCTGGACTCGGCAGCGCGGATCGCGCTGCGCAACATCCAGCGCGCATCCGAGATGGTGTCGACTTTCAAGCAGGTGGCGGCCGACCGGGCGAGTTCACAGCGCCGAAGGTTCGAAGCGAAAGAAATCGTCGAGGAGTTGTCGCTGATCATGCACCCGACGTTGAAACGCACGCCCTACCAATTGGAGACCCGCGTTCCGGACGGCATCGAACTGGACAGTTATCCGGGTCCGCTCAGCCAGGTCCTGACCAACCTTGTGAACAATGCTTTGATACATGGCCTCGCGGGAAAGGCCAGCGGTAAGGTGAGGGTCGTGGTCGACCCCCTCGGGACAGATCAGGTGGTCATCAGGGTATCGGACGACGGCTACGGCATACCCGAAGAGATGCAGTCGCGGATATTCGACCCCTTCTTCACGACGAAGCTGGGCAGCGGTGGCACAGGGCTGGGTCTGCATATCCTGCACAACATCGTCACCAATGTGCTGGGCGGGCGGGTCGAGCTTTCGAGCGCGCCCGGCGCCGGCAGCGAGTTTCGAGTCACGGTACCGGTCAATGCGCCGGTGCCGGAGAACGGCCCGCAGCGGCCCGCAACAGCATCGTCGCCGGAGTCTCAACCGCATGCGCCCACCAATCCCGCCACGCCCGAAACGGCGACCCGGGAGAGCAACGGGGGAAGGCCTGGAAAGCATACAGGCTGATCAGCCGATCGTTGTTTTCGTGTTCGCTACGAATCTGTATCGGTCTATGTGCCGTTCTGCGACTGCATCAACTGCCGTCTCTGCACTGTATTGCGCCCGATTCCGGAACCTCGAACACACCCGAGAATGATCGTGCTTTTCGGGGAACCGTGCCTTCCACATGCCTTTGCCACGCGTCACCGGCGCGCATCGATCAGGCCATGTCGTCTCGTCGGGTCAGGTTGCCCCTTCGCTCGACGGGTGCGCCCACTTTCGCATGCGTGCCGAAATTCTGAGCCTCCCGAAGGGCCTGGACGGGTGGAACGGGCGAATCCACTCCGATCTCCCCCAACGCCCAGGACCGCGATCTCGAGGCAACCGCACGAGATTCACCCCTTTACCAGGAGATTCGAACCTCTTCGATGACCGTATCCGTGCGCTTGGATATCCGGTACTTGATACCGTGCGATTCGATCACGGCCCCCTCTCGCGGGACTTCCTGTGACTTCTCCAGCAGATATCCCGCAAGTGTCTGGTAGGCCCCCTTCCGAATCGAGATGTCGAGCTGATCCATCAGGTGGTCCAGCTCGATGCGCCCACTCACCAGGTAGTCCTGCTCGCCCAGCTTGTGTACCTTCGGCGAGGAGCCCCTATCGCGGTCAAACTCGTCCTCCATCTCGGAGACGACCTCTTCCATGATGTCTTCGGCCGTGACGATGCCCCGGGCAACGCCATACTCGTCGATGACGACCGCCAGACCCTCGTCGGTCTTCCGGAGTTCGTGCAAAAGGCTCTGGACATTTTTGGTTCCGCCCACATAGCGTACCGGACGGACGAAGGCATCCAACGGCGTCTCCGGTTCTATCCCCAGCAGCTCCAGCGAGTGCACCATGCCGATGATCAAGTCGATTCGACCGTCATAGACCACCAGGTTCCGATGCGCCGATTCCGCCGCGAGATGGACTGCGTGTCCACAGCTCGTGCCTTTCTCGACCCCGACGACGTCGATCAGGGGCACCATGACCTGGGTGGCCGAAGTCTCGGAAAAACGGAACATCCGACGGATCATCTTACCTTGGCGGGGGTCCACCTCCCCGCCCGGTTCCGACATGTGCGACATCGATATGATCTGCTCCCGGAGCGTGAATATGTTCGAGGTCTTCTCACCGACGAGCTTGGTCAGGAGCCGGGTCAGCACGCTGAAGACCGCAAGTATCGGGTAGAAAACGATTGAGAAAAACCGAATGATGTAAATGACGTGCGGCGTGATTTCGTTGGCTCTTTGCTGAAAAACGCTCTTCGGAACGATCTCACCGAAGATCCAGATCAAAGGGGCCACGAACACGATGGCCAGCCAGCTGTAGTCTGGGCCGAACAGATGGATCATCAGTCCGGTCGCGACTGTCGTGTTGGTGACTACCGAGATATTGGTGCCGACCAGTGTCGTCGATAGTAGCCATTCCGGCTTTTGCAGCATTTTCAGCGCCAGCTTGGCGCCTTCAGAACCCTTGGCCGCGTCCTGGCGCAGCTTCATGCGGTCCGAACTAACGACCCCGATCTCGGACCCGGAAAAGAATCCCTCGGCGATCAAGGCGATCAGCATGATGATTAGGGCGACGATGATCTCCATAGACTAGTCTCCCCCATCGATGCGGTTCTTGACCGAATCTAGCCGAGTATCCCTTGATGCTTCCGACGACTC
>CBFCWF010000133.1:0-11990 GCA_965601425.1 uncultured Chromatiaceae bacterium | reverse complement strand
GCCCGGACCTTTGCCCTTGAAACGCTTGCCTCCATCCCCATCTCAGTCCCACGGGCGCCTGACGGGCCCGGGAAAAGCGGCGGTTCCATCGGAACGCCACCCCTGATTTGTTGCTTGATAGAGAGGACAACACCATGAACGCATTTGATTTCAGCCCGCTGTTTCGTACCGCCATCGGATTCGATCGCCTGGCGAATGCCCTGGAATCGGCCAACCGTGCCGACGCCGGCGGCTATCCGCCCTACAACATCGAGATGACCGGCGACGACCAGTACCGGATCAGCATGGCAGTCGCCGGCTTCCGCCCCGACGAGGTCGAAATCGAGGTCAAAGAGAACCTGCTGACCGTGGCAGGCAAAAAGGACGCCGACGTGGCGGATCGCAAATTCCTGCACCGCGGTATCGCAAATCGTAACTTCGAGCGCACCTACCAGCTCGCCGACTACGTGCGGGTCAGCGGTGCCGAACTCAAGGACGGACTGCTGCACATCGATCTGATGCGCGAGGTCCCCGAGTCGATGAAGCCGCGCCGGATCGAGATCCGCTCCAGTGACGAGAAGCTGATCGAGAACCAGGCGGCAGCGGCGACGAAGGTCGCCTGACGCCCCGCGCGCAAAGACCGGTCCCGGCAGTCCAGCTGCCGGGACTCGCCTGATCAGGACGGAATCGCCCACTCGATGCACTCGTTCAACCGACTGTTGCTGGCGCTGCTGCTCGTGCTCGGCACCGGAGCGGCCGGCGCCTCGTTGCCGGCGCGGGTCGATGGCGCGCCGCTGCCCAGCCTGGCGCCAATGCTCGAACGCGTCACGCCGGCGGTGGTCAACATCTCTACTGTGAGCGTGGTCCGCGCCGAGGATCACCCGCTGTTGCGCGACCCCTTTTTCCGCTGGTTTTTCGAACTGCCACGGGACAAGCGCGAGCGGCGCAACCAGAGCCTTGGCTCGGGCGTGATCGTCGATGCCAAGCAGGGGCACGTGCTGACCAACCATCACGTGATCGAACAGGCTGACGAAATCTACGTGACGCTGAACGACGGTCGCGAGCTGAAGGCCGAGCTGCTCGGTTCGGACCCCGAAACCGATGTCGCGGTGCTGGAGATCCCCGCGCGCGATCTCACCGCAATTCAGATGACCGATTCAAACCGGCTGCGGGTCGGCGATTTCGTGGTCGCGATCGGCAATCCGTTCGGACTGAGCCAGACGGTCACCTCGGGCATCATCAGTGCGCTCGGTCGCAGTGGCCTCGGCATCGAGGGCTACGAGAATTTCATCCAGACGGATGCGTCGATCAACCCGGGCAACTCCGGCGGTCCGCTGGTGGACCTGCGCGGCGAGCTGGTCGGCATCAACACCGCGATCCTCGCCCCTAGCGGGGGCAACGTCGGTATCGGGTTTGCGATACCGGTCAACATGGCCAAGGCGATAAAGCGCCAGATTGTCGAGCACGGCGGCGTGCAGCGCGGTACCTTCGGAGTCATTGCGCAGAACCTGACGCCGGATCTGGCGCGCGCGCTCAAGGCCCCGAAGGGCACGCGCGGCGCCGTAGTCAGCGAGGTGAAGCCCGACTCGGCCGCCGAACTCGCGGGTTTGCGCGCCGGAGACCTGATCGTGCGGGTAAACGATCATCCCATTCGCAGTGCGACCGAGTTGAACACCCAGTTCGCGCTGATGCGGGTCGGTGAACGTGTCGCGCTCGAGGTCATTCGCAGCGGCCGCTCCAGGCGCCTCGACGCACGCATCGCAGACCCGTTCGAGCATTTCGTCGACGGCGCTCGCGTGCATCGGCGCTTCCGTGGGGCACGGCTCGGCGAGGTGGTCGACAAATCCGGCCTCGGGACCAACCCCGGTATCGCGGTCGGCCCAGTACAAGAGGACAGCAACGCCTGGAAAAGCGGCCTGCGCGAGGGCGACGTGATGTTTCAGGTCAACCGCATCCGGGTCGGCACGCTCGATCAGTTGCGCGACGCCACGGAAGACGGTATCAGCCGGATCCGGCTGCGACGTGGCGACCGCCTGCTGACACTGGTTGCACGCTGACTACCGCGGCCCCACGCCACACCCCCGGAAGTCGACACCGAACTCGGTGACCTGAGCAGACAGCCGGGTTCGACGATGTCTTCCTCGGCACGTCGGTTGCCGACATTGTCGATGAATACATTGCCCGCCACCGGGCCCGCGGCCGGGCTGTGGATGCGCAGATTGGGCTTTACCCTGTCCCGTGGTATCGCAGGCTCATCCAGATCGATGATGCAGCCGCGCATTCCGGCGGCCGCTCAGTTCAGGCCAGACAGTCGACGGCCCTGCTGCGATCGCAACCCAGCCATCGCTGGTGATGCCGTCAACCCGACGCCACAGACCTTTTCGGTGGAAAGACGCGCGGCGTTTGGGTTAGTTTGGTGCTATGCGAGGGTCCCTGTTCCATTCGCGCGGCTGGCACTCGCGAAGTCCGGAACCACGGGCGCTTCGAAATACACATTGCCGCCATGCCAAAGGCAAGCGGCCGTCGTATGAGCACTCATGGCAGTTCACTTGAGCGGATTCCGGTGATTTCGGAGCAAAACTCCGCGGCATGGGCGTCGCCGTCGAGCCTACCGGCAAGTAGTCACGGTATTTTACGGAAGCAACGAGCGGTATCATGAGGCCAATCCGCAACTTAAATGCCAAGTCAATGCCATTGGTATCAAGACAACGGCGGGGCACCGTATCGGAAGCGACTGGGAAATCCTGCAACAGGATGCGCGCGCGGCCTAGATCCTCTTTATTGCTTATTTTTTTCCTGTTTTTATTGGGCTGCGCGGCTTCCCCACCGCAGACCGACAGCGAGGATTTTCGCATGCGTGCGGAAACACAGGCCGATGCGGATATGCGGGTGTCGGCGGCGGTGCTCAGTCCCCGGGAAGCGATGGACCACTTCTCACTGCCACTCGCGAAAAGGTGGATTCAACCAGTCTGGATCGAAATCGACAACCAGACAGAAAAGCAGTACGCGGTCATGCTGCTCAGCATCGACCCTGATTACTTCGCGCCGTCAGAAGTCGCGTGGATGTTCCGCACGCGGGACGGAACCCGGTGGGACGAATTGTTAGATCTGTTTCTTGAGAGCCAGCTACCGGTGCTGGTGCCGCCGAACAGCACGGTAAGCGGTTTCGTGTACACGAACCTGGACCCGGGTGCCAAGGCCTTTGCGGTCGATCTGGTGGCCGAGCAGGATGTCCGCTCGTTCGAATTCGCGCAGTTGATACCGGGTTTCGAAGCAGATTTCTTGCAGGTCGATTTTCATCAGATTTACTCGGAGAGCGCGATCCGCGAGCTGGACCTCGACGGGCTGCGCGCCTATCTGGAGGCCCTGCCTTGCTGCGTGGCCGGCGGCGACCGCGAGACGCCTGGCGACCCACTGAATCTGGTGATTGTCGGCGAAGGGCGGCACATGCTGGCCACGTTGAAGCGCCGCGGCTGGGATCTCACGGAAACCGTGCGTCAAAAGACGATATGGCGAACGGTGGCCTCGTCACTGTTCGGTTGGTACTACCGGACATCGCCCGTTTCGCCCCTCTATCTCTTCGGGCGACCGCAGGACATCGCGCTGCAAAAGGCCCGCAACAGCGTCAACGAACGCAACCATCTGCGACTGTGGCTGGCGCCCGTCACCCTGGAAGGACAAGACGTCTGGGTCGGTCAGATCACGCGCGACATAGGCATCAAGTTATCCAGCA
Source organism: uncultured Chromatiaceae bacterium (assembly GCA_965601425.1). Classification (GTDB taxonomy): domain Bacteria; phylum Pseudomonadota; class Gammaproteobacteria; order Chromatiales; family Chromatiaceae; genus Thiosocius. The sequence continues at coordinate 8,278 of CBFCWF010000133.1, read as the reverse complement.
AGACGTGGGTGACCCACAAGATAGACCCGGTCGTGGACGAGGCAAGGCTTTACATCACGCTGGATATGGCTGCGTCGCAGACCTTGTCGGCATTTGGCCACGTCGACGGCGTGGGCTACACCGACCGTGCAAACCCGCGCCACAACTACACCAATGACCCCTACTACACGGACGGGCTGCGGGTCGTGCTGGTCGTTGGGAAAGGCCGACGCCCTCTCAGCGACCTGCAGCGCCTACGCTGGGCAGAGCCGCTGCCTCCGGGGAAACGGCCAGAGGAAGTGGCCCCAGAGGCGACCGACTAGCGCGAGGTGCGGCGGCTGTCCGACTTTCCAGCTGGACATTGGCGTGGCACATTGACAGCGCCACGAGGAGACAGGAGCAATGCGCCCTCAGCTAAGCCATGCACTGATACCGATAATGCTGCTGGGCCTGCTCGCGTGTGCGACAAGGACGGTGGCGCCTTATCCCCCCGCTGAGCCAAGCCATGCGCTCCCGGCCAGTCCGGATTCCGTCTTCACCGCCCTCGAGTCTGAGATTCGCGCCACGCACGGCCCCGAGGCCTCGGGATTCAGACTGCTCGATCGCAACGAAGACGGCCTGCGCTGGCGGCTGGCGCTGATCGACACGGCCAGGCAATCGATCGATGCCCAGTACTATCTCTGGTACGGCGACGACGCCGGCCGGATCATCGCCAAGCGCCTGCTCGATGCGGCAGACAGGGGCGTACGGGTACGCCTGTTGATCGATGATCTCAATACCCTCATCAGCGATGCGACCACGGTCAGCCTTAGAGACCGGGTGGCGGCACGGATCGACGCACATCCCAACATCGAGCTGCGTTTGTTCAATCCCTGGTCGAATCGCGAGATCGCGGGCCGGGTCGAAGAAACCGTCGGCGAGATGCGCCGAGTTAACCAGCGCATGCACAACAAGGCGATGATCGTCGACAATCGAGTAGCGATCGTCGGCGGGCGGAACATCGGCGACGAATACATGGGCCTGAACGGATCGTTCAATTTCCACGATCTGGACGTACTCGGTGTCGGCCCGGTCGCGCGACAGACGTCGACCGTCTTCGATGCGTATTGGAACAGTGACTGGGTGATACCGGCTGCGGCACTCAACCTGCCGGTCACTGCGGACGAGCAGGCGACGGGTCACGCGGAGATGTTGCAGCATCTCAGGGACGCCGAGTCGCTGGTGCACTTCCCCATAGCACCGCAATCCTGGTCAGCCGAACTGGCGACGCTGTCAGACGATCTCCACATCGGGACCAGCCAGATCTGGGCAGACAGTCCAAAGACTGGAGGGATAGAACACGTGATGCTGGAGCGAATCCACACGCTGTTGAGGGCACCCCAGCATGAACTCCTGATTGTCAATGCCTACATCATCCCGACCGAGCGTGGAATCTCGATGCTGCGCGAACTCAAGGAGCGCGGCGTCGAGATCAAGATCCTCACCAATTCGCTCGCCTCGCACGACGTCCCTGCCGTCAACAGCCACTACAAGGAATGGCGCAGACCAATCTTGGAGACGGGGGCGCAGCTTTACGAAATGCGTCACGATGCCGCGCTCCAGCCGCTGGTTTCCGATACGCCACCGACGCGGGCGGAATACATGGGCTTGCACTCGAAGGCCATGGTCGTCGATCGTGAGCAGGTCTATATCGGCTCGATGAACTTTGACCCCCGATCGGCGGAGATCAACACCGAAATGGGCGTGTTCGTTCGGAGCCGCGATCTGGGTGACGCGCTGGCGGCGCTGATCGAGCGAGACCTGGAGCCAGTCAACAGTTGGCGCGTGGAAATGGATAGCGCTCTTGGTCTGCGCTGGGTCAACGACGAAGAGTCCGTGAGCAGACAGCCGGCACGCAGCTGGTGGCAACGTGTAGAGGATGTCATTTTCATGACGTTCCCAAAAGAGTATTACTGATCCGGCCGCTCTAGGGAAACGCGGGTCAAAGCCATCCTGGCTTTGTCAGCTGACGCATCCCTGTGTCACGGGAAACGCAGACAAGTCAGCATTTCCCGAGTCGGCCATGCGCTCCCAGTGGGCTGCTTGATTAGTGTTAACAGGCCCTAGTTTGGTAACACTCAGCCGATCCACAAGCGGCATCGGCAATCGGCAAGACGGCGGCCTTACGATGAGCTGTATTCGTTCGTGGGAGACGCACGCCTGCGGAGGCGGCTCGCTGCGCGACATGCCGCTCGACTGCGAGGTGTTCTGGATCCAAGGACCAGGTATTCTCTATCACGTCGTTGGGAGCGCGGCCTGCATCTCCGTGATCGCCCGACGGGTGTCGGTGCCGGCCTGACGATTTTTCTGGCGCGCCTGCTGGCGATTCGCTCCGACATCAGCCTGCCATGCTTCTGTTTCAGATCCTGAGTCTTCAATGAGGTACCAACCATGACCAAGCAGCGCCCGAAAACTGCCAGCCGCCCGTGCCATCCGATGCTGCAGTACCTGCTGCCGGCCATCCTGGTTTTGCTGCTCGGCGGCTGCCTCGGCTATCCGCAGGCCGTGACCCCCGTTCAGGGCTTCGAACTCGACCGCTACCTCGGCAAGTGGTACGAGATCGCCCGGCTCGACCATTCGTTCGAACGCGGGTTGCAGCAGGTGACGGCCGAGTACAGTCTGCGCGACGACGGCGGCGTGCGTGTCGTGAACCGGGGCTTCTCTGCCGCAGAGGCCGAATGGAAAGAGTCCGAGGGGAAGGCCTACTTCGTGCGCAGCCCGGACGAGGGCTACCTCAAGGTCTCGTTCTTCGGCCCCTTCTATGGTGCCTACGCGATCTTCGAGCTCGACCGCGAGGGATACCAATACGCGTTCGTGTCGGGACCCGACGAATCGTATCTTTGGCTGTTGTCGCGCACCCCGACGGTCAGCGACCCATTACGGGCGCGCTTCGTCGAACGCGCGCGAGCGCTGGGTTTCGATACCGCCGAGCTGATATTCGTTGATCAGTCGCAGCCGCGCGGCTGAGTCAGGAACCGATAGCACGGCACCGCGCCGGAGCCCCTTGTAGCGCGTTCCACCCATGGCGGACGTCCGGCATCGTGTGCGATTCGGCAAAGTGTTGACCCTCTCTTTCCAGCACGGTGGAAATCATAGGTCCCTGCTGTTGCCGCTCTCGATCCCGAGGATGGTCGTGATGTGCTTCTCCCCCTTGATCAGCCGGTAGCTGCCGTCGGGTGCCTCGTAGACCAGGAAACACAGCGGCTTCAGCTTCGCCTCCCACAGGATACACAGTCGGTCCTGATCGTCGACAAACCAACGGCCGTCGCGGCGCTCCCCGTCGTCGTGCATGATGCGCTTGACCACACCCTGCTCACTGAACCAATTGGAACACAGGCTCTGGTCTTTCTCCTTGCGGCACTCGACCGTCTGTTCGCTGACCAGCTCGATAATGTCGTAGCGATCGAGTGGATCGATGTCGGTCGCGAGGGCCGGGGCCACGGCCACGGAAAATGCCGCGGCGGCGGCAGGTATCGCGAATCGCATGCGCAGTTCTCCCCGTTGCATCTCTCTGCGACCAGGGTACGCGAAAGACGCGCGCAATCAAAAAGCCGGGATCAGAAACGCCCCGCTTCGAAGTCCGCGTAGGCCTGACGGATCTGTGCCTGGCTGTTCATCACGAACGGCCCGCCACGGGCGACCGGTTCGTCCAGCGGCCGGCCGGCGACCAGCAGGAACCGGGCCGCCCGATCACCGGCCTGCACGGTCAGCCGGTCGCCGTGCGACAGCACCGCGAGTTCGTCGCGCACGAGTTCGACCCCCCGGCCGTCCGCATCCTGCGCACGCACCCTGCCGGCAATCACGTACAGGAAAGCATTGTGCGTCGATCGTAGGGTCTCGCTGAACTCGGCATCCGCAGCCAGCCCGACGTCGAGGTACAGTGGCTCGGTCAACGGCTGGACCACCGGACCTGTGGTACCCAGCGAGCTGCGCCCGGCGATGACACGGACCCGCGCCCCAGCGCTTCTCACCTCTTCCGGAATCCGCCCCGCCGAGTGCTCCTGGTAGGCCGGCGCGTCCATTTTGTGATCGGCCGGCAGGTTGACCCACAGCTGGAAACCCTCGAGCAGCCCGTGCTCCTGCTCCGGCATCTCGGAATGCACAATACCGCGGCCCGCGGTCATCCATTGGATGCCGCCGGGCCCGATCACCCCCTCGTGACCGGTGTTGTCCTTGTGCCGCATGCGCCCGGCCAGCAAATATGTCACAGTCTCGAAGCCACGGTGCGGATGCGGTGGAAAACCGGCGATATAGTCGTCCGGGCGGTCAGAGCGGAACGCATCCAAGAGCAGAAACGGGTCGAGCATCGGCAAATCGGGCTGACCGATCACCCGGGTCAGCTCGACGCCGGCCCCGTCGGTCGCAGGACGGCCGCGAATCACGCGCGACACCGCGCGCTGGCTCACGGTCACATCTTTTACACTGTCTTGCATCTCTGCCTCCTCAGGCCGCCCGGCCGGTCTGCACCGGCAGCCAATGGTCGAGTTGGGCGAGCGCCGCGGCACGTGCACCTGCCGCGTCGGCGGCGACGCGCTCGGCGCCTATCAGGCGTACATCCTCGATGCCGATAAAGCGCAGCACCTGCGTCAGATAGCCACTGGCGAAATCTGCGGGGCTGCCGAAGGGTACGCCGCCCGACGCCATCACGAGGAACACAGGTCGGTCTTGCAACAGCCCCTGCGGCCCGTCCGGCGTGTAGCGGAAGGTCAATCCCGCACGGCAGACGTGATCAATCCAAGCCTTCAGCGCCGACGGTACCGAAAAATTGTAGATCGGCGAGGTCAGCACTACAGCGTCGGCGTCACGCAGCACCGCGACCGCGTTGTCAGAGGCCACCAGGCGCGCCCGCTGCTCGGGGCTGCGCTGCGCCGCCGGCGTCAGATTGGCCTCGACCCAGTCGGCGTCGATATGCGGCACGCCTTCGGCGAGGTCGACATCGGTGACCCGCATGCCGGGATGACGGGCGGCGAGTCGGGCCACCACCTCGTCACCGATCGCGCGCGATACCGAGTCGGCGCCGCGCGCGCTGCTGTCGATGCGCAGTAGGTTCGTGATGGGATTCTGGTTCATCTGTCGTTCTCCGGATTCCTGGGGCGGCGCCAACCGCCACCAATGCAGTCAGCATCACCGTTGCCGAAAGCAAAATAAATATGGGATCATGCAAATCAATGTTCGGATTTTTCGAACAATATGGATAGGTTCGCCGGCCTCGAATCGCTGGTGGCCGTGGTCGAGGCCGGGAGCTTCAGCAAAGCTGCTGAGCGGCTTCGGGTCGCGAAATCGGTTGTGAGTCGACGCATCGGCCTGCTCGAGCAGCACCTCGGGGTCCATTTGCTGCGACGGACCACGCGCAGCCTGTCGCTGACCGAACCGGGCGAGGCGTTCTACCGTCACGCCGTGCGCATCCTCGCCGAGCTCGCGGAAGCGGAGCAGTCGGTCAGCGACTCGTCAACCGTCCTGCGTGGCCGGCTGCGCATCGCCGCCCCGCTGTCGTTCGGGCTACACCACCTCGCCGGGGCCCTCAACGAATTCCTCGGCGAACACCCGGGCATCGAACTGGATCTCGATCTCAACGACCGGGAGGTGGGCCTGGTCGAGGAGGGGTTCGACATGGCGGTGCGGATCGGGTCGCTGCGGGATTCTTCGCTGGTCGCCCGGCGTCTGGGAACCGTCCGCTTCGTGACCTGCGCCAGTCCGGACTACCTGGCGCGGCATGGGGTGCCAGAACGCCCCGAAGACCTACGTGGGCATATCGGACTGCACTATGCGAACCTCCCGCCGGCTCAGGCTTGGGTGTTCGCGCGCGGCAGCGCCGAGTCGGTCGTTGCGATCCCGAACATCCGCCTGCGTGCCAACAACGGCGACGCGCTCGCGTCGGCCGCGGTCGCCGGGCTGGGCATCGTGAACACGCCGACCTTCATCGTCAACGAACTGATCACGCGCGGACGGCTGGTCGCGCTGCTGCCCGAGTACCGCCGAGCGCCCATCGGCATCTACGCGGTGTTTCCGCCCGGGCGACTGCCCGCGCGGCGCGTGAAGGCGCTGACCGATCACCTGGCCGCGTATTTCGGCGACCAGCCCTACTGGGATCGCGCGCTGGCTCCGGCAGACACGGGGAACGCCGGTGACCAACCCTCGTGAACAGGTGCCCGCAGCCCGCCGTGACCTGCCCGATCGCCAAGCGGATGCGCCCACAGGCCGCCAGGATTACCGTCCGGGCCGGTTCGGGACAAACCCGGCTCATGCAAGCTATGCGCAGTGAACAGATGTTGCCTATCCGGCGCGGCGTAACGTAACCCGGAAGCGGCTGCCCTCATCGGGCCGGCCCTCGACATCGATGGTCCCGTCCAGGCCCTCGACGATCTTGCGACAGAATGACAGGCCCAAGCCTATGCCCGGATAGGCCTCGCGCGGATGCAGGCGACCGAACGCCTCGAATACCGCATCGTGCTTATCCGCCGGGATACCAATGCCGTTGTCATCGACGCGGACAACGAGCCGCGCCGGCGCGGTCTCGTCCGGCCGGTCAGCGGCCGACCCCAGGCTGACCCGGATCTGTGGCGGTCGCCCGGGATCGCGAAACTTCAGTGCGTTGTCGAGCAGGTTCCAGAACACCTGGCGGAGCTGATCCGCATTGCCCAACACGCTACCCAGCGGACCGACCGAGACCTCTGCGCCGGTCTGAGCGATCTGCCCAGCCAGATCCCGCTGAACCTCGCGCAACACCTCGTCGAGATCGACTACCTGATCGACCGGCGCGCGCTCCACATGGGCATAGTCCGCGAGCCCCTTGGCCAGCTCGCTCATGTCGCGCACCTCATCGGCCAGCGTCTTGAGCTGCGCCCGGCGGTTGCCGTCCATCGCATCTGAGGGTTCCGACCCGAGCCGTGCACCGAGCACAGCGATCCGCTGCAGTGGCAGCTGCAAGTCCTTGGACGCAATCTGACTGATTTCGTCGAGTTCCTGGCGCGACCTTTCGATCATCGAGGCCTGCTCCACGATCTTGCGCTGGGCGGCGTTGTACGCGGACATGTCGTGCAAGATGCCGACGAAGATGTGCTCATCGCCCTCTATCGACTCGCCGAGCGTGAGCAGCACCGGGAACAGGCTGCCGTCCTTGCGTCGTCCCATCACCTCGCGGCCCTTGCCGATGATCTTGCGCTCTCCAGTGTCCAGATAGTGCCGCATGTAGCCGTCGTGTGCCGAGCGATGGGGCTCAGGCATCAGCATCCGCACATTGGCGCCGATCAGTTCGCTGGTCTGGTAGCCGAACAGCTTGGTAACCGCATGATTCACGTGCCGGATCTTGCCAGTCGCATCGGTTGTCACCATGCCGTCGACCATAGACTGCAGAATCGCACGCTGGCGGCTCAGGCTCGACTGCAGGCTGCGCATGAAAAGGCCGCTGTTGCGTTGCTCGAAGCGGCGGATCGCAAACAGCAGCGCAGCGCTGATCGCCAGCAGCGCGAGCACCAACCCGGCGACCTTGAAGTAGACCTGGCGCACCGACGCAGCCAGTGCCGCTGCGTCCGGCAGTACCAGCAGGCGCCACTCGGTGCCGGGTAGGTCGACGGCATAGTGTCCCGCAGCAAGCTCCTCGGGTTCCACGCGAAAATCACCACTCAGCGTATCCCTTGCGCCGCCGCTGGTCACCTCGATCAGGCTTGGATCGTCGCGGTTGACCAGCAGGATACGGGCCCCGGATGCCTGCTCCGCGGCCGCGATCAGCTCAGCAATGCGGTCCGGCGACATGCTGATGAAGAACAGGCCGGTCGCGCCGTCCTCGAGTTGCCATTCGGTGATCAGATCGAAATGGTAGGCGTCCGGCACGGGGTGTATCGGCGGCAGCGTGTACTCACCGTCACCGCGCTGTCGCGCGTCCAGGTAGTCGCGCATCGAGGCCTCGCAGACCGGCCCGACCAGGCCGTCGAAATCCTCGAACAAAGGCCTGCCGTCCGCGCCAGTGACCGAAAACGCGATCGCCCCGCGGAACATGCGCTTGATACTCGTCTGCAGCGCCTCGATCGCCGGCCAGTCGTCCGGAAAAGAGAGAATACTGCGGATCTCGTCGGCCTTTTCCAGCGTGAAGGCATGCAGGCGCTCGTGCTCGCGATCGATGAAACCGACGATCTCGTGCGCCGTCGCCCGACCATCGGCCCGCGCGCTGGTCTCGACCGCATCGACCAGGGCGCGCGCCACCTGATGCCCGTAATAGACAATCCCGCTGCAGGCCATCAATACCAGCAACAGGGGCACCCAA
>CBFCWF010000132.1:0-11992 GCA_965601425.1 uncultured Chromatiaceae bacterium | reverse complement strand
GTGCGCTCGATCGGCTGGTAGGCGTCGGTGATCGCGCCAAGCGCCAGCGGCGCCGCGCTGTAGCCGGGCACCGCCAGTTCCTGCCGCAGGCGATCGGGCAGATCGGGGCGCGCGAACAGCCGGGATTCGAAATCCAGGCCGGGTGACAGGTCGAGCCAGGCGTGCGTTGGCCGCGCGTAGCAATAGATGCAGCCGTGCTCACAGCCTCGATAGGGGTTGATCGACCGGTCGAACGGGATATCCGGCGAGTCGTTGTAGCTGATTGCATAACGTGCGTGGTCGATGCCGACGCGGGTACGCAGCGCGCCCGACAGCGGCGACCCATCGTCGTCATCATGCCGTTCCCGGTGGTGGTCGTGGTAACGGTTGGGCGGATTGATGGCGGTGGCGCGCCCGCGCGGTGGTCTCTCTGGCATGCCGGCTCCAGGGCAGGGCGGACGGCGCAGGCCTGCCGCCCAGTGGCAGTTGTGGGCCCATCGTCCGGCGCGAATTGTAAAACAGACTTTACGTTACCGTGAGGCGACGGATCCATGACGGCAACGGCCGACGCCGATGCCAGGTCCGAAGGTTGCGCTCACCCGATTGTTATAAAAGAAAAAGTTGGGATTTCCGGATGGCTCGCTGTTACGTTTCGGCGACAGTGGCATGAGACATGCTTCCATTCGGCAAGCGGTAGTCTGGGCCGATTGTGTGCGTTCGAGGCGGGTTATGGCGGGCAGTACAGTGACGAGCGAGATCATGCAGGCGGAAGCGCGTCGAGACCCGGAGCGCTCGGCTACTGCTCCCGGGCTCAGCGACGGTGAATTGTGCGCCCAGAACGCCGCGTTCCGCGCCACCGGTGGGGTCAGCTGCAACAATCGGGCGGCAGGTTTCCTGCCGGCTTACTGCAATCTCAGCACCGGCGAGGCGGTCGTCTCGCAGTTTGCCGACGGCAGGCCATCACCGGTGCATCTGCTCGACGGTCTGCCCGCCGCCTGGGTGGCCGCGCGGGACGCTGCCGGGCATGTGCGCGAGGCGCTGCCGAGCGTGGTTGCCGGTTTCATTCGGGACGGCGCTTTCTACACCCGCGAGGCCGCCGCGCGCTGCATCGCGCAGGATGCCGCTGCCGAATAGACGCGCGGTCGGGCCTGCGATCCGTTGCCCGTTCACGACGCGGCGCATCCACTAGGGCACTCGGCAGGCATCGGTCACATGCATCGAGCGACGCGGCTGGGTTACCGGGCGCGCCTGCCGCGTTAGACCCGGGGCAGGGCGCGGTTTTGGCGCGTTCGCGGATCCATGTGCCAGCTGTTAAGGTTGATAAACTGAGATGTCCACGTAGGGATTTGGCATGTACGAGGCGTTCTTCAACCTCAGCGGTGATCCATTCAGGCTGCTGCCGGACCCCGGCATTTGCTTTCCCCACAGCAGCTGCGCCCGGGCCTGGGCCTACCTGCGTTACGCGGTCAGGCGCGGCGAGGGGATTGTCGTCGTCACCGGCCAGCCCGGATCGGGCAAGACAACACTCGCCCAGCGTCTGCTCAGTGAGCTGAACTCGTCCGAGACGGTTAGCGTGCAGCTCATCGCGCACGAGCTGAACGCGACCGACCTGCTGCGCAAGCTGGCTTATGCGTTCGGCTTGCCGGCCGAGGGCATGGACCGGGCGATGTTGACGCATCGCATCGAGCAGTTCCTGGTCGAGCTGGAGCAAACCAAACGCCGCGCGCTGGTCGTGATCGACGAGGCGCAGACGCTGTCGCATCAAGCGCTGGAGGCGATGCGGCTGCTGACCGATCTGCAGGCCCACACGCGCCCAGTGCTGCAGCTGATCCTGCTCGGCCAAAACGAGCTCGAGGCGGTGATGAGCGAACCTGGGATGGAGCAGTTCCAGCACCGGGTCATCGCGAGCTGTCGCCTGCAGACCATGAATCTCCTTGAAACGAAGGCCTACCTCGAGTATCGACTGGCGGACGCGGACTGGCGCGGCGACCCGTCGATCGACGGGTCTGCGGTGATGGCGATCTTCCGCAATAGCCGTGGCCTGCCGCGGCAGGTCAACAAGATCTGCAGCCGCCTTTTTCTGCATGCCAGCAGTGAGGAGATCCACACACTGAGCGCGCGTGACGTCGAGGCGGTCGTCAGTGATCTCAAAGAGGAGTTGTTGGCGCCGCTGAACATGGGTGACCCAGTCGGGGGCGAGTCGCCGGAGATACCCGAAGACCTGGCCGAGCTGGAACTGACCCCGAGCATCGATCTGTCCGGAATGCCCCAAGTCGCGCATGCCACGGAGGTCGGCGCACAGCACGACCTCGATGCCTTTTATCCACCGGACGATGCGACCACCGGCCACCGTGCACAGGCGCCTCTCGGTGGTGTTTTCGCAGATCCCGACGCGGCGCAGCCGCTGGACGGCGTAGTGGCTGCACCCTACGCGGCACCCGGCAGTGACAGCGCCTATCCCTACCCACCGAACGACCCGGCCGGGACCGGGCCGCGCGACGCCGCCTGGCCCGAAGCGCACGATGCATCCGGCGGCCCGTCTCCGTCGAACCGATCGCCCGCCGTGCGGCTGCCGCAGTGGATACCCGTTGCCCGCGACCGGCTGCGTTCCGGCGCGGCCTCGCTGCGTGAACACGGTCGCCGGGCCGCTGCCCCGTTGCTGTCGGGTGACGCGCAGGCCGGCATCAAGGCCCGGCTCGCGCGCCGCGCACGGCCGGCCGAACCCTCGCGACTGGCACTGCTCGCCGGCTTGGGCATGCTGGCGGTTGCCGGTGTCGTTGCGATCGTCGCCTGGGATGCCGATGAACCGATGGTTGCCCCTGGCGGCGGGATGGTCGCATCGTCCGCCCGGCCGGCTGCCGCGGCGCCCGACGTGACACCAGCGGCCGCCGAGCCACGCCCGGCGCAACGTCAGCCGGTTCCGCCCGACCCCGTGGTCATTGATACGCCCCTCACTGCGCCCGGATCCGACGTCCCGGCGCCGCCCGCGCCCCCTGCAGCACACGCATCCGGTCTCGCCGAGGTCGCCAGCGTTCCCGTGGTGCGTGACGTGAGCCCGGCCGGATCGCGCGAGGCATCGGGTCGAGGCGTCACCGCGGCCGCCGCGGTTGCGGCGCGCGGCGCGGCCGAAGATGCCAAAGTACCGGCCGCACCGGCCGGTGACGTCGGCGTGGTGTCCACCCAGGATGAGGTCACGGCGCAGGCGGCGGACATCCCGGCGCCGGCGGAGGTCGCGACGGCCCCTTCACCGGCAGGCCGCGCTGGCCCGGGCGCGTCGGAGGCCGCGCCGCTCTCGCCGGCCGCCGTCGCGGATGTCCCGGGCGTCGCCGATAGGGCCGAGACCGCAAACGCGCGGCTTGCCGAGGTCGAGCGACTCAATGCGCTGGCCAAGAAGGCACTGACCCGCTACAGGCTGTTGTTGCCCGAGGAAGACAATGCCTACGATTATTACCGACAGGTGTTGACACTGGATCCCGACAACGCCGAGGCCTACGCGGGTCTCGCCCAGATCGTGCAGAAATATCGCGAAATGGCGGAGGAGGCGCTGGCTAAGGATGATCTGCCCAAGGCCGGGCTCTATGTCGGACGGGCCCTGAGTGTCGACCCGGGCCACGTCGAGATGCTGGCCCTGCGCGATCGGATCGAGCGGGCGATGGCCGACGCCCAAGCGGCCGACCGGGCGGCGGAACGCGCCGCGGAGCAGGTCTTGCAGGAGCCGCGTGCGCAAACGAACGCGGAGCCGGCGCCGAGCGGTCTCGAGCGCCTGATGCGATTCGTCGGGGGAGGGGGCAGCAGTCTGGAAACCGACCCCTGAGGCACCCGGGCGCGGCCGGGCGACCGCGCGGCGGGAAGAGGCCGCGCGATCAACCGGCGGCGCGGCCTCCCGCACTATGCCGCAGGGTGCGGAGTCCACACCGCGGCGGCCCGGATCAGGGTTTGCCGGCGGCCCCTGCGGTCATCACGTCCAGCATCTGCTGGTTGACCTTGATTGCGGTCTCCACGACGTTCTGCGGCAGCAGCTTGCTGTTGATCAGCATGTCGAGGTTGAGCATCATCAGCCAGACCTTGCCCTCGCTGTCTTCGACCATCGAGACACGGCACGGCATATAGCTCGAGAACACGGGGTCGGCGATCACCATCTGCCTTGCGTCCAACGGGTTGCAGAACTGGTAGATCGACAGGTGCGGCATCTCCACGTCCTGCTTGGCAAGGAACTGTGACACCTTCTGCTGGGCGACCTTCTTCAGGCCGATCTCTTCGGCCTTGGCGATCATCGCCTCTTCTGCTGCCTCTACGGTCACGTCGTCCTGCAGCGCCATCCGCACCACGGTCTGGGCAATCTCGGTGATCTGGATGGCGTCGCTCAGCGGACGCGCGGGCCGCGCGAGACTGGTGCGGTAGATGGGCGGGTTGAACTCGTAGCCCGCGATGATCCTCTCGTCATCGAGTGACGCAAGGTATGCGGCGAGGTTGATGAAGTCATTGTCCGCATAGTCCTCGAAGGTGTCGTCTTCGTCGTCGTTCGCATGGACACGGGAACGTTCCTTGAAGTTGCGCATCGTCGTGTACAGGTAGGCGGTGTGCTGTCCGGCGAGCGGTGGCGCCTCCTTGCTGGGCTTGCCGTAGCCGTCCCGGTTGTGGCAGTTCTTGCAGTCGCTGCGGTAGATGTCCTTGCCTTCCTCGGCATCGCCCACGTCGGCCCGGATGTTGAACATCTCGTCGGAGCTGAGGTCGATCGACGCAAGATAGGCGGCGACGTCTTCATAGTCGCGCTCGGTGAACTTGTCGATCTGCGATGTGCGGACCATCAGCGGATAGACCCGGGTACCCGAGACATAGTCTTTCATCGCCTTGATGATGTATTCGCGGGGCAGTCCGGCGATACGCGGTGACAGCTTGCCGGATGCACCCTGCCCGTGTGCGCCGTGGCATAGCGCACAGCTCTTGTTGATCGTCTGGCCGTTCGCCAGATCGGCGGCCCAGGCACCGGTGCCTGCCAGCATCAGCAGCACGGCGACTATGATTATCTTCTGCATGAAGTCACCCTCGTTAGTGATTGATTGTTAGAAGATGTCGCCCAGCAGTGCTGCGGTAAAGTGGGCGGCCCCGCAGGGCCGCCGCAATATAGCCCTATTAGCGAAATGTAATGTATGATCTGGCGCAAGTATTTTGTCGTTTTTCGCCGGTCATCAGGCCTCGAAGCGTCCGCGCCGGGTCACGGTGCGTCGCGGCATTGTCGGTGGATCACAGGCGCGCAGCCGCATGTCAGGGTCTGTCCGAGGTTCCGTCCGTGACTGCTCAGCGTTGCGGCCCCGACCCCGTCTACGCCGCGTCGATGCGCAGGATTTTCCCGGGCCTGACACGGCAGCCCGGTGCATCGACGTTGGGTCGGCCAGTCGTTACCCGCCCCGATCGATTCGGCGTGCCGCCGGGTCGATCCGGTGCGGCCGATGCAACGCCCGGCGGTAGACGGCCCTCGACACACTCGATCACCCACCCGGTTGAGCGCCCAACACAGCTATTGGGTATCGGCAGCCGCGTCGCACGACCTTTTGACTTGGGTGGTATTCTTGGACGCGTCAGGCGCCGCGCTCGGTCACGCTGTCGTGTTGAAGAGATTGCGACGCCGGAACCACCTTTGGAGGGTGTCTCGATGGGTTGGCGGCCGCTGGTCACGGGGATGGTGATACTCTGGGTGCTGGTTGGCTGTGCCGGCCTCGGGGGCCACCGTGAGAGCCCTCGCGTGAACATATCGGCGATCCGTGTCATCGAGGCGACGCCACTGGAGCAGGTCTACGCGATCACGCTGCGGGTCCAGAACCGTGCCGGGCGCGACCTCGCTATCCGCGGTGGCAGCTTCGACCTGTCGCTCAACGGCAGGGACTTCGGCTCCGGCGTCACCGACCAGCAGGTCACGGTGCCGGCCTATTCGGACGCAAAGATCGAAGTGCGGATGGTCAGCACATTGTTTAGCTGGGTGCGTCTGTTTCAGGGTCTGCCGGCACGCGAGGGAAAACCGCTCGAGTACGAAATCTCGGGCAGGTTCTCGGTCGACGGGAGCATCGGCGGCCAGACGTTCCGCGACGCCGGCGAGATCGAGCTGCCGCGCGGCGACCTGACCGGCCCGACACCGGGGAGCTGAGGCCGCTCGTCTGCAGTGCACCTGCGATATGCGGTCCGTCAAGTCGAGCCGGGCGCCCGCTCAGGCGACGCGATGTCCGACGAACTTGCTCATATCGTCGAGGATTTCGCGACCGCGCCGGAAGCCCAGGCCACAGGCCTCCCAGACATAGAAGACGCCGGCCTGGTAGTGGTTGCCCGCGGCATCCCGCGCGAATCGGGCGCGCTCCTGGTAGATCGGTTTGTGATGCTCGTAGGGGCCATCGGTGCTGGCCAGCGTCGTGCCGTCGGCGCCGATCAGCAGCGTGTTCGCGCCTTCGCGACCGAACAGCTTCTTGCAGACCTGCTCGACGCCGCGCAGCGGAGCGAAGTCGGTGCGCAGCAGGTAGGGTGAGTCCGGGAACATGTCGTACAACACCTTCATGATGCCCTTACTCTGGAACAGTAGCGTGTAGGCCGGATTGAGTATCCGGGTCCCTCCCTTGCCGCTCATCTTGCCAAGCATACGGGTCAGTTCGAGTTCGTCTGCGGCGATGTCCTCCCACGGGAACAGCTTGAACCAGAAGTCGGCGAGCTGTGCGTCCTTGTTGAAGACCCCCTCTTCGGCACTGAAGCCGGCCTCGTGCAGATAGCAGAAATCGGTGTAGAAACCGGCCTCGCGCGCGACCTGCTGCAGATATCGCACCGTGCGCTCGTCTTCCGGCAGTGCGTCCGCGCTGGAGAACAGCAGTTTCTGCTGCGCATAGCGGCCGGCGAACTCGTCGGGCGGCCGGTCTCCGGTGACCAGGCGCCGAAAATTCTCCATCAGCATCTCGTGCAGGTTGTTGAACTGGCGGGTCTCGTCCATGCCGTTGGCCTTCAGTAGCGCCCACTGCACGATCGAGGTCTCGAACAGGCTGGTCGGCGTGTCGGCGTTGAACTCGATGAGTTTGATCGGCAGGCCGTCGAGGCCGCCGGCGAGGTCGAAGCGACCGTAAAGGTGCAAGTCGTCGCGCTCCCAGCTGTCTTCGATCATCGCGACCAGGTTCGAAGGGATACCGAGCTCCAGATACAGCTGCTGGTCGATCACCCGCTGCGCGGCCTCGACGTACATGTCGTACAGCGCATTCGCGGCCGCGTAGTAGGCCTCCGCCTCGGTCTCACTGACCTCGACCAGGGCGTCGTCGATGTAGCTGCTGCCGTCCGGGTCGGTATGCCAGGTCATGCCGATGTCCTCGAGGACCGCCTGGCTCAGCGGGACGACGGGCAGCGTGTCGATCATGCGTCAGCCGCCATAGCTGCGAAAGCTGCCGCTCGACGAGGAGCGGCTGCTGCCGCCGAAGAAGCCGGTGCGTGGCTGGCTTTTTGCCGCGGTCTGGGTTTTGCCGGGCTGAGAGATGGCCGCCGTCGGCCGCCCGCCGCCGTAGGTCTGCTGCGTACGCTGGAAATTCGCGTTGCCGGCCAGCCGGTTGGCCAACATGCCGCCGATCAGGGAGCCGGCGGCCGCGGCTACCAGCATTTCACCCATCGACAGCCCGCCGGCGCTCATCGCGGGGTCCTGGGTCAGCCTTGAGGTGCCGGCCTCGATGCGCGCCGCCTCCTCGGCCGCGATCGCCTTGAGTTCGTCCTCCGACATGAAACGCTCGCTGCCGTCCGGTGTGCGAAGGATCGCCCGGCTCGGACCGTCTGTCGGATGCTTTTCCACCAGGCGGTACGTGTCCGGTGCGCTGCCGGTCTGCTCGATGACCATGAAGTACGGCTGCTCGATCCCGCTCGACTGCGAGCTGCCGAAGCCGCTGCCGTTGGGCGCGGCCGGTCCCTGGTCGCTGCAGCCCTGTAGGCTGGCGATCACACCCAGGCCCAGGCTACCGGCAATCGAGTAAGAAACGGCTTTCTTGATGTGGCGCATGCTGATTTCCCTCACGGCACTCGAACGCCGCGTATTGTACGGCACGGCCGCCAGGCCGCATGCCGCACGTTGCGCAGGGTTGTCCGTGTGCGGCATGGCGCTTACCCGGCCGTCGCAAATCGGGCATAATTAGACGCTCAGTGGCGGTCCCGTTGGTCTCCCGCGAC
The DNA here is from genome assembly GCA_965601425.1 of uncultured Chromatiaceae bacterium. Classification (GTDB taxonomy): domain Bacteria; phylum Pseudomonadota; class Gammaproteobacteria; order Chromatiales; family Chromatiaceae; genus Thiosocius. The sequence continues at coordinate 3,838 of CBFCWF010000132.1, read as the reverse complement.
AATAGATTGTGAACCCGGTCAGGCCCGGAAGGGAGCAGCCGCAGCAGTCGACTTGTGCGCCGGGAACTGCTGGCGGGGCCGCCGCCCTCGATTGGGTGTGAATGGCACAAGTGCCCCGGCGCACTGCCCGGTGCCTGCGGGCACGGACGGTCGCTGTTGGCGCCACCCGCGCCGCCTGTCCCGGCCGCGGTGCATGCGTTAGACTTCAACGATCAGTCCGCCGGTCACGATCAGCCCGATGTCCTACCAGGTCCTTGCGCGCAAGTGGCGCCCCCGCAATTTTTCCGAGATGGTCGGCCAGGAGCACGTGGTCCGTGCCTTGAGCAATGCGTTGGACAACGACCGTCTGCACCATGCCTACCTGTTTGCCGGTACGCGCGGGGTCGGCAAGACCACGTTGGCACGTATCCTTTCGAAGTCGCTGAACTGCGAGGCCGGGGTCAGCGCCGCGCCCTGCGGTGAATGCAGCGTCTGTCGTGAGATCGACGAAGGTCGCTTCGTCGATCTGCTGGAGGTGGACGCGGCTTCCAAGACGGGCGTGGACGACACCCGGGAGCTGCTCGAGAATGTCCCTTACGCGCCAGTGCGCGGCCGTTACAAGGTGTACCTGATCGACGAGGTCCACATGTTCTCCGGCCACAGCTTCAACGCGCTGTTGAAGACCCTGGAAGAACCGCCGCCGCATGTGAAGTTTCTGCTCGCCACCACCGATCCGCAAAAGGTGCCGGTGACGGTGTTGTCGCGCTGCCTGCAGTTCAATCTGAAGCGGCTGCCCGTCGAGCAGATTGGGGGGCAGTTGCGGCAGATACTCGAGGCCGAGGGACTGGACCATGAGCCCGCGGCGCTTACCTTGCTGGCGCGTGCCGCCGACGGCAGCATGCGCGACGGGCTCAGCCTACTCGATCAGGCCATCGCTTTCGGCGGTGGTCGGGTCAATGCAGCCGATGTGCGGTCGATGCTCGGCGTTGTCGCGACCGAGCGCTTGCCCGAGATGGTCTCCGCCGTGCAGCGTGGTGATGCCCCGGCAGTGATGCAGGAGATCGCCGCGATGGCGGAACATGCGCCGGATTTCGGTAGCGTGCTGCGTGAACTGGTGACGTTGCTGCATCGGGTGGCGCTGCTGCAGCAGGTGCCGGAGGCGGCACAGGATGCCTGGGGCGGCCTGGACCGCCTGCGGGCGCTGGCGTGCGAGATCCCGGGCGAGGAGGTGCAGCTTTTCTACCAGATCGCGTTGCTCGGGCAGCGCGATCTTCCGCTCGCCCCGGACGAACGCAGCGGCTTCGAAATGGTACTGTTGCGTATGCTGGCGTTCCGGCCCGACCCCGCGGGGGAGATGACCCGGCCGCCGGAACGCGAGCCGATCGATGGCGAGCTGCGTGGTCATCGGCCGTCGGTAGCGCCTGCACCCGGGCCCGACGCCGCACGGCGCGAGAGCAGCGCGGCCTCGACGGCGGTGGGCCAGCAAGCGCCGGGCGCCGTGCGCTCCGCGCAGGACCCCGACGTCGCGGAAGACCCCGCGGATTGGCATGCCTTCGTGAGTCGCCTCGGCCTGAAGGGAATGGCGGCCCAGCTGGCCGACAATTGCGTCTTTGCGGCCTGGGACGACGGGTCCTTGTCGCTGTGTCTGGATCCGGCCTGCAGCGGCCTGCTGGGCAGTCTCGCGGAGCGACGCCTGCAGGACGCCGTCAGTGCTAAGCTCGGCCGGCCGGTCAGGCTGGAACTCTCGGTCGCTAGCGCGGAGGCCGAGACGCCGGCACGGCGCGAGGCGCGCGAGCGGGAGGTACGCCAGGCGGCCATCGAGGATGACATCGCGCGGGACCCGTTGGTGACGGCGATGCAGGAGAATTTCGGCGCGGAGATCGTCCCCGATTCGATCCGCGGAACAGAGTAAATCAGTCGAGAGGTTTCACTATGAAGGGGCCAATGGGCAACCTGATGCGTCAGGCGCAAAAGATGCAGGAAGACCTGCAGAAGGCTCAAGAGGAGCTGGCCAGTGCAGAGTTGGTCGGAGAGTCCGGCGGCGGGCTGGTCAAGGTTACGATGAACGGGCGGCATGAGGTCCGTCGCGTGGAGATCGACCAGAGCCTGATGGGCGACGACAGGGAAATGCTGGAAGATCTGGTCGCTGCGGCCTGCAACGACGCCGCGCACCGGGTCGACGCGCACAGCAAGGAACGCATGGCCAACGTGACGGCGGGCCTGAATCTGCCGCCGGGCATGAAACTGCCGTTCTGAGTGCCGCCCGATCGGTCTGTCAGCGATGTCCGAACAGCCGCTGCTGTCTCAGTTGATCGAGGGCCTGCGATGCCTGCCCGGTGTCGGGCCGAAGTCGGCGCAGCGTATGGCCTTCCATATCCTGCAACGCGACCGGGCGGGCGGTGCGCGCCTCGCCGCGGTCTTGGCCGAGGCGGTACGCTCGATCGGGCACTGTCGCCTGTGCCGCACGCTGACCGAGGACGAGGTGTGCACGTTGTGCCGCGACCCGGCGCGCGACGACAGCCTGCTGTGTGTCGTCGAGAATCCGTCTGATGCGATCGCGTTGGAGCAGGCGACTGGCTTCCGCGGCCGCTATTTCGTGCTCGGCGGGCGGCTGTCGCCGCTCGACGGCATCGGCCCGGAGGAACTCGGAATCGCTCAGTTGAAGCAGCGCCTGGAAGAGCTGAGACCGACCGAACTGATTCTGGCGACCACGACCACGATCGAAGGTGAGACCACGGCCCATTATGTGAGCGAACTGGCGGGTGCCTATGCGATTCCGAGCTCGCGCATTGCGCACGGCGTGCCGCTGGGCGGTGAACTCGAGTATGTCGACGGGGGCACGCTCGCGCACGCGTTTGCCGGTCGGCGGCGGCTGACCGGCGACTGAGTCTCTTGCCGGGCACCGTCCGGCGCCATGCCTCTGGGGGGCGACGACCAATGGACGATTGTATCTTCTGCAAGATTGCGGCCGGGGAGGTACGGGCCGACAAGGTCTATGAGAACGACCAGGTGGTCGCATTTCGCGACCTCAATCCACAGGCCCCGACCCATATCCTGGTGATACCGCGCCGCCACATCGCAACGCTGAACGACCTGCAGCCGGCGGACGAGGGTGTCATCGGGCAGCTGTTTGCCGCGGTGCGGGATGTCGCGTCGGCCGAAGGTTTGGCCGAGTCCGGATACCGTACCGTGATCAACTGCAATGAGGCCGGCGGTCAGACGGTGTTCCATATCCATCTGCATCTTCTCGGCGGTCGCACGATGCATTGGCCGCCCGGTTGAGTGATCGGCGGCCAGGTACTAGACTCAATAGCTTGAAGACTATTGGTTGTCTCCATGGCCGCGCGGTCCGTGGTCAGGTCGCAAGGCGGCCGCGGTGACGATTGGTGGTTTGCTGCTGTGCCATGCAGGTGCCGAAGGCCAGATTTGAAGATCACGCCCGCTTTGCCAACGCCGTATCGGCCGCCTGCCACGCAGGAACGGCCCGCGGTGTCTACGCCGCACCCGGCCGACCCGATGCGCGATGCGGCCCAGCGACCCGCTCGCGGCCATTCGGCCGATCCGGTCGGACACCAGCCGCTGGTCGCGCGCGGCGACTCGACGTTGGCATTCCGCGAGGCGGTCAGTCCTTCGCGACACATCGATCGCGCGCTGGCCTCGTATACCTGGGTGGCCGAAGACAGCGAACGCAGCGCACTGCGCGACTTGTTGGGTTTCGACGCCTTCGCGTGAGCGTCCCTCGGGCCGCGTCGCCGGCCGGCCAGCCGGGGATAACGCATGCACCTCCCCACTCAAATGGTCCATACTAGGGCCTGTTAACACTAATCCGGATCGCGTCGTTGCTGCCCCAAAATGGGCC
>CBFCWF010000131.1:0-12129 GCA_965601425.1 uncultured Chromatiaceae bacterium | reverse complement strand
GGTTTCGCTGATTGTCATGGCGACGGTTAGCATGTTCAAGGCTTGCCTTTGGGCCGCCCCGGCTTGCGAATTTTCACTCGATAGAGGTTAATCTCGACAACGTGGGGGCATCTGGTCTGTTGCCGCTTGCGGTAAGCAACCGCCTCCCCGTCTTGTCGTTGAAAAAGTGGAATCGCTCCAGGAGAGACCTCGATGCCAACAAAGCTGCATTCCGACCTTGATGCTGGATCATTTGGTGGCGACGCGTCATCGAGACCTACAAGCGGCCCCAAAGAGTCTGCAAGCGACATCTATGGTCGTGGTATAGCGGCCATCGCTGGCGATCTCGAAGTCGATGTGGAAGAGGGTCTCGCATCCAGCGAGGCGGCAAGGCGGCTCGAAACGCACGGCCCCAATCAGCTTGCCGAGAAACAGAATGTCTCACCCTTGATGATGTTTGTACGGCAACTGCTCAACCCTTTGCTGATCATCCTCCTCGTCGGCGCTGCGATCTCTGGGTACACCGGGCATTGGGTGGACGCCATTGCAATCTTCGTCATTGTGCTGATAAACGCGTCTATCAGTTTCCTGCAGGAGTTCAAGGCAGAGCAGTCCCTGGCCGCGCTGAACGAGATGGCCGCGCCAATGGCCAGCGTAAGACGCGACGGCGATTGGACCGAGGTCCCGGCATGCGACATCGTCCCCGGCGACATCCTGCGAACGAAGGCCGGCGATATTCTTGCTGCCGATGTGCGCTGGATCGAAGCCAACCGGCTTCAAGTCGATGAGGCCGCGCTCACGGGTGAATCCGAGCCGGTTGATAAACACCATCAGGTCATTCACAGCGATACAGAAGTGATCCTGGCTGAGCGCTTCAACATGGGCTTCAGCAGCACCTTGGTCGCGAACGGCACGGGTATCGGATTGGTGACCGCGACAGGCATGGCGACAGAGGTCGGTCATATCGCCGACATGATGGCGACCGCCGAACAACCCAAGACGCCGTTGCAGGAGCGAATCGAGAGCCTGTCAAAGATTCTGATCGGGGCGGCTCTGCTGGTCGTCGCCGTCGTCATTGGCATCGGTATCGCCAATGGCATGGACGCCATCGAGATGCTCAACACGGCGATCTCGCTGTCGGTTGCGGCAATCCCCGAGGGGATGCCAACGATCGTGACGATTGTGTTGACACTGGGGTCCCAGGCCATGGCGCGGCAGAACGCCCTGGTCCGCCAGCTGAGTTCAGTGGAGACGCTGGGCACGACGTCCGTTATCTGCTCAGACAAGACGGGAACCTTGACACAGAACCAGATGCAAGTGATGCAACTGTGGGCCGGAGGTAAGATCTGGAAGGTGAGCGGTGAGGGTTTCGACCCGAAGGGCGCCTTCATCGACACGGATGGCAACGAGACCGATGTCTCTACCGACATCGATTTGCAGGGAATGCTGAAGATCTCTGCCTATTGCAACGAGGCGCGTCTGACGAATGTCGATGGGCGCCCCGCGATTCAAGGCAATCCGACCGAGGGCGCGCTGGTCGTCGCGGCCGCGAAGGCCGGAATCTCCAGGGCCGATCTCAAGGACGGGGGGCACGACACCCTGCAGAAATTCCCGTTCGACTCGACGCGGAAGATGATGAGTGTTCTGGTGCGCATGCCAACCGGAGAGCGCATATTGACCGCCAAGGGTGCACCGGACGTGATCCTGACCCGTGCATCCGAAGTGCTGCTGCATGGCGAGGAAGTGCCGCTGACGACCGAGCTTCGGGCCGAGATCGAGGAGGTGATCGAGGCATTTGGCGAAAAGGCGCTCCGCACGTTGGCCATCGCGTACAAGCGGGTCGAAGAGCATGTCGCCGACGATGCCGACGACCATGAGCAAGACATTGTCCTCGTCGGGATCCATGGCATCATGGACCCGCCGCGCCCGGAAGTTCCGGTTGCCGTGGCCGAGGCCGAAAGTGCGTCTGTCCGTACCGTCATGATCACTGGCGATCATGCCGTAACTGCCGCCGCGATCGCTGAGCAGATCGGTATCAAGTACTCCGATGCACAGACCGTCCACACCGGCGCTGAAGTCGACGCCCTGAGTGATCGAGAACTCCAGGACACGGTCAAGCATGCCGCAGTCTTCGCGAGGGTGACACCGGAGCACAAGCTACGGATCGTCAATGCCATGCAGGCAAACGGCGAAGTCGCCGCCATGACCGGCGACGGCGTCAACGATGCCCCGGCCTTGCGCAGCGCCGATATAGGTGTGGCAATGGGCATAGCGGGGACCTCGGTGGCCAAAGACAGTGCGTCCCTCGTCCTGCTCGACGACAACTTTTCTACCATCGTCACCGCGGTTCGCGAGGGACGGCGAATCTACGACAACCTGCTCAAGTTCATCCGCCAGGCCTTGACTGCAAACGTCGCTGAGGTCTCGGCGATTCTGTTCGCATTCCTGCTGATGGGCGCAGATCCGCTGCTGACACTGACGCCACTGATGATCCTCTGGATAAACCTGATATCCGACGGCGTCCCGGCGCTAACGCTCGGCCTGGAACCGCCGGAGTCCGACATCATGCAGCGGGAGCCACGGGGGCGGCATGAGAACATCTTCGCCGGTGGGCTTGGCCAACGCATTGTGCTGCGAGGCCTGGCCTTGGGCGGTTTGACCTTCTGGGTCTTCCAGGAAGCGCTCGCGGCCGGCGCTTCGTTGCCTTATGCCCAGACGGTCGCCTTTGCGACGCTGATATTCGCACAGCTCTGGCATATCTTTGATTCACGCTCGGCAACGACGCTCTTCCGCAAGGATCCGCTCGACAATCGGACTCTGCTCGGCGCGGTCGCGGTGTCAGCGCTTCTGTCACTGCTGGCGATCTACACGCCGCCCGGGAATTTCGTGCTCGGGACCGAGCCCCTTGCGATCAAGCATCTGGTAGAGGTGATTGCGCTGGCGGCACTTCCCACCCTGGGACTGTCCGCAATCAAGGAGCTTTTTGGTTTCCGATTCCTTTAATCCACGGCTGCGAATGATCCCGCTGCCGTTGACTGTTGATTCAGACCCGTTGCTGATTCGCCCATTCGAATGGGCAACCATTCTGTTCGTTCCGTGGCATCTGCCGATGACCACGGATCCATGATCGAAGCCTCCGTACAGCCAGGTCACTTGAACGTGATGAACACGGCGGAGGTCCAGACCTTTGCATCATCGCCCTGATGCGCGACCATGTAGACCGGGCGATGACCATGCGGCCCGTTCTTCGGGCTGACCTCGAAGTTACCCGTCACTTCGCGAGGCGGCGCTGAGTCGCTGATGCGATCGAACGCGAGAAACATGTCGATGCCTGGGAGGTCCTTCTTGACAGTGGACAGTTCCAGCAGCTGTTTCCCCGTCAGCTCCCAACTGAAAGTCGGGCAATGCACGAACGGATTGCCTTTCAGCGGATCGCCGACCTTCACGTAACCGTCGATTGTGCCCTCGACTCGAATATGCGCTGTCTCGAGATGTGACACATCAAGCTCGATCGCATCGACGTCCCCGTAGGTATCACTTTTGAATCCGACCGTGGTAGCCGACGCCCGCCAGCAGGTTTCTTCCAGGTGCTCGAAGCCGAGACCAACAAACTCATTGATCACGGCATTGGTGATCGTGATCGTGCCTTTCCACGCAGCCCAGCGGTAGCGGTCCTTGATGCGCGCACCGCCCCACCGGAAACGGATCTTGCGTTCCGAGTAGCCTAGCTCCTGCTGCAGGTTACGCCGCCAGATCTCGCCCGTGTGGTCGTATGCAATCAGTTTGTCCCAACCGCGGTCGCCGAGGAAACGATAGTTGATCTGCGCCGCGCCCTGGTGTTCGAACTCATCGCCCATGAGGTGTTTGCCGCAGGTGATGAGACCGAAAGTCCGCTCGCCGGTCGACGCAAAGGTGTGTCGCGCACGCAGGGCTTTTCCGATCGCCTTGCGCGTCAGTTCCGGTGCAATGACGCCCGAGATGCCACCCTTGGTACCGAAGACCGCGGTGCCCGGTACACCGCCTCCGCAACGACCTCGATGTTCGTCGCCGGCCATACTGGCGCCGATCTTGTATCCCCGTTCCATGGCCTCCTGGTAAAGCCACCCGAAGTGCCCCCAGGCCGAACCGATCTCGACGAGCTTCTCCAGCGCCGGGTGATGCCAGTCGAGGATGCAGCGTCGACCGCCGACGTGCGGGGTCAACAGGTGGCCTTCCGGATCCTTGACGTAAGCCGCCCACAGCTCTTCCACGGGCCAGGCCCCAGGAACGGCTTCGGTCGTACCCGAGTCTTCGTTCCAATCGACCGAGCGCACGTGGGTGCCATCCTTCAGGTACGGAAACTCGGGTTCGTCGTCGTGAAGGAAGATCACGTTGTGATCGCCGCCGGCACAGGAACTGCCACACCACTCGGTGCCAGGGTACGCGATAAACTCGCCATCTTTGCAGATTTCACGAATCAGCTGGACCGTGGCTTGCCAGCGCTCTGTCGTGATGTTGAAGTCGTTATGCGCGAAGGCCAGCACATCCAGGCCGGTAACATCCCGCCCGTAGGTCAGGTTGTACTCGGTCGAGTTTGTGCCGATGGTATCGTTGGAGTGCACGTGCAGATCGGTGTAGAAGATCCGCGGATAGCTCAGCTCCTTGTCGACGGTGACAAAAAAGGTCTGGTCCTTGACGGCAGCATGCCCCGGCATGCTCGCCGTGATCACGAGTTCACCGGCTTGGTCAGTCGGCATATCTTCCAGCAGCGATACGCACCAGCCGGCCGACGGCATCGTCAGCTCCCTCTCGTAGCATTTTGCGCCGTCGCGTGTCGCCGTCACCTGGACAGTCTCCGCGCGGTCCCAGCAGGTGTTGCCCCATTGGTCTTCGGCGCGCACACGCAGGGGCAGTTTTTCACCCTGTCGGACGATACGCGAGCCGGCCCACTGCAGCAGGGCCGGAGCCCCGGGCTTGATATCGATGACCAGGTCCGGCGCGACCGTGGCGAAGCGCGACGTACCCAACGGGTCGACATAACAGCGAAACCGGAAATCCCGCTCGGTAAAGGTCTGTACGCGGGTCCCCGGCCCGCCGAAGCGCCGGTCACCCATGCGGATCACGATATGATCGCCGGCTTTCAGATACCCATCGTAGGTGTCGACGATAATCGCCTTCTGGAACGGGCGCTCATGCCCCTTCTGGTCGAAACGCACCGATAGCTTTTGGACCGACGCCGGGCTCTGGCCCCTGACCGTTTCGCCGGCGTGATACTCGGCACTCACATAATTGGCTGCACTCGGATCGGTCGTCTGGAACAACTCCCAATCGGAGTAGAAGCGGAAGGTCGCCTTGAACCATGAGCCATCGGCCATGCCCGACTGCCCCAGCTGGTAGTCGATGACGATCTCCTGCCATGATCCGGCCTCCATTTCCTCGATGCTGCAGCTGACAGAACCAAGGAATGGCATGTCCTTCGTTCTCTGATACAGGCCTTCAGGCGCGTAATAGTCGTCGCCGAGCACCTGTTTCAGTTCTGAGTCGGTCATTTTCTCCATGTATGCGTCCTTTGTGCTGGTTAATTGGTTTGTCGTTATTGCTGGTGGCTCGCGAGCGTTGCGGCGCGCTTCTTCTTGCCTTCCTGCAGGCTTTTCCAGAACGTCCGCACGATGACGAAGACCGTCAGCACCATCAGTGCCATCGCGACCGGACGCTGGAAGAACATGAAAGGATCGTTCTCGGAAATGATGACGACCTGCTGCAGCGCACGCTCCCATTCCGGGGCGAGGATGAAGCCGATAAGGAAGGCCACATAGGAGTAGTCAAACTTGCGCATGAAGTAGCCGAGTACACCGAAGGTGAGCATCACGCCCACGTCGAACATCGACGATTTACCGAGGTAGGCACCCATCAGGCAGGTAAAGATCACGATGGGATACAGGACCATCGATGGTATGTTCACCGCCCGGCAGAAGAGCCGGAGCCCAAAGCGACCGATCAGCAGCAGGAACAGACTGGCCAGCACCAGGCTGCCGTAGATGCCATACATCAGCTGCGCGTTCTCCTGGAACAACAACGGCCCTGGCTGCATGCCGTGAATCATGAATGCACCCATTAGCATCGCCGCCGCGAGGTTTCCGGGAATGCCCAGCACGAACAGCGGAATCAGGCTGGAGGCAACGACGGAACTGTTTGCCGATTCCGATGCGGCAATGCCCTCCAGCCGTCCCTTGCCGAACTCCTCTTTATGCTTCGAGCGCTTCATCGCCTGGTCGTAGGACATGAAGGACGCAACCGGTGCACCCAGCCCCGGCATCGCGCCGACGCCGATACCGATCAGGCTCGAGCGCAACAGCGTCTTGAAGTTGGAGAAGAACTCCTTCAGCCCGATGAAGCGGTCCTCATGCTTCGTGGAGAACTTATGGGCGCACTTTGCGGCCCCACCCGCGAGGGCAATCTTTTCCAGCTGCAATATGATCTCGGAAAAGGCCAGCAGGCCGATCGCGACAGGGATCAGCGACAGCCCGGCACCGAGTTGATAGATATCGAAAGTGAGCCGCGGCAGCGCGGTGACCGGCTCGGTACCGATCAGACCGACCGTGATCCCGAAAGCGGCGGCCGCCAGACCGCGACCGATCGATGTCGTACCGATGCCCGCGATCACCGTCAATGCGAGCGAGATCAGCGCGAAGATCTCTGTCGGCCCCATGAAGAGTGCGACGGCAGCCAGCGGCGCGGCAATGGCGATGAGCACGATCGTGGACAGCAGATCGCCGGCCACCGAGCTGTACAGGGCCATGCGCAGACCTTTCTCGCCCTTGCCCTGCTGGGTCAACGGATAGCCATCCCAGGACGTCGCTGCAGCCTCTGGTGTTCCCGGCGTGCGCAGCAGCACCGCGGAAACCGCCCCGCCAAAGAAGGCGCCCTTGTTGAGTCCGACCAGAAATCCGATCGCGGTCAACGGGGTCATATAGTAGGTGACCGGAATGAACAACGCGATCGCCATCGGGCCATTGATGCCCGGTATCGCGCCGACCACGACACCGATCGTCACGCCGACGAAAAGGAACATCAGGCTTTGCGGTGAAATCGAATCAAGCAACCCCGCCAGGATCATTTCCATCGTCGCGTCCCCGTTTCGTTATCGTTCATTCGAAGAGCTGCGGGCCCGGTACCGGCACACCGAAGCCGTAGCGCATCACGACGTAGAGCACCGCGACCAGGACGAAGGCGATAATCGTCGACTGCAGCCAGCGACGACTGCCGATGACGTACTGCAGAATCATCAGGAAGAGGAAAGAGGCGATCGCATAGCCGACGTAGTCGATCGCGGCGACCAACAGGGCACACGGCACGATGATGCTGAGCAGGTGCTTGAGACTGACGCGTCCGACCTGTGTGAATCCGCTGTCGTCGCCGACGTCCTCGGGATACTCTCGCTCTTCGACGGGCATCTGCTGGTTCATGTACACGGCGAGCAGAACCCGGGCGACGGAGACGATCGCCATCACCAGGATGACGCTTACCGCGACATTCGGCACCAATGCCGGCGGCGCACCGTACCCCGGGTAAGCGGGCGTGTAGGTTGGTATGGCCCATGCCAACATCGCGACGCAGAAACCGATGATGACAAGGTAGCCCAGAGTGTCCCTGGTAACTCTCGACATGTGTTTTTCCTCAATCGCCGCGATTGGCAGCTTTCCCGCCCCACCAGCCCGCACAAGGCCGGAGTGGTGACATACGACAAGATCTAGTTCGCCGCGGCCTGCTTACCGAATGTTTCGTACAGATCGGTAACGGTCTTGTCAGCATTCGACTCGCCCCAAACCACCGGACGCATCAGAAGATTCTTGGTGATGAAGTCTGCAGTCTCGGGGTCGTTCGCAAGCTGTTCCGCGCTAGCAAGCAGTTTCGCCTTCGCATCCGCATCGATGCCCTTCGGCGCGACCAGGGCCACGATCATCTCGACCTGCTCGTCGTACCCCTGCTCGCGCAGCGTCGGCACATCAGGGATCGGCGGCAGGCGGTCGCCCAGTGCAGCGGCGATCAACTTGATGCTGCCCGCCTCGACATGCTTGTAGAGGATCGCACCCACGTAGCCGACGTCGGCATGGCCACCCGTAACCGCCTTGATGACCGAAGGGCCGCCCTTGGAAGGAATCAGCGAGAGCTTCACACCTTCCTGTTTGGCGATGCGCACGATGGCGTCGCGATCATCTGCGCCATGGAACATCGCAACCATGGCCTTGCCGTTCTCCTTGTGCCATTCGAAAGCCTCCTTCAGCGTGTTCCACGGCTTGTCGGCCTTGGAGATGAAACCGCTCGAATTCAACGCAACCAGGGTCAGAAAATCGAAATCATCGGGTTGGTAGGTGAGTCGGGCGTGGTGCGGCGCATAGGTGTAGGCTGTCAACGACGTCACGCCCAGGGTATATCCGTCTTTCCTTGCTCGGCTCAGTTCGGTCGCCATCACCGTGCCATGCGAACCCGTGACGTTCTTCACGTTGATAGGCTGCCCCAGGATCTCGCTCATCCGCTGGGCCAACCCCCGGGTCAATCGGTCGATCTGCGCACCAGGCTGCGTCATCGTCAGGAACGTGATCGGTCGGGTCGGGTAGTCGGCGGCGGCGATACCCGTCACCAACACCGCGAGCATCAGTCCAATAGCGAAGTGGCGTGTTCTTTTCATTCGCGTGTCCTCTCATGTATCAGCGTCCATCGCCTGCAGCGAAAGACAGATTGGATGCCTACTCGGGTGGAAGCGTACTCAACTAACAACTACACTTTTGTCGTCCAGGCGACATTTGATGGGCGGATAAGAAAAATATTGGGGTGAATTGGGGCAGACGGTATGGATCGCCTGTTCGCCCGGCATACAGCCACTCGCGCGGTGGTCCGCCGAGATGCCGGAAGGATGGGTTTCTTCATGAACGAGGCAACAGCGACGAGTCGCGCGCGATGAATCGAGAAAGCGTTGGCAAGGTACACGCAGGGTTTTCCCGAACACAGGTCGGGCATATCACGGATACGTATGCCGGAATCGACAATGGGGACGCCTCCTGGCGAGATGCTCACGCCGATTTCCTTTCGAGCCTGTCCCGCGAAGAACGCGTCGATTTGTTGCGACGCTCCCGCCGGCTCGTGCTCGATACGAACGATCGTCTCTTTCAGGCGGGCGACGCGTCGGGCGACGTCTTTATCGTCGAAGACGGCTGTATCCGCGTCTCTCAAGTCTCGCTAAAAGGCAAGGAAACGATCATCTGGCTGAATTTCAGAGGTGAGATTTTCGGGATAGCGGAGCTCTTGAACGGAAACCACCGCCAGGTCTACGCCGAGGCCAATCAGCCTTCGCGGGTCTATTCGATTCGGCGTCAGGAGTTCACGCAGTTCCTCGGCGCCTGTCCGGAGGCGGCGATGAAGGCCATCAGCATACTGTCGGCTCGCGTGAGGTCCCTGGGCTGTGTATTGGCAAGACACGCATCCGACACGGTAGAGACCCGCATCGCCTGTCTCTTGATGCGATTCGCGGTCATCCTGGCAAAGACGCATAGTTGCAACCGAGTCGAGCACAGCGAGTGTTGCGTCAATGTACGCCTGCGCCACCAGGATATCGCCAGCCTGATCGGTGCGAGCCGCCAGACCGTGACGACTACCTTGCGTCACCTGTGCAGCACCGGCGTGATTCGGATGGTGGACCGTCACATCCACATCGTCGACCCCGACTATTTTCGCATGCTGATCGACGAGAGCGCAGACTGAAAAATGGTGCCGACGATACCGACCAGGGTATTGAATTGGCCGGCGGAGGCGGCCACTTACCCCGGCGATGCAGTGCGTACCTTCAGCGCCCATGGCAGCAACCTGGTCCTCGACTTCCACGGCGACCCCACCAACGCTGAACTGGCCGTTTTCTCAGACGGCAACCACCACATGGCACTCGAAGCGTGTGTTCGTGCGTTTGTCGAAGCCAACCCCGATATCAGTGATGTGTTTTACGCCACCACGCCGCCCGGGCTTCTGGTAGAGGCGCTTGGGGGCAACGGCCTCGCCATAGGGAATCTGCGCATCTCACGCAAGCCGGATGTATTCATCGGCCCTGAAAATATCCTGGACGACCTTGCAAAGGGTGGATTCGTGAAGACGCACAAGGCTTTTGCGCAGAGCCAGGGGACCGTCCTTCTGGTGCGTAAGGGCAATCCCAAGCGGATCACCGCGCTCACAGACCTGCTATCCGATGACGTCGTTCTGACCTGCTCCAATCCACAGACCGAAACGGCGAGCTTCGCCGTTTATCGCGAGGCCGTTCGTCTGCTCGCGCACGCCGCCGGTGTGGACGACAAGGCCATAATCGCAAAGCTTTCTGTAGCAGGACCGACGACTGTCCATTCCCAACTGATTCATCACCGCGAGGTCCCTGAGCTCATCGCGGCAGGACAAGCGGACTGTGGAGTGATCTACTACCACCTGGCGCTTCGCTACAGTCGAGTCTTTCCGGAGCTCTTCGAGTTCATCGACATCGGCGGCCTAACGTTGGGGAGACCGGCGTCTGAGCATCCCATTACCCGCTACCATATCGGCCTGGTTGGCAACGGTGGGTCATCGGGAGAGGCATTCATCCGTTTCATGCAGGAAGACCTCGCGAAAGAGCTCTACCAAGTGCATGGGCTTCGCACCTTGTAACCCCGCGCAACCACGGCACTCAGTTGGATCGCGTCAGCGGCAAGAAAACTTCCCGACCAAGGCCCAAGAAACGGGCTCGCTGAACGACTGCCGACATGTCCCTAATCGAAGTCGCTCCTGAGATCCGCGAAGATCTATACCGAATCCTCGAGCATGTGAAAGCTCTCGATTTTGCCGCACCGTCTGTTTTTATCGACGAGATCGTTCAGTTCAGGGCATTTCCGTTGAGTGCCTGTCTGTGCCCCAAGGGTTGCGACCGGTTCCAAGGTGCCTGTTCGCCCGACCGGCACCGTTCGACGCGCTGCAGTTGCGGCTGGTCAGCGACCCCGGGGCGTGTCGCTCAGGCAGAGCCGGGGCAGCATCGCCCGCGCTCGACATGGCACGAGCCGTCGCGGATCAAAGGTCAGCCGACCGAACATTGCAACGGTGTCGCAGGGATGAGGGCGATGACCAAGGGTCAAGCGTCTGAAGTGCCGTAGCGTTCCAGGATACGCCTGACGTATCGGCGGGTCTCGGGATAGGGAGGCACACCTCCGTAACGTTCTACGGCCGCCTCTCCCGCGTTGTATCCAGCCAGCGCCAGACGCAGATTGCCGTCGAAACGGCGTAGCAACCACTGCAGGTAGGCCATACCTCCCCGGAGATTGTCAATGGGCTTGAACGGGTCTTCGACGCCGAAACGTTTCGCGGTTGACGGAATCAACTGCATCAACCCAATGGCCCCTTTGGGAGACAGTGCAACTGCGTTGAAATTGGATTCAGCACGCACTACTTCCCGAACCAGCGCAGGATCGAGGTCGTACTTTGGTGCCATTTCGTATATCGCGACCAAGAATTCAGTGCGCCGCCGGTCGGTGGCGCTGAATTCGAGGCCGTTACTCAGAGTGCACCTAAGTGGTTCGGGGTCAACTTTGGCAATGCGGGACTTCAGGCCGACGGGTATTGGCTTGCCGAGGCGCTCCGCCTCGTACATCCACGCCACGGCGAGTCCATCGTCACGCGGCACGCCGCGTCCGTGGTAGTGCAGCCAGCCAAGCTCGAATGCTGCCGTCGCCTGTCTTCTGATCGCCGCTGCACACAGATAGACAATCGCCCGGTCGGTGTCGCGTGCGACGCCGCTGCCATGCAAATAGCGGATACCCTGCTCCGTTAGCCGTGCCGGCGTCACGCTGACGTCGGCAACCGCCAATCTGGCCCCGGCCAAGCACAGCAAGACCAACGTCAATCCAACGACAGCCGCCGGGGAAATGCGGGATGGTCCACAATGCAGAGAGGTCATCATTTCGATGTCCCAAACTTCGCCCTACAGTTCAACCCGCTTGGACCGCTGGGTCCTGTACCCCGGCCGATCATGCGATCCACTGGGCGCCGATTGCATAAGGCCTGCCATTCGTCTGATACGCCGGCATTAACTTGCCCGTCTCCCCAGGAGACCGAACACGCCGAGTGCGGACACGAACAACCAGGCTGCGGCGGGGATCGGCACCGCGG
>CBFCWF010000130.1:0-12177 GCA_965601425.1 uncultured Chromatiaceae bacterium | reverse complement strand
GGCACTCGGCAAGATTTATTGTTTGGCGTAGACGAAGCAGTTATCGGGCCAAATATACTAAATATAATTAAAACAACAGCTAACGATTTATATCTCAGACATTGAATGAAGCCGTGTGTAAAGCGAGTCGACAATGAGGCGAGCCGCACAGGGTGGATTTCACGGCATAGCTCGGTGTGCGGAGGCCGCCGAATGAACCGTTTCGGCCAACCGCTGGCTTCGACCTGGTGGTCGCAGTAGTTGGGTAGCGCGCTGGGTAGCGCGTCAGCCCCGGCCGACCGGCCGTGCCCGGCGATCGAGCGGTTGCCGCGCGAAACATCGATCTCCCGGCAGATCCCGCTGCGGGGTGCTCGCCCCCTACCACACGTCTGCCTGGCCGATCGCGAAGGCATCAGCTGCCCAGCGCGGACACTGGCCACGAGGAAGTGCCGTGGCGCGCGGTTGAGTCACGCGGCTGATGGACAAGGTACCTGCGGCTTGGGATGGGCCAATGCGAATTGAAGCGATTGCCAATGAAGCGATCCTGGCGCCGGCGATGGGGCGCGTGTCGCGGCCCGCAGGTTTGCCCCCGCTGTCGGGCCAAACTCGTGTTGACGCCCGCGGAGTGCGCCTGCCACCGCCTTCGGTGCCCGTCTCGCCTTGGCCAGGTGCCGGGGCGCTCAACAGTGCAAAAATCCTGCGTGGCACGCCAGTGACGCGGCGCAATGCCTGTTTCTGCTTTTGACCCTCACCGCTCTTGCGCAGATAATCCGGGGCTATTCCAACCGCACCGAATGGCGTTAGTAACGAAAAATGAAGCTCGGTATCCCTAAAGAGCGTGTCGAGGGTGAGACACGGGTTGCGACGACGCCGGACATCGCGAAGAAGCTGGTCGCCGGCGGCGTGGAGGTGCTGCTCGAACGCGGGGCGGGCGAGTCGGCGCATTACACGGATGCGGCCTACGAAGCGACCGGGGTGCAGCTTACCGACCGGGCCGCTGCGCTCGGCTGCGACATCGTCGCCAAGGTACGCAAGCCGCTGCCCGACGAGGTCGACGCGATGCGCGAGGGGGCGGTACTGATCGGACACGCGGAGACCTGCGAAGACGACGCGGTGACCGCGGCGCTGCGGGCGCGCGGTGTCCACGTGATCGCAATGGAGCGCATCCCGCGGATCTCGCGGGCCCAGTCGATGGACGCGCTGTCGTCGCAGAGCAACATCGCCGGCTATCGCGCGGTGATCGAGGCGGCGGCCCATTACGGGCGCTTCCTGCCGCTGATGATGACCTCGGCCGGTTCGGCCAAACCGGCGCGGCTGGTGGTGCTCGGCGCCGGGGTTGCCGGTCTGCAGGCGATCGCGACCGCGCGGCGCCTCGGTGCCGATGTCTACGCCTACGATGTGCGCCCCGAGACGGCCGAGCAGATCAGCTCGCTCGGCGCCAAGCCCATCACGCTCGACCTTGGCGAGGCCGGCGCGGGCGAGGGCGGCTATGCGAAGGAACTCTCGGAAGAGGGCAAGGCGAAGCAGCAGGCGATGCTGGCCGACGAGCTGGCGAAGGCGCACATCATCGTGACGACTGCGCTGATCCCGTGCCGCGCGGCGCCGGTGCTGGTCACCGAAGAGGTGGTCGAGCGCATGCGCCAGGGCTCGGTGATCGTCGACCTGGCCGCGGCGACCGGTGGCAACTGCCCGCTGACCGAGGCGGACCAGGTGGTGGTCCGGCATGGCGTGATCATCGTCGGCCACACCAACTATCCGGCAATGATGCCGTCGGACGCGAGCGCGTTCTATGCGAAGAACGTCGCCAACCTGCTCGACATCATGCTCGACCGCTCGGGCGAGTCGATCGCCCTGAAGGATCTCGACGAGGACGAGATCACCCAGGCCGCCCGGCTCAGGGCGCCCGACGCCTGACCCGATCCACAAGCGCTACTGAGGACACGGCAATGCCAGACACACTGGTCGCACTGTATGTATTCGTCCTGGCCTGTTTCATCGGCTATTACGTGATCTGGGGCGTCACGCCGTCGCTGCACACCCCGCTGGTCGCGCTGACCAATGCGATCTCCGGGATCGTGATCGTCGGTGCGCTGCTGGTCACCGGGCTGGAGTCGGCCGGCACGTTCGCAGAGATCACCGGCTTCATCGCGGTCCTGCTGGCGTCGATCAATGTATTCGGCGGCTTCCTGGTGACCAACCGGATGCTCGCGATGTTCCGCAAGAAGAATAAATGAGGCGCTAGCCAATGCAGATCTCCGCCAACACCCAGGCCATCGTCTACCTGGTCTCGGCCATCCTGTTCATTCTCGCGCTCAAGGGACTGACCCACCCGTCGACCGCGCGCCGCGGCAACTTCTATGGCATGGCCGGCATGGCGCTCGCGATCGTCGCCACGCTGCTCGGCAACGAGGTGCGGTCCTACGGCTTCATCATCGCCGGTGTGGTGCTCGGCGCGCCGATCGGCATCGTGCTCGCGATGCGCATCCGAATGACCGCGATGCCGCAGCTGGTCGCGGCGCTGCACAGCTTCGTCGGTCTGGCCGCGGTGCTGGTCGCGGTCGGCACCTTTCTGAACAAGCGCGATGCGGGCCTGCTCGACGGCGTGCTCATGGGCGAGCTGTCGGCCGGGGCGATCATCGGTGCGATCACGTTCACCGGCTCGGTGATCGCGTTCGGAAAACTGCAGGGCCTGATCTCGGGCAAGCCGGTCAAGTTCCCGATGCAGCATGCGCTGAACGCGGCGATCGCGATCGCGACGATCGCGCTCGGCGTGCATTTCGCGATGACCGGCAGCGTGGCCTCGCTGACGCTGATGATCGTGCTGGCGCTGGTGCTCGGCGTGACGCTGATCATCCCGATCGGCGGTGCCGACATGCCGGTCATCATCTCGATGCTGAACAGCTACTCGGGCTGGGCCGCGGCGGCGACCGGCTTCACGCTGCATAACAATCTATTGATCATCGTCGGCGCGCTGGTCGGGTTCTCCGGCGCGATCCTGTCTTACATCATGTGCCGGGCGATGAACCGGTCAATCATCAACGTGGTATTCGGTGGTTTCGGCAGTGAGAGCACGGGTGCGCCGAGCGCCGGTGCCGCGGCGATGGAGAAGGGCGTCAGGGCCGCGTCGGTCGAAGATGCGGTGTACTGGATGGAGGACGCGAACCGGGTCATCGTCGTGCCCGGCTACGGCATGGCGGTGGCGCAGGCGCAGCATGCGCTGAAGGAATTGATGGAGCTGCTCGAGGCGCGCGGTGTCGAGGTCAAGTTCGGTGTACACCCGGTCGCCGGCCGCATGCCCGGCCACATGAACGTGCTGCTGGCCGAGGCCGACATCCCGTACGACCGTGTCCTCGAGATGGACGAGATCAACCCGGATTTCGCGTCGACCGACGTGACCCTGGTGGTCGGTGCGAACGACGTGGTCAACCCGGCGGCCAAGGAAGACAGCACGAGTCCGATCTACGGTATGCCGATCCTCGAGGCCGGCCGCTCGAAGCAGGTGTATTTCCTCAAGCGCTCGATGAACCCGGGCTATTCCGGCGTCGACAACCTGTTGTTCTACCAGGACAACACCTCGCTGATCTTCGGCGATGCGAAGGACACCATCGAGGGCATGGTCGCGGCACTCAAGGGCGGCGGGCACTGATCGACAGGGCTCCGCCCGCAGCGTCGGTCTGGGCGCGCACTGCCCTTGCGCCGCTGCATACGACAATCGAACCCGAGGGCCCCGCGTCGGGGAAAGTCGCGCTGGCCGAATCGTCGCGCCCGCGCTTCAGTACGGCAGTCGCTCGCCCGTTTCACCGGCGCCGCAATGCCATGGTGACACAACGGGTCAGACCGGTGCTCGAAGATTCTGATCGGCGCAAAGGTCCCCGGATCGGCACGCCGACCGGTCGAAAACACGGTTCCTGCATCCAGCGTCGGGGGAGAGGCGTATGGTTTGCCGGTCTACTGGCCGGGTACAGCCGAACGCCTCTTTACCCGTCATTCCAAACACTTCGCCCGGTAACCAGTGAACGAACGCTGAGGTTGAGCCGTGGCACAAACGGCTCGCGCCACATCGACACCCTGAAATGACCCTGCAATTCAGGAAGTTACTTCCGCAACAGCGGCCAAAACCACGTAAACACTAAAGAATCCTCGTCGGGCGCCACTACAAGCCGTGACAGAGGGCATCCGATGTCCTCGACCCGGGTCATCGAGCGCATCCCGACGGGCGACAGAAACCGTGCAGATAAAGGCGAACCTGACCAGCAACAAACTGTTTCCCGGCTATCGCAGCGCGCGGACGCTGACCGCGCTGGGTTTCGCGTTGGTCATCGGGATCCTGTTGCTGTCGATCCTCGGGGCCTATCACACCACCACCCGACACAATGTCCAGTTGTCTGCCCTGGTGCGCGACGCGGGCATGAAGACCGTCTACGCGTACACGATGCGCGAGGCGATTCGTGAGCGCATCGACACGCTGCGCAGCATGGCGACCCAGAAGGACCCGTTCCAACGCGACGCGGAAAAGATGCGTTTCTTCGGCTATGCGAGCAAGTATGTGCAGGCCCGCGAGTCGCTGACCCAGAACCTCGTGGGCAAGCGCGAGCGCCGTATGATCGAGCGGCTCGATGCGAGCGCCCGAAAGGTCATCGCACCGAACGAGGCGGCGCTCGCCGCGCTGTTCGACCAGACCGCCGGCACCTGGCAGACGCGTGAAGCGGTTCGGGCCGCGATCGACGCCCACCTGGCCCTGCTCGGCACGCTCGACGCGTTGGTCAGGACCATCCACCAAACCACACAGCGGTCGATTCGCACATCCGGTGACGAGTACCACGAGACGGTGCTGAGCAGCGCATTGGCCGGCATGGCCGCATTCGCGGTCGCGATCGGCATCGCGGCCTTCGTCGTGATCAACGCCGGTCAGCGCAATCGCTCCGCCCCGCATCATGCGGCCTACGACACCATGACCGGGCTGCTCAATCGCCAGGCATTCGAGACATCGCTGGGACTCACGTTGGAACAATGCGCGCTCCGCCCCGAAAATCATGCGCTGCTGTTCGTCGACCTGGATCGCTTCAAGCTGGTCAACGACACCTGCGGCCACCGCGCAGGCGACAGATTGCTGCGCGACCTGTCCGGTCGTCTCAACAGCTCGCTGCGCCACGCCGACGTGCTCGGACGGATCGGCGGCAACGAGTTCGGCGTGTTGCTGCGCTACACCGAGGCCGAGGACGCAGCGGCAATGGCCGAGCGGCTGCGCCGCACCATCGAGGATTTCGAGTTCGAATGGGGAGGCCAGACGTTCCAGGTCGGCGCCTCGATCGGCATGGTGCCTTTCGGTGACGAGACGATCCCGCTCGAAGAACTGCTCAGCACCGCCGATGCGTGCTGTGATTCGGCCAAGGAAGAGGGCCGCAACCGTGTGCACCAGGCGAACATCAACCCGGAGGCGGTGCGCCGCCGCAGCGGTGAGATGCGTTGGGTCGCACGGATATCCGACGCGATTCAGAACGATCGCTTCGTACTGTTCGGGCAGATGATCCAGCCAATCAACGGCAGGCTGGACGACGGCCGACTGGTGCTCGAGGTCCTGCTGCGCATGCGCGACGATGCGGGCCTCGGACTGATCCCGCCCGGTCAGTTCCTGCCCACCGCCGAGCGTTACGGCATCGTGCCGGACATCGATCGCTGGGTCGTGCGCAACAGCCTGCAGTGGCTTGCCGGGCTCGGCGCGGCCGCACCTCAGGTCAGGGTCAACATCAACATCTGCGGCCCGGCCGCATCGGACCCGCAGTTCCATGACTTCGTCCGCGACCTGATCAGCGAGACCGGTGTGCCGCCGAAATCGCTGTGTTTCGAAATCACCGAGTCGACCGCGATCCGCAGCCTGGACAATGCGGCCGCGCTGATCGACGCGCTCGGCGACCTGGGCTGCGAGTTCGCGCTCGACGACTTCGGCAGCGGATTGTCGTCTTTCAACCAGCTGCGCCATCTGAAGGTGGATTACCTGAAGATCGACGGCAGCTTCATCCACAACATCGACCGCGATCCGATCAATCGCGCAATGGTCGAATCGATCAACAGCATCGGCAAGAAACTCGGCAAGAAGACAGTCGCCGAGTTTGTCGAAAATTCACGCATCCACAAGATTCTCGCGGAGATCGAGGTCGATTACGCGCAGGGCTTCGGCCTGCACCGGCCAGAGCCGCTGCATAAGATCCAGATACAAATCATGCAGTCGCCGCATACCAAGGATCTCACCCGCCTCATCGTCGCTTGAGCGGCGCGGCCGACACGGGTGCGGCTCGCCGTGATCCCGCACACGACACGACCAATTGCATCGCCTTTGGGTGCGGCCACGATGTGTCGCCGCCGCACGCCGGGATCGCGGCCGATGGCCCTGGTTGACGCGCCGACCGGCGAGGACTAGTCTCCGAGCTAAGCGCCGATTTGGCTCAGATTGCGGGCGCTATAGAAATATCGCTAAAGCGAGGTGAAACCAAGACCCGCTTGGGCCGAGCCGAAGCGGGTTTTTTCATGGTGCTGCGTTGCCGGGGGAGCGGGGAGGGCTGTGAGCGAAGGTCATCAGGACTGGGCACTCGAAACACTGGGGATTCGGGTCGGGCATGCGCGTACCGGCGAAGCCGAGCACAGCGAGCCGATCTTCGCCACCTCGAGCTTCGTGTTTGAAAACGCTGCCGAGGCGGCGGCACGCTTTGCGGGCACCAGCGAAGGCAATATCTACTCGCGCTTCACGAACCCGACCGTGCGCGCCTTCGAGCAAAGGCTCGCCGCGCTGGAGGGTGGCGAGGCCTGCGTCGCGACCGCGTCCGGCATGTCGGCGATCCTGTGCACCTGCATGGCCCTGCTGCAGCAGGGTGATCACATGGTCAGCTCGCGCAGCATCTTCGGCAGCACCACGATGCTGTTCAACAAGTACCTCGCGCGCTTCGGTATCGGCACCGACTATGCGGACCTCGGCGACCTGGCCGACTGGGAGCGCCGCATCCGGCCGGAGACCCGGCTGCTGTTCGTCGAGACACCCTCCAACCCGCTGACCGAACTGGGCGACATCCGCGCGCTGGCCGACCTCGCCCGGGCCAGCGGCTGTCTGCTGGTCGTCGACAACTGTTTCTGCACGCCCGCGCTGCAACGCCCGCTCGCGCTCGGTGCCGACATCGTGATCCATTCAGCGACCAAGTACCTCGACGGCCAGGGCCGGGCGGTCGGTGGCGCTGTCGTCGGGGATCGCAAGCGCGTCGGCGAGGAGGTGTTCGGCGTGCTGCGTACCGCCGGGCCGACCATGAGTCCGTTCGCCGCCTGGATATTCCTGAAGGGACTCGAGACATTGTCGCTGCGTATGCAGGCGCATTCGGCGAATGCGCAGCGCCTCGCCGAGTGGCTGGTCGGTCGGCCCGGCGTCAATGCCGTCCACTATCCGGGCCTGGAGGGGCATCCGCAGCATGCGCTGGCCGCGCGCCAGCAGCGCCTGCCCGGTGGCATCGTCGCGTTCGAGGTGGACGGCGGACGCGAGGGTGCCTGGCGGGTGGTTGATGCGACCCGTATGCTGTCGATCACCGCGAATCTCGGAGACACCAAGACCACGATCACGCACCCGGCGACGACCACGCACGGTCGCCTGAGCGACGAGGAGCGCCGCGCGGCCGGGATCAGCGATGGGCTGGTGCGGGTCGCCGTCGGCCTCGAGGCGTTCGAGGACATTCGTGATGACCTCGCGCGCGGGCTGCCTGTGGGCTAGCGCCGTCGCGCTTGCGGCAGGGAGTAAATAATAATATACTAATAAACGTTCAACAACGGCTCAGGGCCGGATTCGCCCGGCATGCTGTACGCCGCGGATTTCCTGAGAGCACCGGTACTATACTGCCTGTGGGGCGCCTGGCGCCGCGCATGGCGAGATGCAAATTTAAGGAGATTTCGATGGCAAAATTACAGGTTTTGGGAGCCTCGCTGCTGTTGCTCGGTAGCCAGCTGGCCACTGCGGCAGATCCTGCGCCGGGCGCCGGCGCAAGCCCCTATGGGCCGCCGGCCGGTTACGGTTATGCGCCGCAGCCTTACGCGGGCGCCCCCTACGGCGGCGGTGTGCCTTACGGTGCAGCCCCCTATCGCGGCGGCCCTTACGGCGGAGCACCTTACGGCGGTGCACCCTACGGCGGCGGCCCGTACAACGGCGGTGGTCCCTTCGGTGGTGGCGGTCCGTTCAGCGGTGGCAGCCCATTCCGTGGCATGCCCTTCATGCAGAGTTTCGACATGTCGCGTCGCGACAGCTTCAACCCGATGCACCCGCGCGTCTGGGGCGCCGGTCCGCAAGTGTGGATGGACCCGACCGACCCGAAAGACGGCATGTCGCAGGCCTGGGACGACATGATGAACGCACCGGCGCGCATGGGCCGGGTACCGCCGGGCTGGAAGGCGCCGACGATCGACATCCCTAACCCGATAGACGTCGGTGATGAATTCGAGAAGAACGCGCGTCGCGCACCGACGATCATGCGTGAGAACTTCACGTTCAACTGAACGGGTCTGCGACTGCCCGAACAATCCACCCCGCTTCGGCGGGGTTTTTTTATCGTGCGCAGGCATGGGGGTAGCGGCGAGACTGCCGCTTTTCCGTCGCCAGCATCCTTGGGTGCCGTGACAGCACGGGGCGTGTCGTTTAACGCAGGTTAATTTCCATTCGGCCGACGTGGGCTAGTATCCGCCTGACTCAGGCTGACCAGGCCGGGCCCGCGAGGCCCAGTTTGGTATGCCCACAGGAATCGACAGGCCGCCGCGCTCGTAACGCAGGACATGCGCAGACTAATCGACAGAAGACGCAACCGCACCGCACCGCCACGCGTCGTCAGGCCGCTGACCACCTGGCTGTTGGTCGCCGGTTTTCTGTTGCAGCCGGTACTCGCCTACCTGGTGACCCCGCTGATCGCGCACGATGCCGCCGGGCAGCAGGTGGTGGTCTGCACGCTCGAGGGTCAAAAGCTGGTCACGCTCGACCTCCCGTCCGCGGGTGAAGGGCAGGGCAGTGAGCATTGCAGCGCGCTGAAGCTGTTCCAGATGGCCGGGTCTGCTGCGCCATCCTCGCCGTTGCTGCCACCGGACGTCGGCCTGTATGCGATCGGTCCGCTCGACCAGAACGCCGACCACCCGCACCGTACCCTCCACTTCTCCGCCTACGCGACCCGCGCCCCGCCGACGTACGCCTGAAGTCTCGTTTTCACTGCCCGCACTCTCCATCGTTACCGGCAGGTGGACGGCATGTCTTGCCGCCGTCCCGGTCCGACAAGAACTGCTGAGTATGCGGCCTGATCACCTGTCTGCACTTTAGGATTTTTTTCAATGATTCTGTTGTATACACCGGCAAGGTGCCGGTTGAGCCGACTCACGCTGGCCATCGCGCTGGTTCCGTTCGCACAGACCGGCGCGGCCCAGGAAACCCTTCTCGATCCGATCAGCGTCGAGGCGCCGGCGGAAGAGACGCCCTTGCTGGGTGCATCGAGCGTCGACGCCGAGACCGTGCAGGTACTCCGCCCGGCCACCAGCGATACCGCCAGCCTGCTGCGTGACGTCCCCGGCGTCAGCCTGAACGGGGCGGGTGGCGTTTCCAGCCTGCCGGCGATCCATGGCCTGGCGGGCGATCGCCTGCGCATCAAGGTCGATGGGATGGACCTGATCGCCTCGTGCCCGAATCACATGAATCCCCCGCTGTCGTATATCGATCCGAGCAATATCGGCACGTTGCAGGTGTTCGCCGGCATTTCGCCGGTCAGCATCGGCGGCGACAGCATCGGCGGCACCATCATCGCCGATACGGTCGCCCCCGAGTTTGCCGCATCCGGCGAGCACAGCCTGACCAAGGGCGAGGTGGGGGCCTTCTATCGCAGCAACAACAATGCCTACGGCGGCAATCTCGCGGCCACCTACGCCACCGAGGCGTTCAACATCAATTACGCCGGGGCCTACAGCCAGGCCGACAACTACACGGCCGGAGACGATTTCAAGACGACGACGGCGACCGGGCGCCCCGGGCACAGGTTGCCGCTGGACGAGGTCGGCTCCACCGCGTACGAGACCCAGAACCACACCCTGGGCATGGCGTACAAGGCCGGCGGCGACCTCTTCACCGCGAAGCTGGGCTACCAGAAGATGCCTTTTCAGCTCTATCCGAACCAGCGCATGGACATGACCGACAATGAGCAGAAGCGCATCAATGTCGGCTATGCCGGCGCGTTCGACTGGGGGGCGCTGGACGCCACGGCGTACTACGACAAGGTCGACCACGAGATGAACTTCGGGGACGACAAGCGCTTCTGGTACGGCCCCAAGTCACAGCCCCCCGCGGCGCCCGAGGTCGGCACGTCCTGTTCGCCGGTCGGCTTCATGACCTGCGCCGGTGGCATGCCGATGAAGAGCGAGGGCGAGACCACCGGCGCAACGCTGAAGACGGATATCGCGCTCTCCGCCGATGACGTGCTGCGCCTGGGCGGGGAGTACCAGCGCTACCGGCTCGACGATTACTGGCTGCCGTCCGGCGGCGGCATGTGGCCCGGGACCTTCCAGAACATCAACGACGGGAAACGCGACCGCATCGCGCTGTTCACGGAATGGGAAACCGACCTGAACGCCCGCTGGGCGGGCCTGCTCGGCGTACGCTACGAAAACGTCAAGACGGATGCCGGCGAGGTGCAGGGTTACAAGACGACGCCGCCGGCACCCGGCAATCAGATCGCCGACGCGGCCGCGTTCAATGCGAGCGACCGCAGCAAGACGGACAACAACGTCGACCTGACCGCGCTGATGCGCTATGCCTACGATGCCAATCTGGCTATCGAGTTCGGCGTCGCGCGCAAGGTCCGCTCGCCGAATCTCTACGAGCGCTACACCTGGTCCAGCTGGTCCATGGCGGCGGTCATGAACAATTTCGTCGGCGACGGCAACGGCTATGTCGGCGATGTCGATCTGGAGCCGGAGAAGGCATACACGGCCTCCGCCACCTTCGACTGGCATGCGGAAGGTCGCAGCTGGGAGGTCAGGGCCACCCCCTATTACACGCGGGTGTCGGACTACATCGACGCGGTGAAGCGGCCCGGCTGGAAACCCGACCAGTTCAACGTGCTGCAGTACGCGAACCAGTCGGCCCGGCTGTACGGCATCGATGTCTCCGCGCGGGCGCCGCTGGGGAGCAACGACTGGGGTGTCTGGGGCCTGCAGGGTTTGCTGAACTACACCCGAGGTAAGAATCGCGACACCGACGACAATCTGTACAACATCATGCCGCTCAACGGCAAGGTCACGCTGACTCACGACAAGGCTGGCTGGAGCAACCGCGTCGAGCTGGTCATGGTGGACAGGAAGGATGACGTCTCCGAGGTGCGCAACGAGATCGAGACGCCCGGCTACGCGCTGGTCAACCTGCGCGCGAGCCATTCCTGGAAGCGCGTGCGGGTCGATTTCGGGGTGGAGAACCTGTTTGACAAGTTCTACTCTCTGCCGACCGGGGGCACCTACACCGGGCAGGGATCGACCATGCAGCTCAACGCGATTCCGTGGGGGATCGCGGTGCCCGGCATGGGGCGTTCGATCTATGCCGGGGTGAACGTGACCTTTTGACCCGGCCGCGCGGGCCGTGCCGGCGTCCGGCCGTTGTTGCCTGCAGGCTCGGGCGGCACCGTCCGATGCGGCCGGCCCATGCGCTGGCCGGCCGAAGGCACATAGGGTGTGATAAAACGCTTGGGCCGACGGGACGGGTGCAGGCCCGGGGACCGGCGCGGCCAATCGCCGAGACGCGGCACGGAGGGTGGGACCGATGGAAACGACCTGGTTTAACGAGCCCGCGATGATGCTCCTGCTCAAGGACTATCTCGATGTCACCGTATTCGGTGTACTGGGCTTCATGAGCTTCTGGATGCTCGCGTATGGGATCGAGCGCCTGATCTATTTCGCGCGCGTCGAACTCGCGGGCTTCACGGACCGGCCGAGTCTGGACGTGGCGCTGACCCGGCACTTGACCGTGATCGCCTCGATCGCATCCATTGCGCCGTACATTGGCCTGCTCGGCACGGTGCTCGGCATACTGATCACGTTCCATGATCTGTCGTCCGGGACCGAACTGTCCGCGGCGGCGGTGATGCTCGGTCTCGCGCTCGCGCTCAAGGCGACCGCCGCGGGTCTGTTCGTCGCGATCCCGGCAACCCTGAT
>CBFCWF010000129.1:0-12275 GCA_965601425.1 uncultured Chromatiaceae bacterium | reverse complement strand
TCGTGCTCGCGCAGCCGGCACGTGACGGCACAACGAAGTGGTTGCTCGAGCTTTCCGACGGCCAGCATATCGAAACGGTCCATATTCCCGATGGTGCACGCAGCACCATCTGCGTATCCTCTCAGGTCGGTTGCGCGCTCGATTGTTCCTTCTGTTCGACCGCGCAGCAGGGTTTCAACCGTAACCTGTCCGTGGCCGAGATCATTTCTCAGGTGTGGCTGGCGACGCGCGAACTGGGGCATCCGCCGACAAATGTGGTAATGATGGGCATGGGTGAGCCGCTGGCCAATTTCGACAACGTCGTGCCGGCCATGGAGTTGATGCAGGAGGATCTCGCTTACATGATCTCCAAGACGCGGGTCACGATCAGCACCTCGGGGATCGTGCCGGCCCTCAGGCGACTGCGCGAGGTATGCGATGTCAGTCTGGCCGTCTCGCTGCACGCGCCCGACAATGCGCTGCGCGACGAGCTGGTACCGATCAACCGCAAGTACCCGCTCGAGGAGCTGATTCCCGCGTGCAGGGAATTCATACAGAATGACAGGCGCCGCAAGGTCACCTGGGAATATGTGATGCTGGACGGGGTGAATGACTCGATCAGCCACGCGAAGGCGCTGATTCGGCTGCTGCAGGGGGTTCCGTCTAAGGTTAACCTGATACCCTTCAACCCGTTTCCGGGCAGCGGCTACCGCACCTCGCCCCCCGAGCGGGTCGAGTCCTTCCGCCAGCGTCTGAAGCGCGCCGGCATCATTTCGACCACCCGCAAGACGCGTGGCGATGATATCGATGCCGCATGCGGACAACTGGTCGGGAAGGTGCGCGACCGGAGTCGCCGTCAACTCAAAAGGATCCCGATCGTGCAGGAACATCGTCCATGAATTTCACATCCGTCCGGCTTTTCGGCGGGGCACTGACACTGTCGCTTGCACTGTTGTTCGGCTGTTCGACGCCGTCGGCGGTCAAGAGCGGGGGCGACAATGCCACCGGCGAACTCGGCTCCCCCACCGCCCAGCAAGGCCCGGCCGATGTCTACATTGAGCTATCGGCCGCCTACCTCCGGGAAAGGAATTTTACCGAGGCCTACATGAATGCGAACAAGGCGGTCATGGTGGATCCATCGTCGAGCAACGCGCGCTTCATGCTGGCGCTTGTCCACCAGCAGTTGGGTCAGCTCGAAGAAGCCGACAAGGCCTATCGCAAGTCGATCTCCCTGGATCCGCGCAACCCGGTGGCGCTCAACGCCTACGGGTCGTTCTTGTGCGAACAGGAACGTTACGCGGACGCGGACGGCTATTTCCGCCGGGCGCTCGACAACCCGCTTTACAACACCCCCTGGCTGGCATGGCACAATGCCGGTTCATGCCGCGAGATCGCAGGTGATCTGGGGGGCGCCGAAAGCGACTATCGCAGCGCGCTGCAGAGCAACCCGCGCTTTGCGCCGAGCCTGCTCGGCATGGCGGAGGTCAGTTTCGAGCAGGGTAACTATCTTTCGGCACGGGCCTATCTGCAGCGCTTCGCCGAGGTGTCGCCACACACCGCAGAGAGTCTCTGGCTGGGAGTGCGCACCGAGAATCAGTTGGGTGACAAGGATCAGATGGCCAGTTACCGGCTCAAGCTGAATTCCCGGTTCCCTGATTCTCACGAGGCCAGGTATCTACAAACGATTGACTGAGCTATGAGCGCGATAATGCCCGATCAAGCAAGCGACAATGTGGCAGAGTTATTGAGCCCTGGGCCCGGCGAGCGGCTCCGTGCCGCCCGTCTTTCGATGGGTTTCGACCTGTCGAAGATCGCCAGCGAACTCCACCTGACCGGTGCGGTGGTCGAGGCGCTGGAGGCCGACGACTATTCGGACATCGGCGCCCGGGTGTTCGTACGCGGTTATCTGAGGAACTACGCGCGCATTGTCGGGATGCCGGCCGACTCGATACTGCGCCAGTTCGACGAGAAGTGGCCGGATGACGGCGTACGCCATACCATGGTGCGGCAGTCGCCGTCTTTGCCGGCCGACGGCGGGCCGAGTCGCGGCCTCGCTGGCGCGTTCAGCTGGCTGTTGGTGATCGGCCTGGTGGCCCTTTTCCTGATGTGGTGGCGCGGCTACCTGGACGGGATCGTTCCGGAGCAGATCCGGTCGGAAAGTGTGGACCCGTCGCTGCCCGCATCCGGGGTTGCGGAGAATGATGGCGACGTGACGCTGCTGTCGCCGGAAGTGTCCTTCGGGTCCGGCGATGGCAGCCTGCTGCTCCCGCCCCCGCCCGCCGACCTGCCGCCTGAGACGGAGACGGCGGTCGTGGCGCCACAAACCGTCGGGCCGGAGCCGCCGGCCTTGCCAAGCACGGGTGCGGTGGCGACCGTACCCTCTACCGGCGTCGGTGCGGCGGTGGTGCCGCCGACGGTGGCCTCGGCCGGTGCGGCCGATCCAGCGCCGGACGAGACCGCCACGTCAGTGGCCGACGGACCGAAGCAGATCGTGATGACTTTCAATGCCCCCTGCTGGGTGGATGTGCGCGACAGCGAGCGCAACTTCAAGCTGTTTGGAGAGATGCCGAAGGGGACCCGCAAGGTGCTGGGTGGACGGCCGCCGTACAAGCTGGTGATAGGGAACTCCCGGGCGGTCACGATCACGATAGACGGCGAGCCGTTCGACCTCGATCAGTATGCGAAGGGCAACGTGGCCCGCTTCACGCTCGATCCCTGAGGACCCGCCGGCCGGACGATGAGCAGATGCCCCGCGCCGCGGGGCTTCGATTTTCCAGAAGACCTTCAAAATGGCAAAGACCATCCAGGCAATCCGCGGTATGCATGACGTGCTGCCAGTTCAAAGTGCGCTGTGGCAGTTGGTCGAGCGGCGTATTTCGGCAGTGCTGGGTTCCTACGGGTATCGTGAGATCCGGATGCCGATCCTCGAGATGACCGAGCTCTTCAGGCGGTCGATCGGCGAAGTGACCGACATCGTCGAGAAGGAGATGTACACTTTCGACGACCGCAACGGCGATAGCCTGACCCTGAGGCCGGAAGGCACGGCAGGCTGCGTGCGCGCCGCGATGGAGCACGGGCTGCTGCATAACCAGATCCAGCGCCTCTGGTACCAGGGGCCGATGTTCCGCCACGAACGGCCACAGAAGGGCCGCTATCGTCAGTTTCATCAGATCGGGGTGGAGACCTTCGGTATGGCCGGGCCGGATATCGATGCCGAGCTGATCCTGGTCACCGCGCGGATCTGGAAGGCGCTGGGTATCGACGGCCTGGAACTGCAGCTCAACACCCTCGGCTCGGCCGAGGAGCGGGCCGCCTACCGCGAGGAACTGGTCCGCCACCTCGAGGCCCACGCCGACCTGCTCGATGAAGACAGCCGGCGCCGCCTGCACAGCAACCCGCTGCGTATCCTCGACAGCAAGAACCCGGCGCTGCGCGAGATGCTGGATGCAGCGCCAACGCTGACCGGATATCTCGGCGAGGAGTCGCGGGGGCATTTCGAGTTCGTTTGCCAGGCGCTGGACGACGTCGGCGTGTCGTACCTGATCAACCCGCGACTGGTGCGCGGCCTGGATTACTATTCGCGCACGGTTTTCGAGTGGGTGACCGACCGCCTCGGTGCCCAGGGTACGGTGTGTGCTGGCGGTCGCTATGATGGCCTGGTCGCCCAGCTGGGCGGCAAGCCGGTACCGGCGGTGGGTTTTGCGATGGGGCTCGAACGCCTCGTTGCGGTGATCCAGGCACGTGATCCGCAAGCCGGCGAGTCTGCGGCGGATCTCTATCTTATCCTGCTCGGCGACGCGGCAGTGCGCGAAGGTCTCGTGCTGGCCGAGCGGCTACGCGACGCGCTGCCCGGCGTGGAACTGCTGTGCAATTGCGGCGGTGGCGGGGTCAAGGCGCAGTTCAAGCGGGCCGACCGCAGTGGCGCGCGTTTCGCGCTGGTCTTGGGCGATACCGAGATCCAGCAGGATAGTGTCGTGTTGAAGCCGCTTCGCAGCGGTGACGAGCAGGTGTCGATTCGGCGCGACAGCTTGATTGGTGTCCTTAGGGAGCGTTTTTCCCGCTGAGGCGGGCTGGCATGCAGAGCGGAGAGACAGGCGATGAGCACTTATCAGACCGAAGAGGAACAGGTCGAAGCCATCAAGAAATGGTGGAAGGAGAATGGCAGATCCGTGGTCGGCGGCATCGTGCTCGGGTTCGCGATCATCGGCGGCTGGCAGGGCTGGCAGGGCTGGCAGCGTAACCAGGGCGAGGCCGCGTCGAGCTATTTCGATGCGATGCGCCAGGCGATACGCGCGGACCAGATCGAGCAGGCGACCGAGCACGGCAAGCGCCTGGTCGGCGAGTTCGGCAAGACCGCTTACGGCAGTTTTGCCGGGCTCGAGCTCGCACGGCTCGCCTACCAGCGTGGTGAAAAGGCCGCAGCGCGTGATCACCTGCGCTGGGTCACCGACTCGGCGCCCGACCCGGTGCTGCGCGAGGTGGCAAGACTGCGCCTCGGGCAGTTGCTGTTGGACATGAACGAGCTCGACGCGTTGCAGACACTGCTCGAGGCGCCGCCTTCCTCTGCCTTCGCCGGCGAGTTTGCCGCGCTGCGCGGCGATCTGGCGCGCGCGCGCGGCAATCTGGACGTTGCGCGCGCGGCCTATCAGGAGGCCCTGGCACAGGGTGTCGCGGATCAGTCGCTGTTGCGCATGAAGCTGGTCGATGTCGGTGGTCAACGCGCCGAGAGCTGAGGGACGAACGATGCGACGCCTGTTCTTGTTGTTGCTGCTGGTGCCGCTGGCGGGCTGCGGCACCTTTGC
Organism: uncultured Chromatiaceae bacterium; assembly: GCA_965601425.1. GTDB lineage: Bacteria > Pseudomonadota > Gammaproteobacteria > Chromatiales > Chromatiaceae > Thiosocius. The sequence continues at coordinate 7,494 of CBFCWF010000129.1, read as the reverse complement.
GGATCCGACCGGTTGGTTCGACAAGGCCGACGTGGTGCAGCCCTCGGAGCTGGTCGAACTGCAGAACGTGATTGAGCCGAAGACGCTCTGGACTGCGGACACCGGGGCCGGTACGGATGAGCGCTGGCTCAGTCTGGAGCCGGCTGTCGTTGACGGCACGGTCTTCGTCGCCGACGGCGAGGGCAGGGTGCAGGCGTTGAAAGCCGGCGACGGCCGGGTGGTCTGGCGGGTCGATCTCGACGCCCCGGTGTCGGGCGGCCCCGGCGTGGGTGAGGGGCTTGTTTTGCTCGGCACCCGCGATGCCGAGATTATCGCAATCGCACAGGGCAGCGGCGAGGAGCGCTGGCGCGCACGGGTCTCCAGCGAGGTATTGTCAGTGCCCGCGGCCGCCGATGGCGTCGTGGTCGTGCATACGGTCGATGGGAAGCTGTTCGGGCTCGAGGCGACCACCGGTAGCGAGCGCTGGCGCTACGAGCGCGAGGTGCCGGTGCTCACGTTGCGCGGGACCGGCTCGCCGATAATCTCCAACGGGGTCGCGTATGTCGGCATGGCGGGTGGCCGCTTGGTGGCCCTGCGTGTCGACAGTGGCGGTGTGATCTGGGACGCGAGCGTCAGCGTCCCGGGGGGCAGGTCCGAGCTCGAACGCCTGGCCGACATCGATGGCGACCCCATCGTGTTCGGCGGCGGCGTGTTCGTCTCGACCTATCAGGGCGAGGTGGCGGTGATCGAGGAGCGCTCAGGGAAGTTGGCCTGGCGGCGAAAGATCTCGTCATACAACCGCATGGGCGTTGACCGGCAGGGCCTCTATGTCAGCGACGCGGACGGTGTGGTCTGGGGCCTGGACATCCGGTCGGGAAACGCCCGCTGGAGCCAGGAGGCGCTGAAGCACCGCAGGCTGTCGAGCGTCGCAGTGGCCGGCGACTGGGTCGTGGTCGGGGACTTCGAGGGCTATCTGCACTGGCTCGATCGCGACGACGGCAGCCTGCTGGCACGCACCCGCGTAGGCAGCGACCCGATCACGGGCGGCATACGCCTCGTCGATGGCGTGCTCTATGTGCAAGGTGACGGGGGCGATCTCGCAGCGGTGCGCCCGCCGGGCATGCGGTGACCCGGGCAATGTTGCCGGTGATCGCGTTGGTCGGGCGCCCCAATGTCGGTAAATCCACGTTGTTCAACCGACTCACGCGCAGCCGCGATGCGTTGGTGGCCGATCAGCCGGGCCTGACGCGGGACCGTCAGTATGGCGTGGGGCGTCTGGGCGCGCAGCCTTACCTGGTGGTGGATACCGGGGGCATCAGCGATGAGCGGCAGGGCGTCGACGTGCTGATGGAGCGGCAGGTGCGCCAGGCGATCGGAGAGGCGGACCGGGTATTTCTGATCGTCGACGGGCGCGAGGGCCTGACCGCCGGCGATCAGCTGATCGCCGAGGGCCTGCGCCGCACGGGCAAGGGGATTACGCTCGTGGTCAACAAGACCGAGGGCCTCGATTACGACAGTGTCAGCGGTGATTTCTTCGCGCTCGGGCTTGGCGAGCCGATGCCGATCGCTGCGGCACATGGCCGCGGGGTGAACCGCCTGATCGATCACGCGCTCGCGACACTGCCGGAGGTCGTGGCAGCAGGGCCGCCCGACCAGGCAGCGCCCGGTATCGAAATCGCCGTCGTGGGTCGGCCCAATGTCGGCAAGTCGACGCTGGTAAACCGGCTCCTCGGCGAGGAGCGTGTCGTCGCCTTCGACCAGCCCGGGACTACCCGGGACAGCATCCGAATACCCTTCGAGAACGCCGGCAGGCGCTACACGCTGATCGACACGGCCGGTGTGCGACGCCGCGCAAGGATCAGCGAGGCGGTCGAGAAGTTCAGCGTGATCAAGACGCTGCAGGCGATAGAGCAGGCCAACGTGGTGCTGCTAGTGCTGGATGCCAGGCAGGGGATCTCGGATCAAGACGCTGGCCTGGCGGGGCATGTGGTCGATAGCGGCAGGGCGCTGGTCGTGGTGATCAACAAGTGGGACGGCCTTGCCGGCGACGAGCGCGAGCGCATCCGGCGCGAGATGCAGCGGCGCTTGCCGTTCCTCGACTTCGCCGCCTGGCAGTTCGTGTCGGCGCTGCACGGCAGCGGCGTCGGTCACCTGCTCGGCGCCGTTGATGCGGCCTACCGCGCGGCAACGATCGATCTGAAGACGCCGGAACTCACACGAATCCTCGAAGAAGCCGTCGCCGAACACCCGCCACCGCTGGTGCACGGCCGGCGTATAAAGCTGCGATATGCGCACCAGGGGGGCAAGAATCCACCCGTCATCGTTGTGCACGGCAACCAGACCGCCGAAGTCCCGGCGAGCTACCGGCGCTATCTGGTCAATCGCTTTCGCAGCGTCTTCGCGCTGCGCGGCACCCCGCTGCGCGTCGAGTTCAAGACCGGGGGCAATCCCTATGCAGGACGCCGCAACAAGCTGACCGAGCGGCAGCGCAGGAAACGCGGTCGGTTGATGAGATTCGTGCAGAAACGGAAGTAGCCGGGGGCCAGTCGGGTCGGGGCCCCGTCAGGAGATCCCGCTGTCGGGCGGAATGTCGGCGGGCGTCGCCCGGTCAACCGTCAGTTCGAGTCGGCCGTCCGAGAGCAATGCCTCGAGCTGCAGCCCCGGCGTGACCTGCGTGACGCTGCCCACGACCTCGCCCGTCACTGGCCGGCGCAGCACCGCGTAGCCGCGCTGCATGGTTGCCAGCGGGCTCACCGCATTGAGCTGCCGCGACACCGCCGCCAGTCGCTCCGAGCGATGCCTTGCGGTTTGCATCCAGGCCTGTGTCAGGCGTTCAGGCAGCCCGGCATAGCGCTGCCGCAGCAGCTCCAGGTATGTCGCGGGGTTGCGGCCGCGCAATGCGCGGGTCGCTGCTGCCAGCGTCTGCTCCCGCAGTCGCAGCGCGCTGCGCATCGCACGCACCAGACGCAGATCCAGGCCGTCCAGGCGCTGCTGCTGCTGGCGCAGCCGGCCGTAAGGCGAGCTGCGGTGCAGGCGGCCGTCCAGACGCGCGAGTTGTTGACGCTCGAAGGCCAGGCGCCGCCGCATGGCCTGCCGGAGGCGGTTCTGTTGCGACGCCAGGCCCGCGTCGAGCGCAGCGGTATCCGGGCTGATCAGTTCGGCCGCAGCGGACGGTGTCGGGGCCCGCCGGTCGGCGACAAAATCGGCGATCGTGAAGTCGATCTCATGGCCGACCGCGCTGACGACGGGGATTTCGATCGCGGCGATGGCCCGTGCCAGCCGTTCGTCGTTGAATGCGGCCAGATCTTCGATAGAGCCCCCGCCGCGTGTCAGCAATAGCACGTCACAGTCGGCCCGCCTGGCTGCGATCCGCAATGCCTCGAGGATCTCGTCCGCTGCGCCGCTGCCCTGCACGCGAACCGGCAGTATCGTGACAGCAAGCTGCGGTGCGCGCCGCCGCAAGACCTTGAGCACGTCGCGAATCGCGGCACCGGAAGGGGAGGTAATGACGCCCAGCCGCAACGGGAACGAGGGCAGTGGGCGCTTGCGTGCCGGGTCGAACAGCCCCTCTGCCTGGAGCCGCTGCTTGAGCAGTTCGAACTCGCGCTGCGCAGCGCCGGCTCCGGCCGGTTCCAGGTGTTCGACGATCAGCTGAAAATCGCCGCGTGGCTCGTAGAAGCCAATACGGACACGCGCGAGCACCTGCGCACCGTCTGCGGGCGTGAAGCGCAGCAGCTGACGCTTCGCGCGGAACAGTGCGCAGCGGACCTGGGCGTGGGCGTCTTTCAGACTGAAATACAGATGGCCGGAGCGCGGCGTCGCGAGATTTGAAATCTCGCCCTCCACCCAGAGCAGCGGGAAGCTGCCTTCCAGCACCGCGCGCACCTCGCTGTTCAGGCGGCTGATGCTGTAGACGTCCCGATTGCCGTTTGTCGCTCGTGTCATTGCGGGCCCATGACTAGAGTCGTGCCGGAGGGGTCTGCGGCGCGCAATCCCGCGCTTACCGAAGGTCTATCTGCGACACTCGCCGGGTGGCTTACGAGTTTACCGAAATTTCGTCAAATCCTATAATCTCCTGCTTACCTTAAAAACCCCCCTCAACTGGAAGTGCCCCATGCGCTTAGCTCAAGACAAAGAAGCCCTGACGTTCGACGACGTGCTCCTGGTGCCGGCGCGTTCCGAAGTGGTGCCCAAAGATGTCAATCTCGCGACCCGGCTGACCCGGGACATCGAACTGAACATCCCGCTCGTGTCCGCCGCGATGGACACGGTCACCGAGGGGCGTCTGGCGATCGCGATGGCATTGGCCGGCGGTATCGGCATGGTGCACAAGAACATGTCGGCGGCAGACCAGGCGGCCCAAGTGCGCATGGTCAAGCGCTACGAGAGCGGTGTGATCCACGACCCGATCACGGTCTCGCCGCATGCCAGTGTCGGCGAGGTGCTGGCCCTTACCCGCTCCAACCATATCTCCGGCGTGCCGGTGGTCGACGGCAGTGAGCTGGTAGGCATTGTCACCGGGCGCGACCTGCGCTTCGAGACCCGGCTGGACCAGAAGGTGAGTTCGATCATGACGCCCAAGGACCGCCTGGTCACGGTGCGCGAGGGCGCCAGCCGCGAGGAGGTTGTCGAGAAACTACACAAGCATCGAATCGAAAAGGTGCTCGTGGTCAATGCTGACTTTCAGCTGCGTGGCCTGATCACGGTGAAGGACATACAGAAGGCCACCGACTTCCCAGACGCATGCCGCGATTCGCAGGAGCGGCTACGCGTCGGTGCCGCGGTCGGCGTCGGCACCGGTACGGAAGAACGTGTCGAACTGTTGGTCGAGGCGGGTGTGGACGTCGTCACCGTGGACACCGCGCACGGTCACTCGGCCGGTGTGCTGAACCGGGTCGCGTGGATCAAGCGGCACTTCCCCGACGTCCAGGTGATCGGTGGCAATATCGCGACCGGGGCGGCCGGGCTGGCACTCGCCGAGGCCGGCGCAGACGCGGTCAAGGTCGGTATCGGTCCGGGCTCGATCTGCACCACGCGCATCGTGGCCGGGGTCGGGGTACCCCAGGTTACCGCCGTCGACAATGTGGTGACTGCGCTCGAGGGTACCGGCGTGCCGGTGATCGCCGACGGCGGGCTGCGTTACTCGGGCGACATCGCCAAGGTCATCGTGGCCGGTGCGCACTCGGTGATGATCGGTGGGCTGTTTGCGGGCACCGACGAATCGCCGGGCGAGGTCGAGATCTACCAGGGGCGATCGTACAAATCCTACCGTGGTATGGGCTCGCTCAGCGCAATGGCCGGCCACGAGGGGTCGAGTGACCGCTATTTCCAGGAAGACACGAAGAAGGACAAGCTGGTGCCGGAGGGCATCGAGGGGCGCGTGCCTTACAAGGGTCCACTGGTCAACGTGATCACCCAGCTGATCGGCGGTGTGCGTTCCTCGATGGGCTACACGGGATGCGCCACGCTGGAGCAGATGCGTACCAGGCCGCAGTTCATGCGTGTGACGAACGCCGGGATGCGTGAGTCGCATGTGCACGATGTACAGATAACCAAGGAAGCGCCCAACTATCGTCGCGACTGAGCGTCGCAGGATGCCGGGCATCCCCACCTGCGGCCGGCGTGGACGGCGTCGGGCCGCGGATCGACCGACCGCGGTGGCGCCGCACCTGTCCGCCGCACGAGGTCGGCGGCCCTTGCCGGGGCCGGGTCTCGCGCGGGGTGCCCGGTCGACGCGACCCCTTCGGATCGGTTGACCGGAACCGCGACGGCCGGTGCGCTGCGTCTTCTCACCTCCCTTCGGGAAAGCAAACCCATGACGAACGACATCCATGCCCATCGGGTCCTGATCATCGACTTCGGGTCGCAGTACACGCAATTGATCGCCCGGCGGGTGCGTGAAGCCGGCGTTTACTGCGAGATCTGGCCCTACGACAATTGCGAGGCGGCGCTGGATCGGAAGCGGCCGCGCGGCATCATATTGTCTGGCGGTCCCGAGACCGTGACCGGTGACGATTCACCGCGGGCGCCGCAGTGGATCTTCGAGATGGGCGTGCCGCTGCTCGGGATCTGCTATGGGATGCAGACGATGGCGGCCCAGCTCGGTGGGCGCGTCGCGCCGTCCGACAGGCACGAGTATGGCTATGCGCAAGTGCGCGCGCGCGGCCACTCCCGGCTGCTGCGTGACATCGAGGACCACACCAGCTCGGAGGGTTGGGGCCTGCTCGATGTCTGGATGAGCCACGGTGACCGCGTCGAGGAACTGCCGCCGAACTTCATCGCGATCTGCACGACCGACAATGCGCCGCTCGCCGGTATGGCCGATGAGGCACGCAATTTCTACGGCCTGCAGTTCCACCCCGAGGTCACCCACACGCGGCAGGGGGGACGCATACTCGAGCGCTTCCTGTTCGAGATCTGCGGTTGCGAGGCGCTCTGGAATCCCCTCAGCATCATCGAGGACGGCATCCACAGGATGCGCGAGCAGATCGGTGACGGCCGTGTCGTGCTCGGCCTTTCGGGCGGCGTCGATTCCTCGGTAGTCGCAGCGATGCTGCACCGCGCGGTCGGTGACCGACTGGTCTGCATCTTCGTCGACAATGGCCTGTTACGTCTGCACGAGGGCGACCAGGTCATGGCGACCTTTGCCGAGCACATGGGGGTTAACGTCATCCGGGTGAACGCGGAAGACCGTTTTCTGAAGGGCCTCAAGGGTGTCGCGGATCCGGAACAGAAGCGCAAGATCATCGGCAACCTGTTCATCGACATCTTCGAGGAGGAGGCCGCGAAGCTCGAGACGGTCGATTTCCTCGCGCAGGGGACGATCTATCCCGATGTGATCGAGTCGGCCGGCGCGGCATCCGGCAAGGCACACGTGATCAAGTCGCATCACAACGTCGGGGGCCTGCCCGACTACATGAGGCTCGAGCTGGTCGAACCGCTGCGCGAGTTGTTCAAGGACGAGGTGCGGCGCGTCGGCGTTGAACTGGGTTTGCCCTACGAAATGATCTATCGTCACCCGTTCCCGGGCCCCGGGCTCGGTGTGCGGATACTGGGCGAGGTGAAGAAGGAGTATGCCGCGACCCTGCGACAGGCCGATGCGATCTATATCGAGGAACTGCGCCGCGCCAGGCTCTACGATGAGGTCAGCCAGGCCTTCGCGGTCTTTCTGCCGGTCAAGTCGGTCGGTGTCGTCGGCGATGCCCGGCGCTATGAGCACGTGATCACGCTGCGCGCGGTCAGGACGGTCGATTTCATGACCGCGAGCTTCGCCCATCTACCGTTCGAATTCCTCGAGCAGGTAGCCAGCCGGATCATCAACGAGGTCAGCGGTGTTTCCCGGGTTGCCTATGACATCTCGAGCAAGCCGCCGGCCACCATCGAGTGGGAATGACCGGAAATTCTAATACATTGATTTATAAAGAAAATAATCAAATTGACAATATAATCTACATCATCAATGGTTTTCTTCATGGTATTTCCGAGTGCCGTTAGGCAGAAAGCAGGAATAACGGG
>CBFCWF010000128.1:0-12376 GCA_965601425.1 uncultured Chromatiaceae bacterium | reverse complement strand
CCGCTGCCGTCGTCGATCTGAGCGACCTGGCGGCGCAGCAGGAAGTTTTCCTTCTGCAGCCGATGGCGCTCAAGGCAGCGATCCACCGCGGTCTGCATCTGCTCCATCCGGAACGGCTTCAAAATGAAGTCAGACGCGCCGGCACGCAGCGCGCCGATCGCAGTCTGCAGGTCGGCGTGTGCGGTCATGAAAACGACCGGCGTGATCTGGTTCTGATCCCTGAGCTGGTTGACCCATTCGACCCCGGACCGTCCCGGCAGTCGAATGTCGGAGATCAGGAGATCGAAATGGCAGCGTCTGAGCAGCTCGTCGGCCGCATCCGCATCAGCGGCCGTTTCGACCAGGCCGAATTGCGCCGCCAGCCCCTTCTGCAGAAAGCTGAGGATGCCGGGCTCGTCATCGATGATCAGCACCGAGCTGAGACGTCTGCTGGTCGCGGCCGTTCCGTCCGTCGCCTCGGTGGGCGCCGGCAGGTTGCTCTGTAAAATCTCTGTCGTGCAAGCCATGGTCCTTCGTTCTTATAGTCGTTATGTTGTCATTCGCTCGGGGCCAACAGCGTCACCGCACCCGGTGCCACGGCAGGCAAGACATCTGAAGACCGGGCATGGCGGCAAAGGTTCTCGGCAATTGCCCCATTATGTCCGCTGAGTTTACCCAACTCTGGTACATTCTGTCGCGTAACGCCCTGGACAACGACACGACAGGTTTGGCCGACAGGCGCCTCGCGACGCCAACCGTTTCGTTTGGCATTGGACTTGCAGCCACCTGGTCTTCGGCTAAAGTGGGCATCCGCCGACGGTCGAGACCTAATGGCTACCCAACCAGTGTTTCATGACATGCTGATCAACGACGGGGCGTCCGGTACCGTGTCCGGCGCACCGCGCGCGACGCCAGGTGCCGGCTCTTGCACAGCGCGGTGCGACCTTGTTCCTGCGCGGACGGACCCGCCGCGATGATCGCGGCGGGCGATATCACGGCGCTGGTGCTGGCTGGCGGCAAGGGCCGCCGCATGGGTGGACGCGACAAGGGCTTGTTGCCGTTCGGTGACAAGCCGCTGGTCGGTCATGTGCTCGATGCGATCGCACCGCAGGTGGGCGCGCTGCTGATCAGCGCGAACCGCAACCAGGCCGACTATCGGCGTTTCGGCTACCCGGTGCTGGCCGATCCGCTGGACGATTTCCAGGGGCCGCTGGCAGGCTTTCTCGCGGGCCTCGAGCAGATGCAGACGGCTTATCTGCTCACGCTGCCTTGCGATGGTCCGGTCGTCGTTGACGACCTGGCCGGGCGCCTGGCCAGTGGGCTGACGGCGGCCGACGCCGAGATCGCGGTGGCGCACGACGGTCGCCGTCTGCAGCCTGTCTATGCACTGCTTCATCGCCGCGTGCTGCCGGGTCTGCGCATTGCGCTGCAAGAAGGCGAGCGCAAGATCGACCGCTGGTATCCACGCAACCGATGGGTCACGGTGGATTTCAGTGACGTACCCGAGCAGTTCGACAACATCAACACCCCGGAGGACTATGCGAGCGCCGGCGGGACGTCGTCGCTGCACGGTTAGGCCATGGGTTCGCGAGCAGAGAGCATCCCGTTCCCGGTTCCGCTGATGGGTATTGCGGCCTACAGCGGCACCGGAAAGACCACGCTGCTGATCGCGTTGCTGCCCCTGCTGAAGGCGGCCGGGCTGCGCATCGCGGTGGTCAAGCATGCCCACCACTCCTTCGACATGGACCACCCGGGAAAAGACAGTTACCGGCTGCGTGCCGCAGGCGCGGACGAGATGCTGGTGGCCGCGCGCTGCCGGATGGGCTGGATTCGGGAGTGTAACGATCAGCAGGGCGAGCCAAGCCTGGGACAGGCGCTCGAGGTGTTGGATCCTGAGCGGCTGGACCTGGTGCTGGTCGAGGGGTTCAAGGCCGAGCCCTTCCCGAAGATCGAGCTGCACCGCGCGGCACTGCGCAAACCCCTTTTGTTTCCAAACGACCCGAACATCGTGGCGATTGCGACCGACGACAGCGAATTGTGCGCGGACCCGGCCGGACTCCCGCACCTTTCCATCAACCGGCCGGGCGAGATTGCCGACTTCATCGTGGACTTCATTGGCCGCGGTGCGCGTGCACAGACCGACCTGGCCCTGGAGCGATAGCAAGCCATGTCGACTTTCCGCGTGGGCACGCAACCCTCCTGTGCGGATGCCGCCGATCCCTCGTCGCTCGGCGTCCGACAGGCGCAGCAGGCGATCCGCGATGCGCTACGGCCGCTCGACAGCGTCGAGCAGGTGCCGGTCCGCTCGGCGCTGGGGCGCGTGCTCGGTGCCGATTGTGTCTCGCCGATCGACGTGCCGAGCCACACCAACTCGGCAATGGACGGGTACGCGCTGCGCGGCAGCGATCTACCCAGCGAAGGTGTGCGCGAGTACCGGGTCGTGGCGACCGCGCTGGCCGGTCAGTCGACCGCGGCAAACTGTACGGACGGCGAGTGCGTGCGCATCATGACCGGTGCCCCGATGCCGCCCGATACCGACACCGTGGTCATGCAGGAGCAGGTCGAGAACGCCGGCGACGATTTGGTGCGCATCGACGCGCGCCACCGGCCCGGGCAGAACGTGCGCCTGGCCGGCGAGGATATCGCGGCCGGTTCTCGGGTGTTCGAGGCCGGGCGTCTTTTGCGGGCCGCGGACCTCGGGGTGTTGGCCTCGCTCGGCTTCGCCGAAGTCGGTGTACGCAGGAAACCCAGGGTTGCGTTCTTCTCGACCGGCGACGAATTGCGGTCGCTCGGTGAGCCGCTCGGCGAGGGCGAGATCTATGACAGCAATCGCTACAGCCTGCATGCGATGCTGGCGCAGGCATCGGTCGAGAGCATCGATCTCGGCGTTGTGCGTGACGATCCCGAGGCGCTGCGGGCCGCATTTTCCCGGGCCGCGAGCCTGGCCGACGTGGTCGTGACTTCCGGCGGTGTCTCGGTTGGTGAGGCCGATTACACCAAGCAGGTGCTCGCGGACCTGGGTGACATCTCGTTCTGGACGCTGGCGATGAAGCCGGGCCGGCCGCTGACTTTCGGCCGCATCGGCCGCGCGATCTTCTTCGGCCTGCCCGGCAATCCGGTCGCGGTGATGCTGACCTTTCAGCAGTTCGTGCGTCCGGCCCTGCGCTTTCTGGCCAGCGGTCACTGGCCGCGGCCGTTGCTCGTCGAAGCGCGATCGCGCACGGTGCTCAAGAAGCGGCCGGGCCGTACCGAGTTCGTGCGCGGCGTTCTGGACTATGATCACGAAGGCCGGTTGACGGTTGGGCCATCCGGGGCGCAAGGGTCGGGGATACTGACCTCGATGAGCCGCGCCAACTGCTTTATCGTGCTGGCCGAGGACTGTGATGGTGTCGCTGAGGGCGAGATGGTTCGTGTCGAGCCGTTCGCCACGGAACTCTAGGGGCCGTGCCGATCCACGACGTTTCGCCGGCGCAGGTTCTTCCGCTGACGACGGGCCGGGTAACCCTGATCGGTCGGCGGTGACTCGATTTGATTTGACACGACCAACGGGTGTGCCGAGCCACACCACGAACATCAGGCGACGGACTTAAATAAAGGAGCCAAAACAATGAGTACGACGACGAGCCCGATGCAGTATCTGGACAAGGCGATGAATTCGCTGCACGACCTGGGACTGATACCCACCGACGGGGGAGACCAGGAAGCGCCGATCATCGCGCTGCTGAATCAGATCTCGGATCTGGATGTCGATCGGGTCGCCGCCATCGCGCGCACCCTCGACAAGGCTTCGTTGTTCAACGACGTCGTCCGCGAGCAGGTGCAGGCCATGGAGATCGGCGAGCGTTACGAGGAGATAACGAACGCGTTCAACAGCATCCGCGATGATGCGAAGAAGATGGTCGATCAGATCGAAGACGGGCGCCTGGATACGTTCGAGCGGATCAGCAACGTCTGGATGAAGGTGACGCGGGGGGATGTTGCGACCCGATTCGACAAGATCAAGGAGACCTACCTCGATGTCACCGCATCGACCAACGACCAGATCCAGCGTGAGACGAAGATTCTCGATGCATACCAGGATTTCCGCGGCGCGCTGAAGGAGTCGGAGGTACTCGCGCTCGAGGTGCTGAAGAAGGCTGAGGTGAAACTTCAGACGGCGAAAGATGAGGTCAATGCCGCGATGCAGCAGGTCGAGGCGTATACGGGCGAGGACCTCGCGGCGCGCGCGAAACTCGAACTGGCACGCGACGAAAAGGTGCGCAGCCTGCAGCACGAGGAGAAACGCTACCAGATCGCCAAGGACCTCGCCGACAACCTCACGATCAGCTACAACACCTCCGAGGTCGTCATGGCGCGCCTGCTGCAGACCACGACCGCGAAGGAGCGCGTGTATGCCCAGGCCACCTCGTTCTTCGGCACGAACGAAGTGGTCCTGACCGCGTTGACCGCGTCTTTCACCGGGATGTTCGGTCTGCACGAGGGGACGCAGACGATCGAGGCGATGAAGGAAGGTGTGAGCCGCTCGCTGGAGGATCTCGCCGATGTCGGCGGCAAGGTCCAGGAGGCGGCCGTCAAGGCGGGTTATGGGCCGACGGTGCGCGCCGATGCAGTGAAAAAGCTGGTCGACTCCGTCGTGAACTGGCAGGAACGCTCGCACGAGATCATCGACGAGATGCGCAAGGCCTCGACCCAGAACGCGGACGAGATACGCGACGCGGTCGAGGACGGCAAGCGTCGTCTCGCCCACCTTGCGGATCAGGGGAAAGGCCTGGCGCTCGAGTCCACTGAGGCATGAGCACGGCGGCCAATACCGCGGCGGATGCGCCCGCCGAGCGTCCGCCGCTCGACGACATGATGCTCGCGATGGACGTGGTGGACACGCTGCGTCGTCGCGAGCGTCTGGTCACGCGAGAGCTCGACGAACTCGGTCGCGAGGAGGATCTCAAGGAACGCCTGAAGCGCATCTATCAGCAGCAGGGTATCGATGTGCCGGATCACGTGATCGAGCAGGGCGTCGCGGCACTGCGCGAGGACCGCTTCACGTACAAGCCGCCACAGCAGGGCCTCGGCCATCGCATGGCGATCTGGTATGTGAATCGCCGCACCTGGGGCAGATGGCTGGGCGCGGGCCTGGCCGCCGCGGTGTTGGCCGCAGGCATCTATTGGTTCACCGTCGTTGCGCCGGTCAGGGCCCTGCCCGGGCAGCTCGAAGCCAGGTATGCCGAACTGACGGAGATGGCCAGGTCGGACGAGGCGCGCCTTGCCGCGCAGAAGGTCTACGATACCGGGGCCGCGGCGCTGGACAGTGACGACAGTGCCGCCGCGAAGCAGGCGCTGGAAAAGCTCGACGAGCTCGAGGCGCTGCTGGCGCAGGCGTACGTCGTGCGAATCGTGAACCGGCCCGGTGAGCCGTCCGGCGTCTGGCGTGTCCCGGACCTCAACCAGCAGGCACGCAATTATTACGTGCTGGTCGAAGCGATAGGCCCCAACGGAGAGCAGGTCAGCGTACCGGTCTACAACGAGGAAACCGGCTCGACCGAGACGGTCGAGACCTGGGGTATCCGGGTCGACGAGCCCGCGTTCGAAGCCGTGCGGCGGGACAAGCAGGACGACGGCATCATTCAGAACGACCGCTTCGGAGAGAAGTCCAGGGGCTATCTGGACCCCGTGTACGACATGCCGAACAGCGGCGGCATGATCACAAGCTGGTGAGGAATGGCCGATGATTTCGGGACGTCAGGCACTGGGCTCGATTGACCAGGCGCTGAACAAGGTGCACGAGCAGGTGAACAGTCTGCAGCACGAAATAGCAGAGCACAGCGAGCGTGTGTTGACACTGAACAAGGAACAGGCCGAGGACTATCGCGGACTCGCCCGGGTGCGCCTTGGGCAGCTGTCGCGCGAGTCGGTGATACAGAAACTGGACCATGCCGAACAGCAGGCGATCGTCCTGCTCAAGCAGCGTCGCGATGCGCTGGATGCGTTGCACCAGAAGCTGCGAGATGTGGAACGTCGACGCCAGGAACTCGAGCAGCGACGCCAGCAGCAGGCGGATCGGCTCGATCAGGCGATTGCGGTCGTCGACGAGGCAGAGGCGAAGACCCAGGCCAGACTCGATGAGCAGCCCGCGTATCGTGCGCAGCGCGAGCGTGCCGAGCAGGAACAACGCATGGCCGCGCATGCGGATGACAAGGCGACGCGCAGCGAGCAGGAGCGCGAGAGCAAGGGGCAGGCCTACCGTGACGACCCACTGTTCATGTACCTGTGGGGCCGGAAGTACGGCATGCCCGGTTACGAGGGTGGCGGGCTCACGCGCTGGCTGGACGGCAAGGTTGCGCGCCTGATCGGCTATGCCGACGCGCGCGCCAACTATGACCGGCTGAACGAGATCCCGGCGCGTCTGCGCGAGCATGCGACGAATCTCAAGGAACTGGGGGAAGCGGAGTTCCTGCGACTCAGAGAACTCGATGACAAAGCACGCGCAGCCGATGGGATTCCGGCCCTGGAAGAACGCGTTGCCTCGGAACAAGAGCAGCTCGACGACATCGACGGGCAGATCAAGCAGAACGAGGCCCTGGAACACGAGCTACTGGAGGCGCAGTCGCGTCATGCATCGGGCGAAGACGAACAGATGGTCCGTGCGGTGGAATATCTCGCGACCGAATTCGAACGCGACGACCTGTCCGAGGTGCGCAGCGATGCGATGCACACCCCCTATCCGGAGGACGACGTGATCGTCAGCCGGATGTTGCAGCGCGACGCGGAGCGGCATCAGATCGAGACCACCGTCCAGGGACTCAAGGATGCGGTGCGGCAACAGCAGGGTCGCCTCGCGGATCTGGAGGATGTTCGCAACGACTTCAAGCGCCATCGCTACGATCGGCCCGGTTCGGCGTTTTCGAACGACACCATGCTGCCGCTGCTGCTGGGCCAGTTCCTGGGCGGCATGCTGGATCGCGGCATGCTGTGGCGGGTGTTGCAGGAACAGCAGCATTACCGGCCGCAGCGCTCTGATCCCACGTTTGGCTCGGGTGGTTTCGGGCGCGGCACGGTCTGGAGCGGTGGTCTCGGCGATCTCGGCGACATCTTCGGCGGGCTGGGCCGCGGCGGTGGCTTCGGCGGTGGCTTCGGTGGCGGCGGCTTCGGCGGCGGTGGCGGTGGATTCCGCACCGGTGGCGGCTTTTGATCACCCGACCGCCTGAAGCAACGCCGCGGTAGGTCGGGCTGCGCCGGACAGTCTTCGGCAGGCAAGGAAGACCCCACGAACGTGCCGAGCGAGCCGCTGGACGTCGGCCGTCGGGTCGGGTTGCGCCCGCGCTCGTGACACGACGGGGCCGAGTGGGCGGACCATCGTGTCGGCTCGCGCGGGTTAGGACGCATCGCGCCCAGCGGGGTATGCAATGAAATGGGCCCGAGCATTGAAGACGGCAACTGGAACGAGAATAATGAACCCAGCGGTCTGGTAGCGGGCGGCCGGTGTCGGATCTGTGCCTCGGCTTCGCTCGTCGCCGCAAATCAGCCCGTTGGCATCCGCAAGGCGTGCGGACCGACGGCTCATATCAAAACAAGTAAGGAATGAGGATCAAGAAATCATGAAGCATCGTACATTTGCAGGGGCATCGGCGCTCCTCGGCCTGAGTCTGTGCCTGATGTCGACCCAGGCGCTGGCCAAGGACGACTTGAAACGCGTCGTCGAGCGGGAGAGCACACAGAAGCTCACCGGCGTTGTCGAGGCGGTGAATGCCGAGAACCGCATCGTCACCATTCGATCGCTGGGTCGTGACGAGGTCATCGTCATGGAGGTCGGCGACGAAGTCCGGAATCTCGCTCAGGTCAAGGTCGGCGACCGGGTGGTGACCGAGTTCCATGAGGCCGTCGCGGTCGATTTGAAGAAAGGCGGCGGCATGGAGCAGGGGGCCGCTGTCGAGGCGTCCGCTGGGCGTGCGGAGCCCGGAATGAAACCGTCCGGCAGCATGAGCGAGACCGCGACGCTGGTCGCGACCATCGTGGGCATCGACCCGGACGAGCCTTCGGTCACCCTGCAGGGGCCGGAAGGCAATGTGGTCGAGATCCTGGTGCAGGAGCCCGACAAGCTGAAGAAGGTCGATGTTGGTGACCAGGTCGTGATCACGTTCCAGCGTGCCCTCGCGATCTCGGTAACGCCTTCACCGGTACTCGAGCCGAATAAGTAAGACGGTAGCGGCCGTCGCCTCCGTGCGGCGGCCAATGGCTCACCACCCCGCACGACGGTGCCTCGCGCGACAGGCCCGCTGAATATTGCCGAAGATCTCTCGGCCCCTGAGACAACGACCGGTATCCGCGGCCCCCAACCACGGATCGGCAGCCTGCTGCTTGTATCTGTGACGCGGGCTACCTTCGGCGCACCTCAGCGGCGCGCCTTCGGCCGTCGTCGTAAAGGCCGCGCGGCCATCGCCGCATCGCCAGATGCCCCGCCCGGAGCGTGCCCCAGGCAGCGGTTTGTCTGCGCGCGCAGCTGGTGTAGATTTCCCGCCTCACACACCCCAAGGAGTATCGCGTGCTGCCTCCCATCGCCGAACGAATCGCTGCAGAGATAGCGGTCAGGGCTGATCAGGTCGAAGCGACCATTGGGCTACTGGACGCGGGCGCGACGGTCCCGTTCGTCGCCCGCTATCGCAAAGAGGCGACCGGTGGCCTCGACGATACCCAACTGCGCACGCTCGAGGAGCGTCTGGGCTACCTACGCGAGCTCGAGGAACGGCGCAACAGCGTGCTCACGTCTATCGGGGAGCAGGGCAAGCTGACCCCCGACCTGCGGCGCGAGGTGATGGCCGCGGAGACCAAGACGCGCCTCGAGGACGTCTATCTGCCGTTCAAGCCGAAGCGGCGCACCAAGGCACAGGTCGCGCGGGAGGCCGGCATCGCGCCGCTGGCGGAGGCGATTCTGGGGGACCCGACGCAGGACCCGGAGGCACTGGCCACGGCTTACCTGGATCCCGAGAGCGGCTTCGCCGACAGCAAGGCGGTACTCGACGGTGCGCGCCAGATCCTGATGGAGACCTGGGCCGAGGATGCGACGCTGACCGGCGAGGTGCGCGAGTGGCTTTGGGACAATGCGAGACTCAAGAGCAGCGTCGTCGCCGGCAAGGAGCAGGCGGGGGCGAAGTTCGCGGACTATTTCGATTTCGCCGAGCCGATCAGGTCAATCCCTTCGCATCGGGCGCTCGCGCTGCTGCGTGCGCGCAATGCAGGCGTGGTCTTTCTCGAGCTGGCCATTGAGCACGACGAGGCCGGCCGGAGCCAGCCGGAGCGGATGATCGCACAACGATTCGGCGTCCGCGACGCGGGCCGTCCGGCCGATGCCTGGCTGCGCGACAGTGTTCGCATGACCTGGCGGGTCAAACTGTTGACCCGACTGGATCTGGAGTTGAAGCATCGCCTGCGTGAGGCCGCAGCGTCGGAGGCGATCAAGGTCTTTGCGGCGAATCTCCATGACCTGTTGCTGGCGGCACCGGCCGGCCCGCGCGCGACCCTGGGCCTCGACCCCGGCCTGCGCACCGGTGTCAAGGTCGCGGTGGTCGATGCCACGGGCAAGGTGGTCGCGACGGACACCATCTACCCGCATGCACCGAAACGGCAGTGGCACCATGCCATCGCGATGCTGGCCGGGCTTGCCGCGCGGCATCAGGTCGAGCTGGTCGCGATCGGCAACGGCACGGCCTCGCGTGAGACCGATCGGCTCGCGGCCGATCTGATCAAACGTCATCCCGAGCTCCAGCTCCGCAGTATCGTGGTCAGCGAGGCCGGCGCGTCGGTGTACTCGGCGTCGGAACTCGCGTCGAACGAACTACCCGAACTCGATGTCTCGCTGCGTGGCGCGGTGTCGATCGCCCGCCGACTGCAGGACCCGCTCGCCGAACTGGTGAAGATCGACCCGAGATCGATCGGGGTGGGGCAGTATCAGCACGATGTCAGTCAGTTTCGGCTCGCGCGCAGTCTGGACAACGTCGTCGAAGACTGCGTGAACGCGGTCGGCGTCGACGTCAATACCGCGTCCCCGGCGCTGCTCACACGCGTTGCGGGGCTGTCCTCGACGGTCGCTGACAACCTCGTACAGTTCCGTGACGAACATGGCGCCTTCGTCGAACGCGAGCAATTGAAACGTGTGCCGCGACTCGGTGCCAAGACATTCGAACAGGCGGCCGGTTTCCTGCGCGTCATGGGCGGTCGCAATCCGCTCGATGCCTCCGCGGTGCATCCCGAGGCCTATCCGGTGGTCGAGCGCATCCTGCAGCGGAATCGCTGCCAGCTGCATCAGGTCATCGGCGATGCTGCCTTTCTGCGGCGCCTCGAGGTCGGCGACTACACCGACGACCGGTTCGGCACGCCGACCGTGCAGGACATCATTCGCGAACTCGAGAAGCCCGGGCGGGATCCGCGTCCGGAGTTCAAGACCGCGGCGTTCCAAGAGGGCGTCGAGACGCTGAGTGACCTCAGGCACGGGATGGTGCTGGAAGGCGTGGTCACGAACGTCACGAACTTCGGCGCCTTCGTCGACATCGGCGTTCACCAGGACGGCCTGGTCCACATCTCCGCGATGAGTCACAAGTTCGTCAAGGATCCGCGCGAGGTGGTGAAGGCCGGTGACGTGGTCAGGGTAAAGGTGTTGGAAATCGATCTGCCGCGCAAACGCGTCGGGCTGTCGATGCGCCTCGACGACGAGCCGAGGCAGCCCGGAACAAAGCCGGGGCCGCAGGAGCGGGCCCGGCGAACGGAGTCCAGCGGTCGGCAGCGGCATCAGAGCAGCGCGCCGCAAGGCGCCCTGGCGGCCGCGTTCGCGGCGGCGAAAAAGGCCTGACGCTGCGCTCATGCTCACGCACGGCACGCGGTCAGGGCTTTTCGGATTCCCGCACTCGCTCGCCCCGGCTTGGAGAGCAGGACGTATGAGGAACGGTGACAATTCCACGCAGGGGCTCGCTACGCGTGTGTCAGCCCGTCGACGGTCGCGACGATCGAGGTCGTTTGTTGGCGCACGCGGCGCCCCCTGTCGCGCAGAGGGGGGGCACGCGGCATGGAAGACCTGATCAAACGCGCCAGCGCCTATGCCACGCTGGCCCACGCACGGATCGATCAGCGCCGCAAGTACTCCGGGCAGCCCTACGACGTGCATTTGCGCAGTGTCGCTGAACTGGTCGCCGAGGTCAGCGACGACCCCGAGATGATCGCCGCAGCCTGGCTGCACGATACGGTCGAGGATACGCCCGCGACCTTCCGCGATATCGAGGATGAGTTCGGCCCGGAAATCGCTGCGCTGGTGTCGGATCTCACCGATGTGAGCAAGCCGAGCGACGGCAACCGCGCCGTGCGCAAGGCGATCGATCGCGAACATACGGCACGTGCCTCGGTACGCGCGAAGACCGTCAAACTGGCCGACCTGATCGACAACTGCCGGGATATCTGTCACCACGATCCGCGTTTCGCGCGCACCTACCTGGGTGAGATGGAGGCCCTGCTGCGTGTGCTGGAAGATGCTGACCCGGTCTTGCTCAAGCGGGCCCACAAGGCCTGGAACAAGTGCCGGGAGCAGCTGCGACAGCGCCGCGACGACGGTCATTTCTCGGCACCTGACGGCGGTTCCTTGCGCGAGTCCGAACCGGATATCCGACAGCTGCATGCACTCCGGCTGTTCACTCGGGCCTTCACTGCGCGCGATATTGCCGAACCCTTCCCGTCGTTTGACAACGCCACCTCGGCGATCAAGGCGTCCGAGATCATGCAGGCACGCGGCTGGTCCGCGGCCGGTCTGCGATCGGAGGGCTTCGTCACCGGATACGTCCGGGCCGAGGATCTCACCGGGGGGTTCTGCGACCAGCACCTGCGGGCGTTCGCGCGCGGCCAGATCGTTCAGGCCGACGCGTCGTTGTCGGATGTGATCTTCGTGTTGACCCGGCATCGTGCCTGCTATGTGGACATGCTGGGCGATATTGCCGGCGTGATCCTGCGCGAACATATCCAAAAGCCGGTGGTTCGGATGTGGTTGTTCGGGATGATCACGATGGTTGAGATGAACTTCACGCGCCGCATTGCCGATTGCCATCCGAACGACAGCTGGCGTCCGCTGGTCACCGATAGCCGCCTGGACAAGGCGCAGGCGCTGTACGAGGAACGCCGCAGGCGCGGCCAGCACCCGACGCTGCTCGACTGCCTGCAGCTGTCGGACAAGATCAAGATACTGATCAAGGACCCTGAACAGCTGGCGTGGATGGGATTCGAGTCGCGGCGGGTGGCCAAGAACGCGGCCAAGGAATTCGAGTCGCTGCGCAACAACCTGGCACACACCCAGGACATCGTCTCCAACGACTGGCCGCAGATCGCACGCATGACCCAGCGGATCGAGTTCCTGCTGGGAATGGGCGAG
>CBFCWF010000127.1:0-12384 GCA_965601425.1 uncultured Chromatiaceae bacterium | reverse complement strand
GTGTGGGTGTCGCTGGAGCCGACCATGCCGAACTTGTAGGGGTTGGTGCCGAGCTCGGACTCCATCGCCAGGCCGTCCCTGAGTGCCTGGCGCGCATACTCGTAGCGCAGCATGCTGTCCTCTTTCGGGACCGTCAGGTTCAGGTTGCCCAGGGCCAGGGTCTCGTAGTCGGCGAACTCGTCATCGGCGGAGAGCAGCGGATGGGTCTCGCCATCGCCCTTGATCTGGGTGACCTCGTACAGTGGCTCCCAGCGGGCGCGCTGCTTCGCATAGTCTTCGGTCAGCGGCTTGCCGGTCGCCGGGTTGGTCTCCACCGGGAACATGATCCCGTTGGACATGTTTCCGTTGTGGGCGAGCGCCAGCACCTGGCCGCCGGTGGTCTCCTCGTAGCGGGCCATCCACTGCCAGAGGTCCTCGGGATTGAAGCTCTCCGCCGTGGTATACGGCACCATCCGGCGGGCGCGCTCGCCGCCGTCGCGGTACAGGACGTTCCGGTGCAGGTTGTTGCCGTTCTCGGTCGACGTCCACTCGTAACCGATGATGCTCGTGAACCGGCCTGGCTCGTTGTAGCGCTCGGCGATGTCGATGTAGTCGTCCCATACCGTCTGCTGGAAGGTACGGTCGAGGACCACGGCCGGGACCTTGCCCTGTGAGAAGGCATTGATGACGTCCATCGTCGCCTCGAACGCGGCATCACCACCCGCGCGCATCGAATCGTGCCACTTCTTGACCGTCGAATCCTGGAGCAGGTTCGGGTTGCCCGCGATGATCTCCTTCATCGCGCCCATGCCGTCCGAGTGATCCGCAACAACCAGCCAGTCGAGCGGGCGCGAGAGCTTGAACTGCTCGCCGTTGCTGGTGGTCACTTCCTCGCCGCGGGCGAAGCGGAAGGCCTCCTCCGGTCCGATCGTCACACCAAAACCGCGGGCATCCAGCGAGTTATCGGTATGCACATGGGTGTCACCCCAGTAGACCTGGGTTGGAAAACCCCGACCCGCGTACGGGGAATAATGGGGCTGCACCGCCATGCCGGCGGCATCCTCGGGTGTCGGCGTCAACCCGACGGGATCCTGCTTTGCGGCCATTGCCGGCGCGAGCGCCAGGGCCAGGGCGATGGCGAGTGTTGTTTGTCTAATCACACCTCTTTCCTCTTGCGGCGTATTTGGACTGAAGTTCGACTCCGAAACGGGCCGCACCCGGTTGAAGCAGATGCGGCCCGGTAATCCGATCCATTGTTTCACCTGGCGCCTTGTTACTTGTCGCCCGCGCCCCGGGTGATGGCTTCCATCACGGCGCTGAGGTTGAAGCTGCCGGGCTTCTGACGCGGCGGGAACTCCTTTATTGTTAGGATCTGGTTTCATCTTCGGTTCCCCCACCGTTTGTAGTACCGCATTCGATGTCGATTGCTGGGTTTCGGTGAAGGCAATGGCTGGGGTTGGCAATAGCTGCCGGTGATTCACGGATACCTCTGTGATATCTATCTTGGAAACAGGAACTGGATGGTCCCGCCGATGGTCCAGTCGGGGGCGCCATCCGGTTTGACGACGTTGCTGTAGGCCTCGACCCGCATGTTCATCGGCTGATTGCCGACCTTGAAGATCTTGCCGACACCGCCGCCCAGCGGCAGCGTGACATTGTCGCCTTCTTTGATCTTCCAATCGACCGTGATGACCGAGTCGCTGATCAGGTACCAGCCATTGTCGAGGTTGTAGTTGACGAACGGCTCGATCAGCGACTGGCTGACGCCACGCCGGTCGTCGTCGCCGGCGAACGACCACAGGTGGCGCAGCAGCATGCCGTAGGTACCCCAACCGGGCTGCACCAGACCAACCGCGGTCGGGCCGGCACTCCACTTGCCGGAGCCGAGGCGGTCGTCGGTCGCCGTGGGTGCGGTGATCGAGCCGCCCAGGCCCCAGATCAGGCTGCCTTGGGTTTCGAGCGGATTGAAGAATAGGGAATAGTTGATGTCGCCCAGGCCGGAAGTTCGGCCGCTCTCGGTCGGGTCACCGATGCCCGGATTGTCCGGCAGCCCCGGGATGCCGCCGGGCGCGTCGGCCAGCGGGATGATGAATCGGCTGACCAGGTTCCAGTCGCCGACAGTGGCCGGCAGCACCGGCTGGATGTTCAGCATGTTCGCGTCACCGTTGTCGGCACCATTGTCGAACGTGAACTTGAACGGCAGGCTGTACATCGCGCTGATCGGGTTCTGCGTCGCTGCGCGCAGATCACCGCCGGACTCCGCCCGGGCCAGCGGGCCGGTGCCGAGTGTTAGCAAGAGACTCAGGCCGGCGACATAGCCAAACAGCCGATGTTCTGGTTTGCAATGCATAGCAGTGATCCCGGATGGAATTTCTCGTCGAATGCGATCGGAACAGGTCACACCGCCAACCCGGGAAAGCCGACAAACAAGACCGAACGATTGCGGTGTCGGTCGGGGCCGATTGCGGCGGTGTTCCCAACCCGTGATTCTCTATGAAGCTTCAGAGTCTCCCACGTTTGGCGACAAGCGTGATATGCGAAATGCGAAGGCCGCCGATGGCGTTGGCAAGGGTGCTTCAGCGCTTCGCGAGTCTTTCGCGACGACGCTCGAGGGTCTCCGAAGGCAATTCACCAAACAATCGCCGATACTGGAAAGCAAACCGGCTTCCATCCTGGAAACCGCCGATCTCAGCAGAATCGGCCACCCGACCGCCCTTGGTTGCCAGAATGTTTCGAGCCAGATTGAGGCGATAGGCCAGAAGGTACTGACCCGGGCTGACACCCAGCAGGTTCGCAAACGCCAATTCGAGTGCCCGGCGGGACACACCCAGCTGAGCGCACAGGGCGGAAACCGAGATGGTTTCCTGTCTGTTGCGTTCGATCTGCTCGAGCGCGGTCACGGCAAGGCGTGCGCTCAGCGGTCGTCGTGGTTCCTGCTTTTGGCGGAGAGCGGTCTCGAAATGCGGACTGATAATGCGTTCCAGCAGGTCTAAAATCCGATGCTGTAGTGCATCCTGAAATGCGACAGCGCCGCGACCATCAACGGGGATGTCGCAACCTGCGTAAACGGCGTCGGCGACCGTGCGCAACTGATTGGCCGATCGATCATTGAGCGGTATGACAGAGCGTTCTGGATCGCGGGAACTGCGGCGCAAGAGTCTCCCGAGCGGATGGGCGGCGACGTCTTTTTCTTCGAAGTAGAACTCGAGCGATCGAAAATTCGGTGCGAGGACAGAGCGCATTTCCCTGCCAGTGCTCATGACCAAGAGCGTCGGCGGCTCGATCTGCATGCCGCACCAGATCTGCGGACGTTCCACGAGCACGAAGCCGATGGTTCCCGCGTGAACGACGGACTGGTCGGCTATCCGGGGTCCGGCAGATACCTGCAGCAGCGAGCAGCCACCAACGCCCGCTGTCGTCAACACGAGATCAAGCGGACCCTTTGTCAGTTGTACAGGCTCGCTTTCCCAGCCCTGGAGTGCTTCGCAAAGCTGATCGATATCCTGGATCTTGATTTGCCTAGGCCGTCGAAAATCGCTGATATTCATCGGTCGTCACTTTAGTATGGCCGGATTTGCGAGCCGTTTTCGCGAGACGAGCCGGTATTTTCCGGCGCTTGCGCCGATATATCCAGTCGGTAGACGGACCACGCCCGCGATGCGCCGGTGACCGACAAGATAGGATAGGACTGCCGGATCCTGCGCATTCACCGCCAGGCCACATGGAGGGCATATCCGTTGTCTAGAGACTGGCTCGACCGCCTGGAGCGAGCCGGCAACCGGCTACCCGATCCGGCGACGCTGTTCCTGATCGGCACGCTGTTGATCATACTGCTGTCGCAGCTCGCGGTCAGCGCCGGCTGGTCGGTTGACAAGGTCGTCGAACAAAACGGTACGCCGGTCATCCAGACGGTTGCCGCGGTCAGCCTGCTCGACAGCAACGGCCTGTGGTGGGTGGTCTCGCACCTGGTCGAGAACTTCGTGAGCTTCCCGCCGCTCGGCCTGGTGCTAGTCGCGCTGATCGGGATCGGTGTCGCAGAACATGCCGGCCTACTGCCGACGCTGTTGCGGCGGCTGATGGAATCCATCTCGGACCGCCTGCTGGTGCCAATGACAATCTTCGTCGGCATCAACTCGTCTATCGCGCTGGACGCCGGCTACGTGGTGCTGCCGCCGCTGGCCGGCGCGCTGTTCGCCGCGGCCGGGCGCTCACCGCTGGTCGGAATAGGGGCGGCGACGGCGGGCGTGACTGCAGGCTTCTCGGCCAACCTGCTGATCACAGGCCTGGATCCGCTGCTCGCCGGTCTGAGCACGCGTGGTGCCCACCTTATCGATCCAGACTATCAGGTCGCGGTGACCGCCAACTGGTGGTTCATGATCGCCTCGACGCTGCTGCTGACAGCCGCCGGGACCGCAGCCACTCGCTGGCTGGTCGAGCCGCGCCAAATGGTGCCCGCAGCCACGCCGAAGGCCGAATCGTCCACAGACGAAGGCGACCGGGCGGCCGAGGACCGCGGCCTGCGATTCGCCGGCTGGGTGACACTCGGTCTCCTGACCGGCATCCTGGCGCTGGTCTGGTTACCTGGCGCGCCACTGCATGGCACCGGCAATCGCTTCCCGCGCTGGATCGAGGCGATGGTCCCGCTGCTGCTGATCGGATTCCTGAGCGTCGGTCTTGCCTATGGCATCGGCGCGGGTACGATCCGCAACGATCGCGACGCAGTGCGCATGATGTCCGATACGATGAAAGGCATGGGACCCTACATCGTGCTGGTGTTCTTCGCCGCGCAGTTCATCGCGCTGTTCGGCCACTCGCGGCTCGGCGAGATGCTGGCGATCGCCGGCGGCCGCTGGCTGGCCGCGTCAGACCTGTCTGCGGTCTCGCTGATGTTGTCGTTCGTGTTGATCGTGATGCTGGGCAATCTGATCATGGGCTCGGCGTCGGCCAAGTACGCGTTCTTCGCGCCGGTGTTCGTCCCGATGTTCATGCAGGCCGGGATCAGTCCCGAGCTGACCCAGGCGGCCTATCGCGTCGGCGACTCCGTGACCAACGGCATCACGCCGTTCAATCCTTACCTGGTGATCATCCTCGCGTTCGTGCGCCGCTACCTGCCGGAGGCGGGGCTGGGCACACTGCTCGCCCTGATGGTGCCCTATGCGCTCGTGTTCGCCTTGGTCTGGAGCCTGTTGCTCGGGACCTGGGTGGTGTTCGGCTGGGAACTCGGGCCGGGTGGGGCGCTGCGTTACTGAAGGGGACCTCGAAAAATGCCGTCCATGGCATTTTCCTCCGCGGAAGCGCGAAAACGCGGTTTCCGCATTCCTTCATTTTCAATCACTTGCCGTGATCGAAAATGCCGGTACATCCTTGTACCGAGCGGGCGCCTCGATTATTCGCAATGGGATGACACGAAATCGGCGTCAAACTCGGACAACCGGTTTCGGTCGTTACGGACCTTTGGAATAGGGTACTGACCCCTTTCCCCAAACTTCTGTTCATCCATTCCGCGGTTCAGGGGGTGCTAGCATCCACTTTCGCTTCGTACACATCGAGGAAGGGTCGAATGCTCGACAAACAGTTCGCACCACTTTACAAAATTGCCGATCAGTTTATCTCTCAGGCCAATGCGCTTCTTGAGACTACGGACCACGCGACGCTTGCCGCAGGGCTTCGCTACGCTGCCGCCCGATTTGCTGCGTTCGAGGCGTCGTTGCGTACCGATGACCTCAGTCGCGACAAGGCAGAGGCGTTGGATGCCTACCTCAATGAATTCCGCGCAATGCTCGACGAGAATCTTGATCAGTATATCGGGCAACAATCGAAGAAGTAGATCAGAGGAATCAGTCCTAGCCTTTCGCGACAGGCCCTAGGAGTTCTATACGGACGCCGCGAAACCAGAACTGCCTGCACTATTCCCTGCGCTGGGCGCTGGGCGCTGGGCGCTGGACGCTGGGCGGCTGGGCCCTCGATGCCCGATACGACAACCTGGAGAAGATCGGGCGGCTGAAATCGCCGCTGCTAGTTTTCCATGGCGACCGGGACGACGTCGTCCCGCAACGGATGGACAAGGCGCTGTTCGACAGAGCCCCGCGGCCGAAATCCTTCTATGCCATCGCCGGCGCCGGGCATAACGACACCTACGGCGTCGGTGGGGCGGCCTACTGGCAGCGATGGCGAGAGCTCGTCGAGGAAGACTTCTGAGGCGCGCGAGGGGAAACGGGAGAGTGTACGAATTGCAGCGAGCAGGCCCGTCAGCCAGGAGGGAAAGACGGCAGCGCGAACGGCTCGAGCGGGCCACTGAGAGGGATACCCGTCGTTAGCGGAGGTGCATCGGCAACGCGGCTTTTGGGTCCGAGAGTGTGGCATCGGGTAAAGATCGCCAGATCTGCTGCGATGAACACTGGCGTATCCCCGGCTGATCCGGTAAGGCAGCAGGATCAGTCACGTATGGTCAGGTCGACGCTGTTGGACAATGGCGATACCTGTTGATCCTGTCCGACGGTCTTCACGGCAACGCAGACGGAAACCGGCTCAGTCTCTGCCTCCGTTGCATGACCGCTGGATTCGGTTATCGCGGACAGGCTTCGGTGCCAAGCGGTCCCAAGTTCCTTCGGCGTCGCGACCTTGCTGATGACGGTGCTGCCTTCGGCAAACCCGGGGGTGGTAGACACGTGGAGCAGAAAGACCGATGGATCGCCCAAGATCTGCAGATCTGGCGGCGATGCGCGTGACACCTTGGTGGCACCCAGGCTGAGCAGGGGGGGCTGAGGCGGCCCGTTGCCGGCCGGTCCTCCAGCGGGCAGCTCAAGCTCCTTGTTGGCCAATGCGGCAGTCAGCTTGGCCATCAGTTCCTCTGTCTTGACGATCCGGTCCGCCATGGATCCGATCCGCTCCTCCATGGTCAGGATGCGGTCGGCCATGATCCCGACGTCGTCCGACAGCTTCGAAATCAACGAGACGGTCTGATTCATCATCGCGGTGGCGAGGTCACCGCCCTTGTCGATGGCCTTGTCCACCACGTTGCCGCCGGTCTTTACGAGTCCCTTCAGCATGCCACTGGTTTTCTGGCGCTTGTGCCTCTTCATTCGCCGGGCCTCACATCTAACTATACTGCAGTGAATGTCACACGGCACCGCTCGACAGCGGCTGTGGTCGTGAACCTCACAATGCTTTACGGCGGAAAATTAACATGGTCCAGGACGTGGAGAAAATGATACAGGCGGCCCTTCGTGAGATCGAGACGACGCTGGACACCAAGCGCGTTGTCGGTGAGCCGCTTGAGGTGGGCGAATATACGTTCATCCCTCTGGTCAGCATCGGCTTCGGATTCGGCGTCGGTGCGGGCAGCGGCAAGAGCGAGGACCTGATGAAAGGCGAGGGTACTGGCGGGGCCTCAGCAGGCGGCGGAGGCGTTAAGCCTATCGCCGTCATCGTCATTGGTCCCGAAGGTGCGAAGGTAGAGCCTCTCAAAGGCACGACCGCTTCCATGATCGATTCCCTGGCCGCCAAAGTCATGGAAGCCCGGAAGAAGCCGAAGAATGGCGGCGACTGACAGTCCGAGATGCTGACGTTCATCGGCGCAGTACTGGCGCTGACGATCTTTTTATTGGCCGTACCCGTCAACCTTGTATATGCGCTCAGGAAAGACGACGTGTGGCGGGGTCGTCTTTTCGTCTACTGGATGTTCGGCCTCGTCCGTGTGAGCGTACGTCCGGGACGAAGGAAAGCGCCCCGGCCGTCGAAGCGCCGCCGCAAGAGGCGCGAAATGATCGTCTCGGGCGCCAAGGGCGCGGTGCGACGACGCCACGATGTACTCGCAATCCTGCGCACGCGCGGACTGCTGCGGGCGTTGATTCGCTTGCTGCGCGACTTGCTGCGCTCACTGAGGCCTCGGCGTCTCCGGGTCGAACTCGTCATCGGTCTGGAAGATCCGGCGGACACGGGGCGCCTCGCGGGTGTGCTCGCGCCACTGCGCTTGCTATTAGGCAAGCGGTCCCTCGGCAAGGATTCGAATGTCTCCATCGACGTGACCCCGGATTTCTCAGGTCCTCGGCTACAGGGATACAGTTGCGCGAGCGTGCGGTTTGTGCCGCTCGAGCTCATCGCGATCGTCATCGGCTTCCTGTTCTCCGTGCCGGTATTCAGAGCAGTGAGGCTGATGATGCGGCAATCCCATGCCTAGTCGCCACCTGCATCCGCGGCCTTACCGATTTCCTTCGCTTTCACCCCTCCGCCTGCAACCAGGCCCTTGATCGCCTGTTCCATGACCTTGAAGACTGCGGCGAATAGCGTAACTACGGCCGTCTTGTAACGTCCCAGGATCGGCAGAAAAGAGCCCCGACGACCAGGTGACGATCATCGGGACCCTGTGGGCCAAGAGCTCAGGCCCAACCCCAATCAAAAGGTCAGTGTCGATGCCCCCTGTCCAACAACACCAAGCATGGCTGCCGACCCGGCGATCTGGACGCCATCCATGAAATCGGAGGCCTCGTAGCCGCGAACCTTGGCGCAGGGTGGGCAGACCAAGATGTTGGCGCCGCTCTCGACGACGTTGTGGATCATCTCGCCGACCTTGGGGTCGAAGGGATTCAGCTGCGCAGCTGCCGCTCCTCCCTTGCGGACCCAATCCACACCGGAGCTGACCAGGAACATTGTCACTTCGAAGCCCATACCGACGCCGCCGTTGGCGACGCTCCAGGCAACAGACGAACGCTCATTATCAAAACCATTGGTGACCACGATGACCAGTTTCTTGCTGTCAGACATTGTCTTTTCCTCTTGAAGTCGTTTGCCTTGAAGGCGATTGAACATGCTTTGGGTTGATGGAAGTCCGCGGCGACACATCCGTCACAGCGGATTCCGATGCATCACCGATCGATCGGGCACGAGCCGATCGGTGGTCTGCTACCACGCCAGGCGAAGACTCGTCCGGCGCCGTAATCACTGCCGCCTCATGCGGCCTGTCGATGAACCGATGGTGGCGCGGCGTTTCCGGCCTGCCGCGCCGCCCAGGCTGCGAGCTGCCGGAAGAGTCGGTTCTGGGCCTGGCTGCCGCCTACCGCATGCAGGTCGGGCAAAACGGCGTGCAAAAGATCGGCGGCCCGGGGAAAGACACCAGAGCTCAGGGCCGACATCGCAAGCGCGAACCGCTTGAGGACCCGCTGATCCCGGGTGCGGGCGAACTTCGAGCCCGTTCGCAGCCAGCGCGCGATGCTGCCTGTGTCTTTGGCGCCGGCCAGCGCCATCAGATGATGCATTTGTACGAAGGGATCGGTGGTGTCGTACCTATGAGCCAAGGCGGTCCGTCGAATCGGTGCCCAAGGGAGCGTCACGGGTTCTGGAGCGGACAATGCGAGCCGCCACAGCAGGGCCGGCGCATCCGTCAAGGCCTCTCCGGTGCTGGCCGCCGTCGGCAGCACCTCGGTCAGAAACCGTCGGTGGGCAGCGTCCCACTCGCCCAGGGCAAGCTCGAAGATGCCCATGTGGAACTGCAGATGTACCCAGTCGCTACCCCCGCCGCAGTGTGCGCCCAGCCACTCCCCCAGCAACTGGTGGCCGAGGTGCCACCGCGCGGTGTCTGTCAAATGATGGGCAAGGGCGTGGGTTTCGCCGGTCGGGCCATGGTTGAAGATTTCGTAGCCGCGGATATCACGAGCGTTGACAGCCGAAGCATCTACCGAGCAATTGTCGCCTGAAGGTTGAATGAGTAGGGTTGTCATGGCGGCCTCCGAAATCGCTGTTTGCTTTCGATGACCCCATGATCGGCCGCGTCCGTCTATTCACCCTGCGTGCAGCGGTCTGAACGGCGTCTATTTTTCGTCTAAAGTTCGGCATTGTGAGCAATCGATTACGATTCAATGTCTTAGGTGCTTTTGAGACGCTTGACAGCGACGGCGAGAGCATTGATTTCGCCCACCGAAAGGCGCAAGCGTTGTTGGCATATCTGGCGATTGAGCGCAGCCGTCCGCAGTCCCGAGACCATTTGGCGACATTGCTGTGGGCGCGGACCGGGGAAGAGCGCGCGCGCCACAATCTACGCCAGGCCCTGTCCAAGCTCCGCACGCTCCGCCCTGACCTGGTCGAATGTCCCGGCGACCGGATCGTGCTCAACACCAAGGTCTGCCTGGTCGACGTGGCGACTTTCGAGGAACTGGCGCAGTCGGAAAACCTGGATGACCTCGGCCTGGCGCTCGAGCTGTATCGTGGTGACCTGCTGGAGGGATACAGCGCTCGCGAGCCGGAGTACCAGGAATGGTTGGAGATCGCGCGGGGGCGGCTGCGCAGGCAGGTGGTGGAGCTGGACGACCGCCTGGCCGGCCTGTTGCGCGAGGCGGGTCGGGACCGCGAGGCCATTGAGGTGTTGGATCACCTGCTTCGAATCGACATGGCGAATGAGTCGGCGCACCGCGACCTCATGGTCCTGCTCGCACGAGAGGGAAGGCGATCTGACGCACTGCGTCAGTATCAGGATTGTGCCGCTGCGCTGGCGCGCGAGCTCGATGCCGAGCCAGGTGCGCAGACCAAACGGGTGCGCGACGAGATCCGGCAGGGTCGGTCCCCATCCCCCGAAGGCGAGACGGCTGCCACTGCCGGGCAGTCGCCCTTGCCGGCTGCCGGATCTCCCCAAGCGCCGTCGCGGCGGTTTGCAACCGCGTTCTATGCCGACGGCGTTGAGGGCGACGCGGTCGGCGAGGGGGCCGGTGCCATCGGCCGAGACAGTCAGGTTGAAGCTATCAGCCGGGTGATCGGCGAGCATGGTGGTCGGGTCGCACACCAGGCGGGGGGACTCGTGCTAGCGGTGTTCAACGAGCCGGATCAGGCCCTGAACTGTGCGCTGAAAATCCAGCGGGAAAGGTCCGTCGGCAAAGGCACAGACCCAATCAGTTTGCGCTTCCGCATTGGTATCGCTTGTGGCGATCTCATTGACGACCGCGGCGAACTCCACGGTGAACCGGTTCAGGTCGCGACACGTCTCGCGGCCCTCGCCGTGCCGGGCGGCGTCTGCATCTCCGACCAGGTTCGGGCCAGGATTGCAGGCCGGGAAGACGCCGACTACCAGTTCATCGGCGAACAGCGAGTACAGCAGGTTGCCGATCCGATCCGCGCCTATCGGGTTGCCCCCACCGGTGCACTGTCGGATACAGGCGCTGGCCAGCGAAAACCCCTGTCAGGGCCCACCGTGGCTCTACCGGGAAAGCCTTCCCTACTCGTCAAGCCATTCTCCAATATGAGCCGGGATGCAGAGCAGGACTACTTTGCCGAGGGCCTGACGAAGGACATCAGCATCGCACTGACCAAGATCCCGGGGTTGTTCCTGGCCGAGGATGGATCGCCGCTGGAACAGGCTTCGCACGGCATGGGTATCGCCGAGCTGGGTCGTGCCTTCGGCGTTCGTTACCTGCTGACCGGGGGCGTTCGGCGCCACGGAGAGCGGGTGCGGGTCAACGCCGAACTCATCGACACCGCGTCTGGCCAGTGCCTTTGGGGCGAGCGATTCGACCGCGAGCTGCATGATCTGTTCTCGATTCAGGACGAGATCACCGAGGAGATCGTGACGGCGATGGACGTCAAGCTGATGCAGGGTGAGGCCGCACGCTTCATGCGTAAAGCCCTGTCCAATCCGAGCGCACTGGACGCCTCCTACCGCGGCTGGTTTGCGCTGTACCACGGCACCTGCGCGCAGGATGTGCTGGAGGCACAGCATCTCTTCGAAGAGGTCATCCGATTGGAGCCCGAGTCGCCGCTCGGCTACGCCAGTGCGGCCCTGGCCTACTGGGCTGAAGCTGGCTTCGGTCGCGTCGTGGTGCGATCACCTGCGATGGATCATGCCGCCGATTTGGCCCGAAAAGCACTTGAACTCGGCGATACCACAGGCTATGCACACTTGGTTATGGCATTGGTGCACCTCGCCAACCACGAATACGATCAGGCGATGGCCCAGGCCACCGATGGCGTCGCCGCAAGACCGAACTGCAACGGAGCCTATGCGATCAAGGCGAGCGTGCTCAATTTTCTGGGGCGCCCCCGGGAAGCGATCGAGTTGGCGCAATACGCGGTACGCCTCACACCGGTCTATCCGGCGGAATTTCCCGCCGTCCTCGCAGCCGCTTACCACGACAGCGGCCAATACACCGAAGCAATCGCTGCCGCCGCAGTCTCGCTGCAACTGCGAAACGATGATATCGATCCGATGTTGATTCAAGCGGCAGCGCGCATCGCGCAGTGCCTTCCGGGCGAAGCGCGCGATGTCGCCGCAAAGGTGAAGCATCTCGATCCGACGTTTCGCCTCAGCGAATTCTCGGCGACGCAACCTTACCGCAACCCGCAAGATCTCGAGCGCCTGATCGGCAGGCTACGCGAAGCCGGTCTACCCGATTGATGTCTAGGGCCTGTTAACACTCATCCGGA
>CBFCWF010000126.1:0-12396 GCA_965601425.1 uncultured Chromatiaceae bacterium | reverse complement strand
TTGGTGGAGACATATCTCCTGGCCTCTATGGAATTCGCCGACGGGGCCCTATCTAAAAAGCGAGGTGATCTGTTGATCCCTCAAGAGGTGCCTCGGGTTTGACCCGCCGCGGTTCGACCTGTTTCGTCATTGGTATTACCTGTGCAACCGTTGAGTGTGCCTCCCGTACTCTTATCCTGTTAATCGATACAGTCTGATTGGTCAGGCCGCGGCCGATACCGGCTGATATTGTTCATTTCTGGCCAACAATACCCAGGCGATTCTGGCCATCTTGTTGGCCAATGCCACGGTCGCCTCGTTGACATGGCAGCGCTGCAACAATGCCTCCACCCACGGATTGCCTCCCGGTTGACCGGCCTGCAGACGGCGGTGGATATGGCGTATTACCGATCGGGCACCGTGGACCAGCAGACTGCGCAGATAACCGTCGCCGCGTTTGCTGATGCCCAACAGGCGGTCTTTGCCGCCGGATGAAGCCTGTCGGGGCACCAGGCCCAGATAGGCTGCCAGTTGCCGGCCGTTACGGAACGCCTGGCCATTGCCAACCGTTGCCACCAGTGCGGTCGCGGTCAGCACGCCGACACCGGGGATACCTTGCAAACGCTGGCTGTGCTCGCTGGTTTCATGCCAAGCTTGCAGCTGCACTTCCAGCTGCTGGGCACGCTCAATCAGGGTATCGTGTTCCGCCTTGAGCTCGGCTAACAGATGCCGGGTCAGCATCGGCAAGGCGTTCTCCGCATCCTCCAACAGTGCCGGTAGCCGCTGGGATACCACCTTCACCCCTTGTGGTAGACAGATGCCATATTCGGCCAACACGGCACGGATATGGTTGCCGATCGCCACGCGGTGGCGAACCAGTTGTCGGCGGGCATGATGGAGATGCAACACGGCCTGCTGCTCCGGACTCTTCGGTGCCACAAAGCGCATATTGGGCCGTTGTACCGCTTCACAGATCGCCTCGGCATCATTGCGGTCGTTCTTATTGGACTTCAGGTAGGGCTTCACAAATGCCGGTGACATCAGTCGCACCGTATGGCCGAACTCCGTCAGCGTACGGTACCAGTAGTGGGCGCCACCACAGGCCTCCATCCCGATCAGGCAGGGTGGCAGTTTCGCAAAAAATGGATGCATCTGACGGCGTGACAGCTGCCTGCGCAAAACCTCTTTGCCGTTACCATCGACTGCATGCACCTGAAACACGTTTTTCGCCAAATCCAGTCCAATCACGCTAATCTTGCTCATGGATGCCGTCCTCTCTATGTAGTTGACTGATTGCACTTCAACTATGGCACTCTCGATGCCGGTGAGGAGAGGGCGGTGTCCATCCCATCTAATAATCCTGGGTGCGCAGATTGGGCGACATAATTCGGGACATCAAGGCGAAGACCGCACGTAATAGCTGGCTATTGCGAAGGTCTTCAACGCAGAGAGCGCGGATTATGTCGTTCAAGATGTCATCTATGGATTGTTAGAGGTGCCCTCGACTTCGGTCGCTGCCTTCTCGGTGAAGAAAGTCGATTCAGAAAACGATTCGACTGCGCTTGGCAGCCTCTTTTGAGGTAATACGAGGGGACGGCAATCGGTACGCAATCCCCTCGAGGCGGTCTACATGGCTTCAGCCGAATGAGCCCATGTCACCCGGATAGCTGACCTCTTCCAGCTTCCCAGTATCCACGTCATAGACGAAACCGCGCACGCTCACGGCGTCCGGGCCGCTGGTCGGAATCCAGGGATGGTTGAGTATGTTGGCCATCGAACGGCGCACGTCCCAGCTCAGCCGCTCCATGTTCTTCTCGTCCCGCGGTGAATCCAGTGCCTCGAGCGGGCCGCGGAAGGCATGGAACGCAGAGGGCGTCGCGGAAGAGGTCTTGCACGCGACAAATTTGCGATTGGTGGCCTTGCCCAAGAGTTCCTCCGCAGCAGGGTCGCCTTCAAGGCCGGCCTTGAGCAGGTCGTCGGTGAAAGCCAGCATGCCGCAGCGTGTGTGATGAATCAGGACTATTTCATTGGTGTCGAGCAGGTGATGAGAAATGATCAGGCAGCGGATCGCATCGTCCGTGACGACGCCACCGGCATTTCGGATGATATGCGCCTCTCCGGTTTGTAGGCCGAGGAGGTCTTCTACATCGATTCGTGCATCCATACACGCAACAACGGCCACACGCTTCGAGGGCTGTATCGCCTGCTGACCTGGGTGGGTCGGTTTATGTACGGCTTCGCCATTCGCATACAACTTATTGTTTTCAAGAAATTTATCAGTCATTGAGTCGGTCATGCTCTCCTCCGCCTTTGGGTTCTGTGTTGTCGCCAACTGCTGGACAACTGAGCGTAGTTGTCAACCAATGGGTAATCAAGGCGACAGGCAACCGTTTCAGTGGCACCTCCACAGATCAAGATTTTCCTGGTCCGTCCCGCCGCCCTTCCAGGGCTGTTCAATTGCACTGAACATAGAACCACTGTTGCATCGAAGCTTGACCCGACGACGAAATTCCATCGAGTCGAAGCCTTGAAACGATGCATGACGCGAGGTGGTCCGCGCATGCATGAGCGCTGGGGCAAACGGGCACGCGACTCAACAATGTGTCGTTGGCGGGTTTGGCTGGGGATCTCGCGCAGACCCCCAGCCTTACTGCGGAATGCCTGACCCCATGCGGATGCCTGGGGTCAGGCACACGCGACGCTTAGAGCAGATGCTTGACCGCTTCACGCTCTTCCAGCAACTCGCTTTGGGTCGCGTTCATCTTTTCCCGGCTGAAGTCACTGATCTCCAGTCCTTGCACGATTTCGTATTTGCCGTCCTTGCAGGTACATGGATAGGAATACATGATGCCCTCCGCGATACCGTAACTGCCATCACTGGGTATGCCCATGCTGACCCAGTCACCTTCTTCGGTGCCCAGGGCCCAACTGCGCATATGGTCGATGGCCGCGGAGCCGGCCGAAGCGGCCGAGGATGCACCGCGCGCCTTGATGATGGCGGCACCGCGTTGCTGGACGGTGGGAATGAATTCATCGGCCATCCAGGCTTTGTCGACCATGGGTGCGGCGGCTTCGCCCTTGACTTCAGCATGGTGGATATCCGGATACTGGGTCGAGGAGTGGTTGCCCCAGATGACCATCTTCTTGATATCGGTCGTACGGCAGCCGACCTTTGCGGCCAGTTGACTCAGCGCGCGGTTGTGATCGAGCCGCATCATCGCGGTGAACTGATGCGGACTGAGGTCCGGCGCATTGTTCATCGCGATGAGCGCATTGGTGTTGGCCGGGTTACCGACCACCAGTACCTTGACGTCACGGTTGGCGTGGTCGTTGAGCGCCTTACCCTGCGGGCCGAAGATGCCACCGTTGTCGGTCAACAGATCCTTGCGCTCCATGCCGGGGCCACGTGGCTTGGCACCGACCAGCAGGGCGTATTCCACGTCCTTGAAAGCGACGTTGGGATCATCCGTGCAGATAACTTCCTGCAACAGGGGGAAGGCGCAGTCATCCAGTTCCATGCGTACGCCTTCGAGGGCGCCCAGTGCCGGCGTGATTTCAAGTAGCTGCAGGATAACGGGCTGATTCGGGCCGAGCATGTCACCGGCAGCGATTCGGAACAGCATGGAATAGGAAATTTGACCAGCGGCACCGGTCACCGCCACGCGAACAGGATCATTCATAGGTTGTCTCCATCGTTATGTCATGCAGTTTTGGTGGTGCACGAAGGCCAGGCCCCGCCAACCTTATCATTTAGGTCACCTGCCTCGACTGAATGTATTATTGAACTGCCTAATAGTCGTTAGAGGCGCGGCCAATATTTTGTGCGGCGCACAAACTATACCCGTCGGGTCGACAGATCGCCAATGCCCGGAACGCTTTCTCGCGTCGATGGCGATTATTGTTTCGGCCCGCTGTGCGTTATGGGACAGGGCAAGGGCAAGCCGCGGGTCACCGGCCTGCATCAGTTGTCCTGCACGGGAGTGATCTCCCGACGGTGTCGCCAGATTCCGAAAAAGGGGTACAGCATCGACACCAACAGAATCAACATTGCTGTCGTCATGAACGCCTGTTCGACCAGATAAATCACGATGACAAAGGCGCCGACCATCGACAGGCTCGAGTCGATCAGTGCGCGCTTCATTAACCTTTTTCGCACGTCGTCAGACTCCCTGCCGGTGATGAAAAGCACCATTACCGGCAGCAGGTAATGCAGTGGGGCGTAGAACGCGATGATGATCAGCCAGACGACCAGATTGTCCATTCTCTTACCTGTAGGCGGCTAGGCTGCACGAACGTCACTTTTCCCGATATCCGCATCACTTTGGCTCATCGACTGACTGGCCAATCACGTTTTCGAAGCCGATTTGACCCGAGTCCCGCCTCCGGGATCGAATCATTCCTGCCTCTGAGCACGATTCGCAGGCACCTTTGCACCCACAACCCGAACGCCCCCTCACCGCGTCCATCGGCTGACGCAGTCCAGCGGTTCGTTTCCGTACGGATTGATCAATCGAACCGTCCGCGCTGGGGCGCCTTGTGACGCGCTTCCGGCATTGGCCCCGCGCGAGCGGGCGATAGGGCCTAGTCGAACTCGATCGAGTAGAACACATCCGCCGCGCTGCTTCTGGAACCGGTAGTGGCTTCGACGTGCAGCTTGCGATTGATCCGGTACTTGGTGACGAACTCGGTGCTGGAAGTTTCCTGATCCAACTCGGCGCCAACGGAAAGTTTGTCCGTCACCTGGGTGTCGACGCCGATGCTGCCTGTCCCCTGGCCGAAATTTTGGGCCGTGTTTCCGGTAACCAGGACGGCCATGGCATCTCTTTCTTCCATCGCCGGTTCGGAGAATACGGTCAACTCGGGCCTTCTGGCTGTCCCGGTGACATCGACCCCCGCTGTCACGTCGGTTGGGGTACCGTTTAGCTCGATGCGTTCCTCGCGGGAGGCCCGCACCAACAGCGAGGGGTTGTCTATGCGCCCCCCCGAAAAGGCCACGATACCGCGTTCGATCACGAGGTTTTGACCATAGGCCCGGAACGTGCCCTCCTTGACCCGAATCTCCCCGGTGCCCGTAGGGAACTCATTGGGGACCTGGTCGACGCTGAGCTTGCCTTCGAAATAGGCCTCGAGCCCCAAGCCCCGGAACAGGACGTCATCCCCCAAAAGCACCGTCACGTGCATGGCGAAAGGGGCGCCTTCGGTCAGGGCTTCGTCCTCGCCGGCATTGCTGGTCACGACGATTACGTCGGACGATGACCGGACGCTGCCTTCGGGAATCTCGTCCAGCTTCAGATATGCCTGGGGAATCTCGACGGTACCCTTGAGCACCATACCTTCGTCACCGCTCTCGAAGGCGAGATCGGTGGAGACAAGGGCGTTCATTTGCGGCAGGTCCAAGGCCCGGAAGTTCTCCCCTTTGACGGTGATCAGCATGGGCCAGTTTTTGGCTGCATCCAGCTCGATGTCGCCGGCAAGCGCCAGGCGGCCTTCGCTGGATGCGACGCCGCCGTCCAGGCGCATGCGCTTGCCGTCGGCGCTGCTCGCCTTGATCGAGAGATCCTTCATGTCCAGCCCCACGTCCGGCACGAAGATGCGCGCCATCTCCAGGCCGGCGTCACCACGGACGCTGGGCTGGCCAAGCCTGCCGCCCAGCTTGATATCCGCGTACAGGTCGCCGGCGAGATCTTCGATGGCCGGCACCAGCCCGGCCAGCAATTCGAACTGTCGAAACTGCAGGCGCAGCTCGCCGTCCAGCGGCGCCGAGGCCGGGTCCTTGTCCAGAGGCGCGCGGGGGACATCGAGGCGTCCGTCGAGCCCGTCGTCTCCGATATCGAGCTTGAACGTCGCAGCGAGCGCCTTTTCGCCCAGGCTCGCATTCACCTGGCCGCCCTGATAATCCAGCACGATATCCTCGGCCTCGCCGGCATCGACGACGATCTTGCCGGGGGCGATCGATAGCCGGGCGTCCACGACCGGTGTCTTGTCCAGCTTCGCCTCGGCATTCAGCGCCAGGGTCCCCTCCAGTTGCGCGATCTCGGGGGGCAGAAAAGGCTTGAGCCACCCCAACTGCAGTCCCTGCGCATCGAGTCGGGCACCGCCGACCTCGTTTTTCAGCTCTCCGCGGGCACAGAGGAAGCCCGACTCCCTGGCCAGGCAAAGCTCGCTGAGCTGCATGTCTCCGGGCGCAGCCCCGATGACGGCGGGCTGCTTCAATTGCCAGTCGCCCAGATCGTCCGATCGAATAGCCAGGTCTTCGAGTTTGCCGTTCCAGGCCGTTGCGGATTCGTCGTAGGCGCCCTGGAGCGCCAACCCCAGACTGGCGAGGACGTGTTCCATCTGCACCGTCAGACGGTGATCCCGCTTGCGGCCGTCCGCTTCCAGCACCAACGAGGCGATTTGCTCCGCGCCGAAGCCGATGCCCTCCGAGCGGAGCTCGACACGGGATGCGGTTTTGTCGCTCAGGTCCAGCGCGATCTGCGCGGCCATCGATTTCACGGCCAGGTCCTGGAAGCTCATGTCGTCGACGGCGAGCGAACCCTCTACGTTCGGCTCGCGCATGGCTCCTCGCACCGATCCGCTACCGCTGATCTTACCCGAGGCGTCCGGCGCCAGGTCGGCCAGGTCGGCGACGTCCAGACTCCACCCGAGGTCGGAGCGTTCTCCCAGGTTACCGTCGGCCCGAACGACCGCGCTACCGCTGGAGAGCTTCAGCTTCTCGAGCCTTATCGCGTCGCCCTGCACGAGGACCCGGCCTGTGCCGTCCAGCGGCCGCTCTCGAAGGACGCCGTTGAGCCGGTCGATCACCGCCGTGAGATCGAGCGTTTCGTCCTTGATCCCGCCCTTGCTCGACAGGGCAAGGTCCAGATTGCCCGGCCATTCGGGATAGTGGACTCCGGGGTCTATGCCCTTGGCCGTGAGCGCGGCATCCCAGCTTACCGCGGGAGCCCAGCTGACTTTGCCGTCCGCCCCCACGGTACCGCCCAAGGTTTCGCCCTTGAGTTCTTCGATCGCGAACTGCTCCATGTTGCCTCGACCCCGCAGGTTCCATGCACCCTGCGGTACGTCTGTCCCCGCCACTTTCGCGCCGACTTGAATTCCGTAGTCTTCCGCCGTTCCCTTCAGGGTCAGCGAACCGCTCTCGCTGCTGAACTGGGCGGCACCGCTGGGCGGCCACTGAAGGGCGGTCCAGCGGCCCGACAGATCGAAATTGAGATCCGCGTCCGCGGTTCCGGACAGGACGAACTCCAGCGGCGTGTCCGGACGGGTGACCCCGAAGCGTTGCAGTTCCACAGCGAGGCGCTTCAGGTCGGCGGTCAGTTTCAGGTCAGTGTGCCATGGCGAGAAAAAGGCCTCCGCGTCTTCGAGGCGCAATTGTCCCGTCGCTTCCGCTCGGGCCAGATCGCCGCGCGCACTGAAACTGCCCGCGACTCGCCCTTCGCTTTCCGGGCTTACC
Organism: uncultured Chromatiaceae bacterium; assembly: GCA_965601425.1. GTDB lineage: Bacteria > Pseudomonadota > Gammaproteobacteria > Chromatiales > Chromatiaceae > Thiosocius. The sequence continues at coordinate 4,964 of CBFCWF010000126.1, read as the reverse complement.
GACTGCAGCAGAAAACCCTGGAGGTCCAGGTCCATTTGCCAGCGGAGATTCGCCAGCGGCTGCTCCACAACCGCGTTGAGCGCTGCCTGGACGTCGCCGCTGAGGTCCTGTTCGATGCTCAGTTTGCCCAGGTCGCCGTGGATCCGGCCTCTGGCCTCGGTCTTCGGGACATCCGGCATGGCCAGCGAAAACGTCGTCTGCAGGTCCAGAGGATAACGGCCCTGCGGCAGCAACCCGCCGTTCGCCGACAGCCCGACGCCCGGCATCTCGAGCTCCAGCGTTTGCAGGCCGATGCCTTCGCTGTTCCAATCGGCCGCCAGCAGCGCCCGTGTGACCTCTAGCGGCTCGGCGTCGGGTTCGGCCCGAAACTGCAGGTTTCGTATCTCCACCTTGTCGATCAGCAGGTCCAGGGGGAGGCGGATGTCGGGGAGTTCAACGGCGCTCCCGGACGCTTCGGCAACCGTCTCCGGGTCGGCCGCTCTGAGCTGCGTGTAGGCGGGCGAGACCACCGACAGCTCGGCAACGTGGAATGTGCCGCCGAACAGTTCCGCAGGAAACCAGCGCAGAATGATCTCGTCGACATCGGCTTCCATGTCCGGCGCTCGGTAGCTCAACTGTTTCACGTGCAGTTGCCCGAACAAGCCACCTTCCAGGGATGCGACCTTCACGCTGCCGGGCAAGAGACCGTCGGCCTGTCGGATGAGCCACCCGAGACCCGCGGATGTGCCCAGCAGCGCGGCTCCGGTGCCCGCCAGGAGCACCACCAGCGCGAGCGCAACCAGAAGGGCTCGGGTGAAGACCCGGGCCAGCAGGCGCCATGGGTTCTTCACAGAACGCCCCCGATGCCCAAATGGAAACGATAATCGGAAAAACCCGATTCTTCGCTGACCGGCCAGGCGACATCCAGGCGAACGCTGCCGAAAGGAGCGAGCCAGCGCACGCCCACGCCGGCGCCGACGTAGATGTCGTCCAGGGAATCGTTGAACGCGTTGCCTGCGTCCACGAAGGCCGCGCCGACCCAGGGGCCCTTGACGCGGTGATCGTACTCGAAGCTGCCCACGACCAGATTCTTGCCGCCAACGACCGATCCCTCATCGTCCTTCGGACCGAGCTCCTTGTATCCGTAACCGCGTACGCTCTGGTCGCCGCCGGCGAAATAGCGCAGTGAGTTCGGGTACTTGGAGAAATCCTCCACCCAGGCGGCGCCCACCTGACCCCTCAGGTTGAGCCTGCCGTTGCTGGCGATCGGGTAGAGGTATTTGGCGTTGAAGTCCCCGCGCAGGAAGCCCGTGTCAGAGAGGAGGGCGGACGAGGCCACGCGCACGTCTCCGGAAACCTTGTAGCCTTTCCTTACGAATTGGGCCTCTTCCGAAACCGTCCGCGAAACGATAGTGCCGAGGGACAGGATTTGCGTGGTGGTGTCGTCCTCGCCCCCGGTGCCGAAGCGCTCGTACTTGAACTGGCTGAACAGCTCAAAAAAATTCTTCCTGTCCAATGTGGTGCGCAGAAATCCCGCCTCCAGGTCGAAGGTGTCCCGGTCGGTGTCGTCCAGGTACTCGTATTCGAACATCGCGTCGAAGTTGAGGCGGTCGGTACGGGGATCGCGCACCGGGATACTGTAGTTGGCGTTCGCATCGCCTCGCACGGGAGCCATTTGCAGCCCCGCGGAGGCCTGGTGTCCGCGTCTGTTCATGCGGTTGTTTCTCCAACGTACGGAACCGCGGGGCCCGACGTCCGTCTCGTACCCGATCCCGAACTCGACCCGCTGCCTGGTCGACGGGGTGAACCGGATGTCAATCGGAACTTCCAAGCCTTCGGCCGCGTCGAAGTTCGGCTTCACCTCGACGACGGAAAACCACCCCGTCGCGATAAGACTTCGCTGGAATTTCAATAGCTTCGCGTTCGAAAACGGAGCGCCCTCCTCGAGGGTGACGTAGTGCTGCAGAAGATCAGGATCCATGATGTCCTGATCCAGCGTTATCTTGCCGAATCGGTACCTGGGACCCGTATCGAGCAGCAGGCGTATCTTCGCCTCGTTCCTCTCCGGAAAGACGCGCACGACATGCTCGGTGGTTTTGATCTTTACGTAACCCAGTTCGTACGCCAAATCCTGCAATTCGGCCTTGCCGTCCTCGTAGATCTTGTGGACGAAGGTGTCGCCGATCTTCAAGGGGAAATTCGGTATCGCCTGCACCAGTTCCTGCTTTTCTGCGCCGTCACCAAGCCATTGGATGTCGGTTTCAACGACCTGGACAGGCGACCCCAGGTCCACTGCGTAGCGCGCTTCCCACTCGCCTTCTTCTTCGGTCAGGGTGCTTTCGACCCCGGCATTGTAGTAACCGAACGGCTGCAGGGCTTCCCGAATCTCTTGCGGCCCGTCTTCAAACAGTTTTTTTCGCCAGCGGGCGGACAGGTCCTCGTCATCCCTGCGCTGATACAGCTCGACATACGCCTTGGCGTTCTTCAGCATGTCGCCTTCGAGCCCTTCAATGCGCACCTTGCCCGCCCCTGCGGAGGACAGAGGGAACGAACCGAGTCCGAGGCCCAGGCACAGCAGGGGTATTCGGAGCCGCGGCAATAACCGAAAGTACTCGAAGAACCGGCGAATTGTCTTTCTCTCATCGATGCTCATTCCGCACCTAGGGCCGCTGCAATCGGATAACGGTGACTGTCGGGTCGGCGCGCCGCGCCGAATCGAGCGTCAGACCGCCGAAGCGCCGTTCTGCGAGGAACGAGGCCTCCAGGACGATCGATTGGGCACGGGTCCTGGTTCCGCTGCCATTGTACGCATCCAGCGGGTATCTCGGGGCACCCTCGCCCTGTCTTCAGCCGTTGCCTTTTCGAACGCCGGTCATTCGATAGGCACAGCGTCCGAATCAACAAGCTCGCCGTGATATGCGCCCCTGCCTCAACCGGCGTTGCCGCAAACATATTGGGCAACGACCTTGCGGAAACCCGCTTTTCACACGCGCACCCGACTGCCCGATCCCCGTGGGCATCCCCAACCCGCTGCTTCGTCATCGTCTGACATTGCTCAGAAACACGGGCGACCGCTAGAGCCGCCGCCGGGGAGAAGGCTCGGGATCAGAGCCTCATTGCCAGAACGATCAGCAATGCCGAAGCCAGAACGGCAAGTGCGGTTCGGATGCCGTTCCACGCGACCCAGCGGCCTTCGAAACCGAGTCTGGCGTCACTGATCGCTGAATCGTTTATCGCATCGAGATCCAGTGCCTGCAGCCGATTGTTCAAGGGGATGTTGATGGTTGCGGTCGGCAACTGGACTCCCAACAGATAAGTGGCGGCCGCGGATAGGAGGAGCAGGTGGTCGACACCATCAAGATGCCAGAAACTCAGCAACGCAGAAATCCCAAGCGCAAAGGCCGAGCCAACCCAGACCAGCATGAAAAGCGGCTGATTGCGCTGAATCACAAGATCCATCGCTTTGAATGCACGCAGGAAATCGCGGTCATTCAGCGCCTGAATCCCCGGCATCACAACCGATGCGAATGCCAATACAAACCCCGCGACCAAGGTGCAGAGCAAGACCGAAATTACCAGAGAGATCTCAAAGAAGTTCATAGACACACCTGCGAAACACCGCCTCGAAAAACAATTCAGATCACCGTTGCGCCTGGAAGATGGCAAAGTAGCCGGTGGCACATTCCGCGCGGTCAATCACTGCATCATGCGGCCTCATCCCAAGCGCCTGATGCCGCAGCCGTTTGGCAGAAGTCAACGAAGTCGCGGGGCTCGCGGCCCAGGGCGAGCTGAATGCCATCACCGAGCCACTCGTTTCTTCCGTCAAGGGTTTCACGGCAGACCCCTTTGAGGACATCGGCGATCAGTTCGCCTCCAGCCTTCTTGATCTCCGCGTGGAATGCGTCCAGCGTCATCGGCTGGTAGTGAACACTCGACCCCGTGGCGATCGACAAGGCATTCGCGATCTCATCAAATGACATCAGCCGCGGACCGGTTACCTCGTAAAGCTGCCCGTTGTGGCCTTCTTCTGTCAGGGCGGCCACTGCGACGTCCGCGATGTCGTCCACATCGACGATCGGCTCGCGGACATTCCCTGCCGGCAGGGCCACCACGCCGGCCAGAGCGGGTTCACGCAGATAGCCTTCGCTAAAGTTCTGTGCGAACCAGGCCGCCCGGACGAGCGTGTACTCAAGTCCGGCGTTCCGCACGGTTTCCTCGCAGCGTTGCGCGTGATACTCACCCCGTCCCGAAAGCAGAACCAAACGACGCACACCAGAATCTGCTGCGAGCGTCGTTAGCGCCTCGATGTCCTCCTCGGCACCCGGAAAGGCCATATCCGGAAAGTACGTGATATAGACGGCCTGAACACCGGCAAGCGCGGCAGGCCACGTCGCCGGCTTAGCCCAGTCGAACGGTGTCGATGAGCGCCGAGAACCGTGACGAACACAGTGGCCAAGGTTCGCCAGCTTTGCGGCAACGCGCGAACCGGTCTTTCCGGTGGATCCGACAACAAGAATGGTCTGGTTTTTCATGATGATCTCCTAGGGGTAGAAAAGAACGGGGCGTGCGAACCTGGCGCGCGACTCAATCGGGCAGCGAGACAACACCGAGTTGTTCGAACAAAGACAACTGATCGATGACTTCCCATTCCTCGACGATCTGCCCGCCTTCAAATCGACTGAATACCGTGCCATTGACCTCGACTCGTTTGCCGGTGGCATCGATGCCCATCAGCGCGCCGTTCTGCGTGCCTGTCAGGGTGAAGGCCAAAGCGACCCGGTCGCCCGCTGCCACCAGTTCATCGATGCCGATATGTAAATCCGGAAAAGCGTCTCGGTAGGCCTCGAAAAGAGACTGGATGGCCTTTGAGCCGCGCAACACCTGACCCGGCGTGCGGTAGACGTAGTCGGGATGAACCAGGTCCTTCAGGGCCGAGTAGTCACCCTTGTTGACCACATCGTCGATGAAGCGACGCATCACCGCTG
>CBFCWF010000125.1:0-12512 GCA_965601425.1 uncultured Chromatiaceae bacterium | reverse complement strand
CCCAGGCCGGCCCAGACGATGGGCACCCGGTGATCCACATCGAGCGCAATCGCACGCCCGAAACTGGAACGCGCAGCCGACAAGTCACCTGCCGCAACCTGCGCGCGCGCGAGCTGGAACCAAGCCTCGATCGAATTCGGTTGGCGGTCTGCGAGTATCCGCAAGGTATGCATCGCACTCGCGAAGTCGCCGCTCTGCAACTGTGCCATGCCCCTGACACGCAATACGGCGGGCAGCTCGGACTGCTCCGGCGACATGCCGGACAGCACGCCCAGCGCCTTGAGACCGCTGCCTTGCCGTAGGTAGTGCTCGGCCAGCAGCAGCATCGGCTTGGTCGCCGCCGGGTCGGCGCCATTCGCTCGTCGCAGCCACGCCTCGGCGCCCTGCGCATCGTTGTTCGCGGACGCCAGGCCGGCCAGGCCCAACATCGCCCCGAGATGCTTCGGATCCCGAGCGAGGACCTCTTGGTATGCCGCCGCGGCCGACTCGGCGTCACCCGTCATCAGCGCGAGGCGTGCGTGGTTCATGTAGGCGACCAGAAACTCCGGGTCCTCCTCCAGTGCCTGGTCGAATTTCTGCCCGGCGCGGGCGTAGTCACGCTCCGCGAGATAGGCGAGCCCCGCCAAATTATGGGGGATCGGGCTCGCAGGCATGCGCTGTTCAAGGGTCTGCGCGGCATCGACCGCTTTCTCGAATTCGCCCTTCTGGATGTAGCTCAACACGAGTAAGACATCCGCCTGCAATACATCCTGACCCAGCGCAACCGCGGATTCGAGTTCCGTTATCGCCGCCGCGGTGTCGCCGGTGGCTATCCTGCCGACGGCGAGTTGTGTCCGAAGCAGCGCCTGATCCGGATCGAGCTCGACCGCCTTCTGAATGTACTCTGCACCCTTGCTGTTGTCGCCGGCCTGCAGATAGGCCGTTCCCAGCAGCGCAAGCAGTTGCGGATCGCTGGTTCCATCGTCGACCACGCCCGACAGCACCTGTGCAGCACGCGCTGGTTGCTTCAGCTTCAGCCGCGTCGCACCCAGGATCTTCGCGATCTGCGGGTTGCCTGGCGCGCTGGACAGCGCGCGGGTCAGATAGTCATCCGCGATCGTGTAGTCACCACGCGAATAACTGACGATGCCGTAGAGCAGCTGTGCCTGAAAATTACCCGGTGCCACCCGCAGTAGGCCTTGCAACTCATCCGAGGCACGTTCAGTGTCTCCCTCCTGGAAAGAAACCAGTGCCTGCAGATAGCTGACCGCCGGCAGTCCCGGGGCCAGTTGGTGCAGGGTCGCGAGATCCTCATTGGCGGACGCCAAATCGCGTTGCGCAATATGGACCAACGCCAGTCCGATATGGGCACTCGGGTTGCGCGGCGACTCCTGCGCAGCACGCTGGTAATCCGCAGCCGCCTCATCGAGGCGCTGGCGACGCCGCAACAGATCGCCGCGAAAAATGCGGCTCTCCACATGACCGGGTCGCTCGGCCAGGATCCGGTCCAGTTGCTCCATGCCCTCGGCATCGCGTCCCGCTGCGAACAGCATCCGTGCCTTGCCAAGGCGCGCCATCGCATTCGTCGGATCAAGCTCGAGTGCCGTGCCGTACTCGGTGACCGCGACATCGGTTTCGCGCAATGCCAGACTGGCGTTACCGCGCAGGGCATGTAGCCGCGCCCGCATGGAATCCGGTAACGCGGGGTCGACCACGACCTCTTCGAGCAGCTCGCGAAACTTGCGCTGCAGCAGCAGCGCGCGTGCGTAGCCCAGCGTCCAGGCCTGGCTTTCCGCGCCCAGATCGCGCGCGCGACCGAACTCCTTGGCAGCGGCCGCACCGTCGCGACGCTGCAGATGCAATGCGCCGAGCATGAGCCGTGCCTGGACGTTGGCCGGGTCCTGCTGCAACGCATTTTTCAGCTGTATCACCGCCGCCTTCGTCTCGCCCTGGTCGAGATACTGCTGCGCCTCTGCCACGTAGTCGTCCACTGCGCCGGCGAACGTGCCCGGGGGCGTCGACAGGCAGATCGCGCAAAACAAGACGGCCATCGGGACTCTGAAACTCATACTGCAGCACTCCTGTGCAGAACGCTTGATCGTTCACGCCGGTCGGGGCGCACCCCCCTCAATCGCCAACCCCGTACTTCTTCATCAGGTTATAGAGTGTCGGTCGTGTCACGCCGAGCAGCTCGGCTGTCTTGGACACATTGCCGTCGGCGCGCGCAAGCGCTCGCAGGATGGCATGAGACTCGGCCTTCTCGCGCACCTCGCGCAGGTTCAGCGGGTCCTGGTCCGCGCCCTGCTGATCGGTGGGCAGCTCGAGATCGTCCGGGGAAATCTGAGTCCCGTCTGCCATGATCACCGCGCGCTTGACGCGGTTCTCGAGCTCCCGAACGTTGCCGGGCCAGCCGTAGCCCTCGATCGATGCTATCGCCTGTGGTGTAAATCCCTTGATCGGTCGCTTCAGCTCGATCGCAAACTTCTCGAGGAACGCCCGCGCGAGCAACAGGGTATCGCCCTGGCGCTCGCGCAACGGCGGGACCCGGATCGTCGCCTCGTTAATCCGGTAATAGAGATCCTCGCGAAACTCGCCCGCCTGGATCAGCTCGGGGAGGTCCCGGTGGGTCGCACAGATCACACGTACGTCGACCGGTATCTCGGTGCGGCCGCCGATACGCTCGATCACCCGCTCTTGCAGAAACCGCAGCAACTTGGCCTGAAGGGGCTGCGGAAGGTCTCCGACCTCGTCGAGGAACAGGATACCGCCGTTCGCGACCTCAATCTTGCCTTGGGTCGTCTTGTTGGCACCCGTGAAAGCACCGCGCTCGTAGCCAAACAACTCGCTCTCGAGCAACGCTTCCGGGATCGCCGCACAGTTGATCGCAACCAGTCGCTTGCCGCGCCGGTCGCTGAGATCGTGCAGGGCCTTGACCAGCACCTCCTTGCCGGTACCGCTCTCGCCCAGGATCAGCGTCGAAACATCGGTGGGCGCGAGCTTCTCGACGGTTCGACAGACCTTGAGCATTTCGGGGCTCGACGCGATCAGGCCTTTCAATTCGGACCCGCCGTGGACGGTCTGCAGCCGACGGTTCTCCTGCTCGATATGATACAGGCGCGCAGCGCGCCGGATGGTTATCGCGAGCAGATCCGGGTCGATCGGTTTTTCGTAGAAATCGTAGGCCCCCATCGCGATCGCACGCATCGCATTGGTGCGATCATTGTGGCCGGTGACCACGACCACCTTGGTGTCCGGGGCCAGCGCCAGCATCTGTTCGAGCAGGCTGAAGCCCTCGGTGACACCACCCGGGTCTGGCGGCAGCCCGAGATCGAGCGTGACCACGGGAGGTTCCAATCGGCGCAACTGTGCCAGCGCACCGGCGCCGTCTTCGGCAACCGCGACATCGAAGTCCTCGAAGCTCCACTTGAGCTGACTCTGAAGGCCCGGATCGTCTTCTACGATCAACAATTTGTCTGTCGTTTCTGCCACCGTTTTTCGATCCTTATCCACTCACTTCGAAGTTTGCGCGCCTCAGGCCAGAGCGGACTGGTCCGCGAGGGGCAGCATGATCCGGAACGTCGTGCCACGGTCAGGAGCACTCTCGACCACGACCTGTCCGCCAAGGGCCGAAATCACTTCACGGCATTCGTACGCCCCGATGCCCATCCCGGTCAGTCCCTTGGTCGAATCAAACGGCCGAAACAGCCGCGTCTTGATGAATTCCGCATCCATCCCAACGCCACTGTCGCGCACCTCCACTATAGCTTGGTCGCTTCCCGTCCACAGCCGCAGTTCGACCTTTCCGTCCTGCGGCGTCGCATCCTGGGCGTTCTGGACAACGTGGCCGAGCACCGAGGAGAGGCGATCCGGTTCCGCGAGCACGAAGCTAGACTCGAGCTCGGTGAGCAACACCGGGACTGGCCTCCCACCGGACTTTGCGGCGACCACTTCACGTAGTTCCTGTACGATATCGACTCGGCGCCTCGCGCCGGTCACATCGGCACTCTTCAGCTGCGCCATCAGACGATGCATCTTGTCGACCGCGTTCTCTATCGTACTGACCGCATCATCGATGAAGTCGGGGTTGTGCTTGTGCCGTGCGGCGTTTTTCGCCACGAGGGAAAGCTGGGCGATCAGGTTTTTCAGATCGTGGATCACGAACGCGGACAAGCGATTGAACCCCTCGAACTGGCGTGCCTCGGCGAGCGCCTCGGCCGCCTGATTCAGCGCGAGGTAACTGGCGGCCTGCATCCCGACCGTCTTGAGCAGGTCGCGGTTCTCCCAGTTCAGCGTCTGCGGTGCCCTCGGCAGCAGCAGCATGACCAAGCCGAGCAGACGCTCGTCGTGGATCAAGGGTACGATCAGCCAAGCGTCCGGGTTCCGAAGCAACCAGTCGGGTAATGCGAGGTCGTTGTAGAGGTCGGGCGACGCCTTGTACTCTCGCAGGTCGATCACCCATCGCCGGTCCTCGAGAAACCTGACCATCGGTTCTTTGCCATCGATCGCCGTTTCGGCCACGTGCTGCGAGTTGAACCGCGCCCGAAAACGGTAACTGCCCTTTTCCGAGCGAAACCAGAGGAGTCCCCCGGAACTCTCGACGATCTCTGCCAGTGCCCAGATGACCCGTTCGCTCAACGGCAAATCGACGCTTTCGCCCGCGAGCAGGCCGATCACGCGCAGCCACTCCTCGCGGTAGTCGTACCGGTAACTGAAGAAATGCTTGTTGAAAAAAACCTTTATCCGGGCGCGAAACTGACCCGAGAACAGCAGTGTGACCAGTACGATGCCGGCACCGAACAGAAAGGTGATCTGCAGCACGGCACCCCATTCGCCGCCGTACACCTTGATGTAGTAGCCGGCCAGCGCCATGAGCACCATGTACAAGCCGGCGCTGAACAGCGTGGTCGAGTGCAGGACCATGCGCCGGGAAAGGAAGACCTGCAGGCTCCAGTCCGGGTTGCGCGCCGCGGTGATCGCGATCAGCGGGATCGCGATGCAGTGGATAAACCCGCGCGCCGACCAGATCGTGTCGTCCAGGCGCTGGAACAACAGCGCATCGGTATAAAGGTAAAAGTCGAATGCAAAAAGCGCACCCAGGCCAAAGCACAGGTGCTTGATACCCCAGCGCTGTTCGAGCGGCGTATTACGGAATAGCTGTTCGACCAGTGCCATGCCGAGCACCGCATAGAGCAACTGCCCGCTCAGGGAGAACTCGCGCTGCACCTGCGATGGGCTCAGCCACTTGTTGAGCTGAGGAAGGTCGACCAGCAGGGCCAGCATGAGCAGACCCAGGACCAGGCAGCCGATGCGTACGTAGGCGAGCATACGCGAGTACTGCGGGCTTCCCTGCGCAAAGGGCCTTAGCAGGTGCAGCAGAAAGAATATCCATAACAGATTGCGCACCACCTCGGCGGCCCAGACCAGCTCGCGACCCGGTATCCCCCAGTGCGCCTCTGTGGCCGCGGTCAGACACCAGAGCATGGAACTGGCGACCGCCAGCATCAGCTGCGAGCCCTGGAAACGGGCCCGCCAACCGGTCAACAAAAGCAGGAGCAGAAAGCCGTAGGCGACACCCGCCAAGCCATAGCCCACGAAGGCGAGTTGGTCGGTCATCGGATGCAGCGTGCCCCGAGGGGCAGCGCGAGGCGAATCTTTCGGTGGTGACGGCTAGTGCGCACCCTTTCCCCAGAGGACGACCTCGACGGTCTCCAGCAGGATGATCAAATCCAGGAAGACACTCGCGTTCTTCACATAGTAAAGATCGTATTCGAGCTTGTTGCGCGCATCTTCCGTGGTCGCCCCGTACGGATAGGACAACTGTGCCCAACCCGTCAGGCCGGGTTTGACGCGGTGCCTTTCCCTGTAGAAAGGAATCTCTTTCTGGAGTTCTTCGACGAACTCCGGCCGCTCGGGTCTGGGCCCGACAAGGCTCATCTCCCCAAGCAGCACATTGAACACCTGGGGGAGTTCATCAAGCCGGGTCTTGCGTATGAGCGCACCGACCCGGGTTATTCTGTCGTCGTCCTTACTGGCCCAGCGCGCGACGCCGTCGGCCTCTGCATCGGTCCGCATGCTGCGAAACTTGTGCACGCGAAACGGTTTCCCATCGAGTCCGACGCGGGTCTGATGAAACAGTATTGGACCTCTGCCCTTGCTCTCGGTCAGGATTGCGAGCGCCACGAGCAGCATCAGCGGCCAGGTCAACAGTAGGATACTTATGCTCGCGACCAGGTCCAAGACACGCTTCTGGGCCAGCCCCGACAGACGAAATCCCTCGGAGAAGAAGATCCAGCTCGGGTGCAGTACGTCCAGCTTGATGCGCGAAGTCTCCTTTTCGAAGAAACTGAGCAGATCCAGGACCATGGTACCCGACATCTTGCAATCAAGGATCTCGTCGACCGGCAGACGCAGCCGGCGGTCATCCGGCGCTACGACGATTTCGTCGACCTGGTGGTCAAAGACCATGTCGATCAGGCGACGGTCGTGCGCGAGCCAGCGGTGGCTGGGGATCTCGACCTCCCGATCGTTGACCTGCACATAGCCCGCCACACGAAAACCGGGCTGTTGCGGTTCGAGTTCGGCGATCATCTTGGCCTGGCGCCCGGTGCCGAGCACGAGCACGTTGGTTGACTGCGCCGCACTCTCGGTGAGACGCGCAAAAAGGCTGCGCAGACCGATCACGCCGACGAAAGTGAATAGCATGGCGTAGGCCATGACGCCACGCCAGACCACCAACTCGGGAAAGAGGTAGAACACCACGCTCATCGCGACGCTGGCAATCAGAAAGCTCAAGCCGATCCGAACCAGCAGACCCGCGCTGAATGGCAGACCGCGCTGGTACATACCCACCGATATCATCGAAATGAGCATCGACACCGCATACGCGAGTGCCGTGTAGCCCAGCGCCTCCGGGGCCTCGGCGAAGACCGACCCGCGATGCGAAAATCGCATGTAATAGCCGGCCAACAGCGAAAAGAACGCGACCAGGAACTCCACACTCCCGAGCAGGAAGTAGAGCTTGGAAACATAGTGGCCGAACAGGCGGATCATCATGGGCGCAGACTGGACTCGACGTGTTTGGGCGCACAGAGACTCGCAAACGGAGTCTGGTTTATCAACTGAGTAATCGAAATTTTCCTCATTGGCTCAACCCTGCGGAGAGACCATCTCGCCTCGTGTTTCGAGGCGGGGTATCATCCCAGGCCCGGGCAACATCGTCGGGCGCAGGAATTAGGAAGGTACTTCTCCTCAATGGACATCAAAGACGCAAAGATCACCGTCATCGGACTCGGGTATGTGGGCCTGCCACTCGCTGTGGAGCTCGCGAAAAGGTTCCCGGTAGTCGGCTACGATATCAATGTCGCGCGTATTACTGAATTGCGGCAAGGGAAGGACAGTTCTTTAGAAGTAGAGCCCGCCGAGTTGGCCGGTATCTCGATGATCTACACGGACCAGCTGGACGACCTGCGTGACAGCAACGTATTCATCGTGACGGTACCGACGCCGATCGATGAGTACAAGAGTCCCGATCTGGGACCACTGATCTCGGCCAGCCGGACAGTCGGCCAGGTCATCGACAGGGGCGATGTCGTGATCTACGAATCGACCGTCTATCCGGGCGCCACGGAGGATGATTGCATTCCTGTGGTAGAACAGGTCTCCGGGCTCCGATTCAACCGCGATTTCTTCGCCGGCTACAGCCCGGAGCGGATAAACCCCGGCGACCGTGAGCACCGTGTGACCTCGATCAAGAAGGTGACCTCCGGCTCGACGCCGGAGGTTGCCGATTTCGTCGACGCGCTGTACGCGAGCATTATCGTGGCTGGTACCCATAAAGCGAGCAGCATCAAGGTCGCCGAGGCGGCCAAGGTCATCGAGAACACGCAGCGCGATGTCAATATCGCATTGATAAACGAGCTCTCGCTGATTTTCGGAAAACTCGGGATAGACACCGAGGAGGTTCTCAAGGCCGCCGGAACCAAATGGAACTTCCTGCCCTTCCGGCCGGGCCTTGTCGGTGGGCACTGCATCGGCGTCGACCCTTATTACCTCACGCACAAGGCGCAGGCGATCGGCTACCATCCGGCGATGATCCTTGCCGGCCGGCGCATCAATGACGGGATGGGCTCGCATATCGCGGGCAGTGTCGTGAAGCTGATGCTCAAAGGAGGCCTCAGGGTGAGTGGGGCTCGTGCGCTGATCATGGGGCTCGCGTTCAAGGAAAACTGCCCCGATCTGCGCAATACGCGCGTCATCGATATCATCGAGGAACTTCAGAGTTACGGCATCCGGGTCGACGTCTGGGATCCCTGGGTCAGCGCCGCCGAGGCCGACCAGGAATACGGCATCAAGCCAATTTCCGATCCGCAGACAGGGACTTACGAAGCGATCATCCTGGCCGTCGCGCATCGCGAGTTCGCCGAGCTCGGAGTCGATCAGATCCGCGCGTTCGGCGTGCCCGGCGCCGCGCTGTTCGACGTCAAGTACCTTTTTCCAGGCGCTGCGACAGACGGCCGACTGTAGCGGGCCAGTCCCGCGGACGAACACGGAAACTGCCCAATGCGAGTATTGATAACGGGAAGCGCGGGGTTCATCGGTTCGGCGCTTTCACTGCGCCTGCTGGCGCGCGGCGACGAGGTCATCGGTGTCGATTGCCTCGATCCTTACTACGACGTTTCACTGAAGGAGGCGCGCCTGGCGCGCACGCTGGCGTACGACGGCTTCACCGATATCCGCGCACGAATCGAGGACCGGGACGCAATGACCGAGACCTTCGCGAAGCACGAGCCGCAGCGCGTGGTCAACCTCGCCGCACAGGCCGGCGTGCGCTACTCGATCGAGAACCCCGACGCCTACGTGGACAGCAACCTGGTCGGGTTCGGCAATATCCTGCAGGGCTGTCGAAAGCATGCGGTCGAACACCTGGTGTATGCCTCCTCGAGCTCGGTCTACGGCTCGAACACCAATATGCCCTTTTCGGTGCACGACAATGTGGACCACCCGGTGAGCCTGTACGCGGCGACGAAGAAGGCAAACGAGCTGATGGCCCACACCTATAGCCACCTGTACGAGATTCCGACCACCGGCCTGCGCTTCTTCACCGTATACGGTCCCTGGGGGCGACCCGATATGGCGCTGTTCAAATTCACCAGGAACATCCTGGCCGGCGAATCCATCCCCGTGTTCAACTACGGCAAGCACCGCCGGGATTTCACCTACATCGATGACATCGTCGAGGGCGTGGTCCGCGTGCTCGACCGGCCCGCAGGGGCCAATCCGGACTGGAACGGCGACCAGCCGGACTCGGCGACCAGCCGCGCACCTTACCGGCTGTACAACATCGGCAACAACCAACCCGTTGAGCTGATGCATTACATAGAGACACTCGAAAATTGTCTCGACAGGCGGGCGGAAAAGGAACTGCTGCCGCTCCAGCCGGGCGACGTACCCGATACCTATGCGAACGTGGAGGATCTGGTTGCCGACTTCGCTTACAAGCCGGCCACCTCGGTCGAGCAAGGCGTCGCGAATTTCGTCAGCTGGTATCGCGACTTCTACAAGGTCTGAGCACCCTTCGCTCAGCGGTAATCGGCAAACGGCCGGACCCGGCGCCAGAGCCGCCGTCGCATCCCTGGCCGCCAGCGATAGCTTACGCCGTTACAGGGGTAAAACCGACACTCCGGGCACGATCTCATGCAGTCCGCGAGGGTCTTTTCGAGACCCTGCAGCGCACTGAGCCAGCGCCCGGCATCGCCCCGCAGCAATGCGTGCCAGGGCGCGAGCTCGAGGTACAGTTGGTCGTCACCCTGTACGTGCGCGTTGCCCGCCAGCGCCGATATCAGCAGGTCGCTGCCGTGGATGTCGCAGATCGCGGTCGCACCACGCGGGGGCAGCCGCCCGGCACCACTGAACCAAAGACCGCTGATCGCAGGCACACCGCGCCGTTCCCGCTGCTGATTGACGTCGAGATGATGAAACAGCATCTGCACTTCGTTTATCAGCTGACGCCAATAGGTTTGTCGGTCGCCCCTGGGCAGGAATTGATCGATATTCCGGCCGGTCACCTCGGCCAGGGACGATGTGGCTATCGCGGGTGGCGCGGAAAGCCTCAGGTACCAGCGGTCAGGCCGCACGGCGTGCAGTTCGAGCCCGTCGGCGGAAAAGTGTTCGTTGAACGCGGCGGCACAATCGGCCGCCTCGGGCGCACTGATGTCGAGTGCGTCACCGCCGAACAGAATCAGGCGATCCTGATCCGGCAGCAGGTGCACCGGGTCCGCGTGCATCCACCAGCCGCCCGGGGTCGTCTGCGTCTCCTGTGCATAACACAAGGGCGCCGTTGGCGGGTCGGCCGCGGGCTCGGCCGGCTGACCGAACAACGCCATTGCCGTCTCGGCGTAACCGATGGCGCCGGCCTCGCGATCGGCCCTGGCCAGCAGCCTCTCGACATTTGAAAGGCGCGGAATCGCAGGCATCGAGTCGCGCTGCGCAACCGCGTCGAACAGGCCCGGAACCAGCAGGTGGCAGATCAAGTCACGCGGTTCGGGTATCGGCACCGAAGACCCGGCGCACCCGGCCGGCTAGCTCGCCAGGTTGTCGAGGATCGCCTTCTTGACATCGTCCAGCCTTGCCTCGGTGGTGATCACGGGAGCGGTCGACTGCCTTATCGCGGTATCCGGATCCTTCAGCCCGTTGCCGGTGAGCGTACAAACGATGCTGCTGCCTTGCGGGATCTTTCCGTTCCGAACATCGCGCATCGCGCCGGCCAGCGAGGCGGCCGAGGCCGGTTCGCAGAATACGCCCTCACGCTCGGCCAGCAGTTTCTGCGCGGCAAGGATCTCCTCGTCGCTGCATTCGTCGAACCAGCCGCCCGACTCCCTGTGAACGGTCCAGGCATTGTCCCAGGACTGCGGGTTGCCTATCCGGATCGCGGTCGCCACCGTGTCCGGCGACGCAACCGGGCCACCGCGCATGAACGGCGCCGCACCCGACGCCTGGTATCCGATCATGGTCGGCCGGCTGCCGACGATGCCGCCACCGCCATACGGGCAATGGCCATCGCAACTGCTGCAGGCCTCGGTGACCACGCCGCCCGATTGATGGGCATATTCGCTGTAGCCTATCCAGTGCGCGGTAATGTTCCCCGCATTCCCGACCGGCAGACAATGATAGTCGGGTGCCCGACCGAGTTCCTCGACGATCTCGAAGGCCGCCGTCTTCTGCCCCTGCAGACGATAGGGATTGATCGAGTTCACGATGGTCACGGGCGCGTGCTCGACCATGTCCTTGACCAGCTGCATCCCGTCGTCGAAATTGCCGCGGATCTGGATCGTAACCGCTCCGTACATCATCGCCTGCGCCAGCTTGCCCATCGCAATCTTTCCGTCCGGGATCAGCACGAAGGCGGTTATGCCGGCGCGGGCCGCATAGGCTGCCGCCGCGGCCGAGGTGTTGCCGGTCGAGGCACAGATAATCGCCCGGCTGCCTTGTTCGACCGCTTTGGTCACCGCCATGGTCATACCGCGGTCCTTGAACGAGCCGGTCGGGTTCAGTCCCTCGTACTTGACGTAGATATCCACGTCTTTGGCGAGCGTGCGTGGCATGTTGTTCAGGCGGATGAGCGGTGTGTTGCCCTCGCCCAGGCTGATAATGCGGGTGTCATCATGCACCGGCAGGCGGTCGCGGTACTTGTCGATGAGTCCGGTATAACGCGGTCTGAAAGGCATGTCTGTGTCTCTGGCAAAACTGTCAACTGTTCGTCGCGGGCGGCGCCCCGATCGGGGCGCGCTGTGCATGTCAATCGAGGCCCTCGACGCGAATCCTGGTCACCGCGGCGCGTATGGTATCCAACGCCTCGATCCTGCCGATCGCCTCGTTCATCTGCCGCTCGCGCACCCGGTCGGTCAGCATCACCAGCGGTACTTCCGTTTCGCCCTCGAGCGGCTGCTTCTGCTGCATCGCCTCGATGCTGATGCCGGCCTCGGCGAGGATGCCGGCCACCCCGGCCACCACGCCCGGCCTATCGACCGCCCGCATGCGCAGATAGTACGCCGTCTCGACCTCGTCCATCGGCAATACCGGCAGGTCCGAAAGCTCGCCGGGCTGGAACGCAAGGTGGGGTACCCGGTTCTCGGGATCGGTAGTCAGCGTGCGCGTCACGTCGATGATGTCGGCGACCACTGCCGAAGCGGTCGGCAACGACCCTGCGCCGGCCCCATAGTACAAAGTGGGCCCTACCGCATCGCCCTTGACCAGCACCGCGTTCATGACGCCATCGACGTTCGCGAGCAGCTGACGTTTCGGGATCAACGTCGGATGTACACGCAACTCGACGCCCCTGTCGGTGCGCCGTGTCACGCCCAGGTGCTTGATGCAATAGCCAAACTGCTCCGCGTAGGTGACGTCCAGCGGCTCGATGCGGCTGATGCCTTCCGTGTAGCACCTGTCGAACTGCAGCGGGATGCCGAACGCCAGCGACGCCAGGATGGTCAGCTTGTGGGCGGCATCGATACCCTCGACGTCGAATGTCGGATCGG
>CBFCWF010000124.1:0-12551 GCA_965601425.1 uncultured Chromatiaceae bacterium | reverse complement strand
GATGACCTCGGAAATCCACGCAGCCGCATCGGCCGGTAACACGGCGGCGGTATCCCCGCGGGATTGCTGTGCGGCGATCTTGGCCGAGTGGTTACGCATGATGCGGATCGCCGCATCGTAGTGCTCGGTCACCTTGGCCATCCGTGCCTCTTCGATGTAGTTGTTGTAAGCGGGGATCGCGATCGCCGCGAGGATGGCGATGATCGCCACGACGATCATCAGTTCGATAAGGGTAAAGCCTGACTGCTTCTTCATTCGATTATCTCCTGGTTGACATTAGCGGTCGCGCAATGCTAGCGGCCGGTTGGTTGTGAACTTTAAGAGACCTGCGCCGGGTGGGTTGCGACAACGCCTTCCGGTTGGCCTTGCCGCTCTATACGCAGATCGCGTGCCAAAAATGCAATATGACGAATTATTGACGAATTTTTCCTGTCTACCAAGCGTTTTGCGGCTTTTGGCCGTTTTTGACGCGGTCCGCTATGTTGCTCGGGTCCCGCAGTGACGGCCCTCAGGTGACACCAAGCGTCACATGCTGACCGGCTGCGTCAGCCGTGCCGACACGCGTCCCTCGATAGCGGCCATCGTCGAACGACCAGGGCCGAGCTTACGGCCCGGTGCGGGCCGTTGTCTTTACGGTGTGCGTTCAGTGGCTATTCGCGCACCGGTCGCTGACGCCCCGGCCGTCTTGCGGGGGGTAGGAGATGCCTGACGCGGCCATCACCCACACCGTACCGTCCGCGGCACTATTCTAGCGGCTCTCGGCCTCCGTTTGGTCCAGGTCGAGCCCGAGCTTCTCGAGTCGGTAGCGCAGCGCGCGAAAACTGATACCCAGCAATCTCGCAGCTGCGGTGCGGTTCCACCGGGTGCTCTCCAGCGCCTCCACGATGGCATGGCGCTCGACCCGCGCCAGGTAGTCCTCCAGGCCCTCGTCCGGCAATGCCGCAACCGCGCTGCTGGCCTCGTTGGCCGCGCTGTTCATCAGCCCGAGGTCGCTCAGGGTGATGGTATCGTTCTCGCACAGCGCGGTCGCGCGCTCGAGTATGTTCTCGAGTTCGCGCACGTTGCCGGGGAACTCGTAGCCGCACAATGCCTCCAGCGCCGACCGTTCGATGTGGGCCTTGTGGCCGCCAGACCGCTCGGCGAGGCGTTCCAGCACGTGATCGACCATGACCAGGATATCCTCGCGCCGCGACCGCAATGGGGACATCGGAAGCTGAATCACATGGATGCGATAGAAGAGGTCCTGCCTGAACTCGCCGTTCGTCACCATCGTCGGTAGGTCCTTGTGGCTCGCGCTGATGATCCGTACGTCTACCGATCGTTCGGCGGTGGCGCCGACCGGGCGCACCGACTTCTCCTGGATCGCGCGCAGCAATTTGACCTGCATCGGGAGCGGCAGGTCGGCCACCTCGTCAAGGAACAGGGTCCCTCCGTCGGCCTGTTCGAAAAGGCCCGGCTTGTCCCGCACCGCACCGGTGAAGCTGCCCTTGACGTGGCCGAAGAACTCGCTCTCCATCAGCTCCTGGGGGATCGCCCCGCAGTTGACTGCGACGAACGGTCTTGCGGTGCGTGGGCTGCGCGCGTGAATCGCGCGCGCCGCGAGCTCCTTGCCGGTGCCCGACTCGCCGCTGACGAACACCGGTGCCTGGTTGCGCGCCAGTTTGTCGATCAGGCGTCGGATCTCCTGCATTGCCGGTGAGGTGCCCAGGAGTTCGCCGCTCGGCGCGCCCGGTGACGCGGGCAGGTCCTGGTCGATGCGCAGCGCCGTCTCGACCAGACGCCGTAACACCGGCAGGTCGACCGGTTTGGAGACGAAATCGAAGGCGCCGGCCTTCAGCGCGTCGACCGCGGTCTGCATGTTGCCGTGGGCGGTGATGACGGCAATCGGTGTATCGGGCAGCTCAGCCACGACATGGCGCACGATATCGATGCCGCTCCCGTCGGGCAGGCGCATGTCGACAAGGCACAGGTCGAATCGCTGATGGGCAAGCATCCCCAGCCCGTCGCCGAGGGTGCCGACGGACCGGCTGTCGACGCCCATGCGTGCAAGCGTGATCTCCAGCAGCTCGCGGATGTCCGGTTCGTCGTCGATGATGAGTGCCAGCGGCTGCTTCATAGTTTTCGCATGCGTTTTGGGTTCGGAAAGCTCAGGCGAAAACAGCTGCCGCCTGTCGGCTGACTGAGGTATTCGAGGCGTATGTGATTCGCTTCGCAGAGCTGTCGGGCGATGTACAGGCCAAGCCCCGTACCCTCGTGGCGCGTGCTGAAAAAGGGCTCGAACAGGTTGGCCTGGGCCTTTTTAGCAATGCCCGGTCCATTGTCGCGGAGCTCGAGGAACGGGCCGCCCGACTCGCGCGTGATCCCGCCGGCCAGGCGAACGTTCAGTTGTTCGGCCGCGCCATCGAAATGCCGCACCGCGTTGTCGCACAGCACGTCGATGATCTGGCGTAGCTGGCCGGGGTCGGCAAACACCGTTGTCCCCTGCGGATCGACCTCGTGCTGCAGCTGCGCTGCCTGCAGTCGGTGCAAACGACCTATTTCTTCCACCGTTTGCGCCAGCCAGGGCCCCAGCGTCAGGGGTTTCGGGCGCGGGTTGTCCTGCCGCGACAGCTTGAGAATGCTTTCGACCACCTCGTTCACCCGCTGCGAGTTGTGCTGAATGATCTCGATCATGCGGCGGTCGGTCGATGACAGGTCGGGGGTTTCTTCCAGCAGCTGCGAGGCATGGCTGATCGCGCCAAGCGGGTTGCGGATCTCATGTGCGATGCCGGCGGTCAACCTGCCCAGCGAGGCCAGCTTGAGCTGCTGCACCTCGGCGTTCAGGCGCGCCGTGTCCTCGAGCACGATCAGGGTGCCTGGGTTGTCCCCATCGCCAGTCGGCGTGAATCCGGCACGTAGATCGCGGCCGCCCGACGTGGGGCGAAAGTCCGGCCGGCCGGCGGCCGGGGCGCGCAGCCAGTCCCGGTACTGCTGCGCGAGCGGAGGCGAGGCCTCATTGAGCGGGTGGTGGCGCATCGCGACCGGCATCCCGAGCAGGACCCAGGCGGCCTCGTTCATCAGCTGGATGGTCTCCCGCTCGTCGATCACCAGGATACCCGCGCGCATTCGCTGGATCACGAAGTCGTTGAGCTGCGCCAGGTTGACCAGGTCCGAGCCGCGTTGGCTGGCCAGCTGTTCGCTTTCGGCGGCGCGGCGGCCGAGGCGGTGGGCCAGCAGTGCCAACGCGAAGAATGATGCGCCGAGCAGGCCGGCCTGGGTATACGCGGTATCGGCAAACGCATCGGTGATATGCGCGTAGATGCGCTCGGTCAGCACCCCGAGCGAAGCCAACGCGGCGAACAATAGTGCCGTATGGCCGACCAGGCTCAGGCTGCCCAGCGCGATCGAGACCGCGATCAGCATGCCCAGGCCGGACGTGACCCCGCCGCTTGCATGCATCATAACCGTGATCAGCAAGATATCCAGGAACACCGCCAGCTGCCCCAGTTTCTCCTCGTCGCCGAAATGCCGCAGGTGCATGACCAGCGCGACGATTGTGACCCCCAGGTACAGATGTACCGCAATCGAGAACAGCACCGGCGAGTGCGTCCCGAGCGGGCCCCTGCCGATGCCGGCGTAGACGAGCAGCAATGCCACCCCAAGCGCGACACGGTAGATCAGATAGATGCCGAGATGTGACCCTTCGGCGGCGAATCCGGGGAGCGCTGCCGCGATTTCGCGTCTTTCCTGCTGCACGCTGGTTCTCAACATGGCCATCACCTCGCGGTAGCGGCGGGCAGGTCTAATACTCAACAGTGATTTGTCTTTTTGCGCTGACCGCCTTTCTGCACCAGAATGCAGCCATCCGCTGCCGCCTGGGGTCACAACGTGAATCTGCACGAATTCCAATCAAAAAAGCTGTTCGCCGGCTACGGCATCCCGGTGCCGTTCGGTTACGCCGTCGAGAGCGCGAAGGAGGCGAGGTCCGCCGCGGCCGACATGGGCGGCGAGCGCTGGGTGGTCAAGGCGCAGGCGCACACCGGTGGGCGCGGCAAGGCGGGCGGGGTCATGCTGGTCGATTCGCTGGACCGCGTCGAGAGCGAGGCGCACCGTATGCTGGCCAATCGCCTCGTGACCAAGCAGACCGGCGCCGACGGTCTGCCGGTCAGCTACATCCTGGTAGAGGAGCCGACGGCCATCGGCGAAGAGCTTTACCTGAGCGTGCTCGTGGACCGCGCGACCCGGCGAGTTCTGCTCATGGCATCGCGCGCCGGGGGCATGAATATCGAGGAGGTCGCCGCGCAGACCCCAGAAAAAATCATCACCGCACAGATCGATCCGGCCGCGGGCGTCCAGCCATACCAGGCGCGCCGTCTCGGCTTCGCGCTCGGTTTCAATCTCGACCAGGTGAAACAGTTCCAGAAGATCCTGTTCGGGCTGGTTGAGCTGTTCCACAGGGAGGATGCAAGCCTGGTCGAGATCAATCCGCTGGTCGTCACGCCGGCCGGGGACCTGATCGCGCTGGATGCGAAGATCAACCTGGACGGCAATGCGCTTTACCGCCACAAGGACCTGGTGGCGATGCGTGACATCAGCCAGGAGGACCCGCGCGAGGCGGCTGCGGCCGAGCACGATCTGAACTACATCACGCTGGATGGGAATATCGGGTGCATGGTCAATGGCGCCGGACTGGCGATGGCGACCATGGACCTGGTTCAGCTGCATGGCGGCTCGCCGGCCAATTTCCTCGATGTCGGCGGCGGTACCACCGCTGAACGTGTCGCCGAGGCATTCAAGATCATCCTTTCGGACCAGAAGGTGAAGGCGGTGCTGGTCAATATCTTCGGCGGCATCGTGCGCTGCGACCTGATCGCCGAGGGCATCGTCGCCGCGGTGCGCGAAGTTGGTATCGACGTGCCGGTGGTTATTCGACTCGAGGGAACGAAGGCCGAGCAGGGCCTCGAACTGCTTGACCAGAGCGGCCTGGCGCTCGAGACCGCATCCGACCTGACCGAGGCCGCCGAGAAGGTGGTCGCCGCCACCACCTGAGGGGCGCATGACGACATGAGTATACTGATCGACGAGAACACCAGGGTGATCTGTCAGGGCTTCACCGGCAGGCAGGGCACGTTCCATTCCGAACAGGCGATTGCCTACGGCACACGGCTGGTCGGCGGCGTCACCCCCGGTAAGGGCGGCCAGCTTCACCTCGACCGTCCGGTGTTCGACACCGTGCACGACGCGGTCGCCGCGACCGCTGCCGATGCGAGCATGATCTACGTGCCGGCCGCGTTTGCCGCCGATGCGATCCTCGAGGCCGCAGACGCCGGGATCATGGTGGTGGTCTGCATCACGGAGGGCATCCCGGTCCTCGACATGCTGAAGGTCCGCGCCGCACTCGCCGGTAGCGAGGTGCGGCTGGTCGGCCCCAACTGTCCGGGCGTGATTACGCCGGGCGAGTGCAAGATCGGCATCATGCCCGGCCCGATTCACGACAAGGGCAGGGTCGGCATCGTATCGCGCTCGGGTACGCTGACCTACGAGGCGGTGTTCCAGACGAGCCGGCAGGGCCTCGGACAGAGTACCTGTGTCGGTATCGGTGGCGACCCGATCCACGGCATGAACTTCATCGATTGCCTCGAGCTGTTCGAGCAGGACCCCCAGACCGAGGGCATCGTCATGGTCGGCGAAATCGGTGGCAGCGCCGAAGAGGACGCCGCGGCCTTCATCGCCGACCGGGTCAGCAAGCCGGTGGTCGCCTATATCGCCGGTGTTACCGCACCGTCCGGCAAACGCATGGGCCATGCCGGGGCGATCGTCAGCGGCGGCAAGGGCACGGCCGAAGGGAAGTTCGCGGCGCTGGAAGCCGCCGGCGTCGCGACTGTGCGCTCGCCAGCGGATATCGGGGCGCGCATGGCGGAGCTGCTTGCCTAGGGATACGCCAATTTGTCGAGCGTTTCGAAGCAAGGCGAAAACCGTGTTTTCGCCGTAGCGCGAGCTGACGAAGCCAGGATGGCTTTGTTCAATCCGCTTGAGTTGAGTGCCATTGCCCCTCCTGGACGCGCTTCCCAGCCTGTACGGCGTGTGCGTTGCCGCGGCCAGACAGCGGGATCCCGGGCATGACGGCACTTGCCCCATGGCCTCCCGGCATCCAAGCACCCGGCGGGTTCGGTCTTGGCACTGAACTGGATCGGCGCCATGGTGTTGCGCCGCGCGTGTTGTAATCTAGAGAGCCGCTGTTCCGGTAGAGAGCCCCGAATTGACCACCGTCGCACTCGCTCAGCTGAATCTGATGGTCGGTGATATCGCGGGCAATGCCCGGCGAGTCATCGACTGTTCCCGGCGCCTGCGAGACAGGGCCGACATCATCGTGTTTCCGGAACTTACGCTGACCGGTTACCCGCCGGAGGACCTGCTGCTGCGCCCGGCCTGCGACGCACGGGTGAGCAGCGCGCTGCAGACGATTGCGCGTGCAGCGGCAGGCGTCACACTCGTGGTCGGATATCCGGCACTGCGCGACGGCGTGCGGTACAACGTAGCCGGCGTGCTGCGTGACGGGGTCGTCGAGTGCGAGTATCGCAAGATGGAGCTGCCGAACTACAGCGTGTTCGACGAGCGGCGTTATTTCGAGCCCGGCGCGACCGCGCTGGTGTTCAGGCAGGGCGGTGTGCGATTCGGTGTCACGGTGTGCGAGGACATTTGGTTCGATACGCCGGTCCAGCGGGCCGCCGCGGCGGGTGCCCAGGTCCTTCTCAACCTCAATGCCTCGCCATTTCATCAGGGTAAGGCCGTCGAACGCGAGGCGCTGGTCGCCGATCGCGCGGCGCGCTTCGGTGTTTCCGTCGTCTACGTCAATCTGGTCGGCGGGCAGGACGAGCTGGTGTTCGACGGTGGGTCGTTCGTCGTCGACGCATCGGGCATGGTGCAACACCGCTCGGTCTTCTTCGACGAATCGGCGTCACTGGTGACGATCCAGGATGGCATCCCGCAGCGCGGCAGGATCGCATCGTTTCCGGTCGAAGAGGAACAGGTCTATCGCGCCCTGGTCACCGGTACGGGTGATTACGTCCGTAAGAATGGCTTCCGTTCCGTGGTGCTCGGTCTGTCCGGCGGTATCGATTCGGCCCTGACGCTGGTCGTCGCGGTCGACGCACTGGGCGCGGAGAACGTCGAAGTCGTGATGATGCCCTCACGCTATACGGCTGAGATCAGCAATCAGGACGCGCTGCGCCAGGCCGAGCGAATGGGCGTCGCGCATCAGACGATTCCGATCGAGCCCGCGTTCAGGGCCTTCCTGGAAATGCTGTCCGACACCTTCGACGGCACGCAGCCGGATATCACCGAAGAAAACATCCAGGCGCGTTGCCGCGGCATTATCCTGATGGCAATCAGCAACAAGCGCGGCTGCATGCTGTTGACCACAGGCAACAAGAGCGAGATGTCGGTCGGTTACGCGACGCTGTACGGTGATATGGCCGGCGGCTTCGCGCCGCTGAAGGATGTCCCGAAACTGCTGGTCTACCGACTCGCACGTTGGCGTAACCGCGACGACGAGGTGATACCGTCGCGTGTCATCGAGCGTGCGCCATCGGCTGAATTGCGCGCCGATCAGCGAGACAGCGACAGCCTGCCCGACTACGAAATCCTGGACGGCATCCTGTCGCTCTATGTGGAGCAGGACAAGTCGGTCGAAGACATCGTCGCGGCCGGGTACGAACGCGAGCTGGTCGAGCAAGTCATCCGTCTGGTCGACCGCAACGAGTACAAACGCCGACAGGCGCCGCCCGGCGTCAAGATAACCCGTCGGGCCTACGGGCGGGATCGTCGCTATCCCATTGTCAGCGGATTCTGATTAGAATACCGGCTCCTGCCGCCACAGCCGGTCCAATCAGCGATTCCCGGGAGAATCAGCATGAAGAAAATCGAGGCCATCATCAAGCCGTTCAAGCTGGATGACGTGCGTGAGAGCCTGTCGAATATTGGTGTGACGGGCATGACCGCGATCGAGGTCAAGGGGTTTGGCCGACAGAAGGGTCACACCGAGCTCTACCGTGGCGCCGAGTATGTGGTCGATTTTCTGCCGAAGCTGAAGATCGATATCGTCGTCAGCGACGATCAGGTGGAAGCCTGCATCGACGCGATCACCAGCGCCGCGCGCACCGGCAAGATAGGCGACGGCAAGATTTTCGTCTCCAGTGTCGAGAAAGTGGTACGCATACGGACCGGCGAGCAGGACGACGACGCGGTCTGACGTTACACCCGGCCGAGAATCCGCCGGTCGAGAGGCCGTGTGCTCGCAAGCGGGCTTGCCGTCGGGCGCGTAGGCGACCGGCAGGCTCCGTCGGTCGGCGCCGCGGAATCAGTTCTCATCCAGTTCGAAGAATTCCCAGACCTTGCGCCCGAGGGATTTGTCGCCGACCTCCCGCGGGTCGTCGATGAGACTGCCGTTCGCCTCGTTCAGAGCGAGTACCCGGCGCGTGTCCTCCTCGAGCTCCTTCAAGCCCAGCTCCGAATACGCGGCGATCATGATGACCAGCGCGTCGCGTAGTGCCGGCGTGCGCTGGTAATTCTGGACCACGTACTCTGCCCGGTTCGCGGCGGCGACGAACGCGCCGCGCCGCATGTAGTAACCGGCGACGTTGACTTCGTTGCGCGCCAGGTTGTTGCGCAGGTATAGCATGCGCTGTGCCGAGTCTGGCGCGTACTCGCTCTCCGGGTATCGTTTCACGACCTCGGCGAAATCGTTGTAGGAGTCAAGCGCGGCACCCGGGTCGCGCTGTGAGGTATCTGTGGGCAAAAAACGGTCCAGGAAACCGAGGCTGCGGTTGAAGTTGATCAGGCCGCGCAGGTAATAGGCGTAAGCCGTCGCGGGGTGGTTCGGGTGCAGCTTGATGAAGCGGTCCGCAGCGGCCAGCGCCGACTCCGGTTCCGAGAACCGGTAGTAGGAATAGGCGATGTTCAGCTGGGCCTGGTGCGCATATTTGCCAAAAGGGTAGCGCGACTCGAGCGTCTCGTAGTACTTGATCGCGCGCTCGTAGCCCCCGGCATTCATCGCGTCGGTGGCCTCGGTGTAGAGTTTCTGCTGACTCCAGCCGATCGTCTCGTCCGTGTCCTTGAACATCGAGCAACCGCTCAGCATCAGCAGCGACAGCAAAATTGGCCAGGGCATGCGCAACATCGGCGATAATCTGCATTCCGTGAAACTGGACCGCGATTATACCGAAAGCGCCGTGGCTGATCAGAAACCGCAACAATCGCCGCTCGAGGCGACGGTAACCGCTGAGCAGGCCGGCATGCGGCTGGATCAGGCGCTTGCACGCCTGTTTCCCGACTATTCGCGCAGCCGCTTGCAGTCCTGGACCCGCGAGGGACGGGTCAGTGTGAACGGCGAGCAACGCCGCCCGCGCGACCGGGTCGAGCGCGGTGATCACCTTCAGCTCCGGGCGGTCGCCGAGCAACAGGTCGATTGTGTGCCGCAACCGATCCCACTCGATATCGTATTCGAGGATCGGGATATCCTGGTGATCAACAAGCCTGCCGACCTGGTGGTGCACCCGGCTGCGGGCAATCCGGACGGTACGCTGCAGAACGCGCTGCTGTATCACGATCCGGGCCTGGTCGAACTGCCGCGCGCCGGTATCGTGCACAGGCTGGACAAGGACACCACCGGGCTGATGGTGATCGCCCGCAGCCAGAAGGCCCACAAGCGGCTCGTCGATGCGATCGCGGCGCGCGGCGTCAGGCGCGAATATCGCGCGCTGGTGGTCGGCGGCATGCCGGCCGGCGGGACCATCGACCTGCCGATCGGTCGCCACCCGACCCAGCGCACGCGGATGGCCGTCAATCCGCTGGGCAGGCCCTCGGTCACGCACTTCAGGGTTCTGACGCATTTACGTGGCCATACGTTGCTCAAGGTGCTGCTCGAGACCGGGCGGACCCACCAGATCCGGGTACACATGGCCCACCTGCGCCACCCGGTGTTCGGCGATCCGCAGTACGGTGGTCGCCTGCGGCTGCCGGCCGGTGCGTCCGAGGCGTTGACCGCGGTGCTGCGTGGTTTCCGGCGCCAGGCCCTGCATGCCAAGCGCCTCGAACTGCAGCATCCGGTGAGCGGTCGGCCACTGCGCCTCGATTGTCCAATCCCGGACGATATGCGCGCGGTGATCATCGCATTGGCAGCCGATGCGGGTATTGATTGGACCGACCCCGATCCGCAAGGCGATGCCGGCTTCGGCATCGGACGGGACTCTGGCGGCGGGGATGGTTGAGTGCATCCGCCCAGACTGGCCCGCGCCCGTCGCGGTCAGGGCCTGCAGCACGCTGCGGGGCGGCGGCGTCAGCGTCGGGCCCTGGCAGGGTCTCAATCTCGGGGCACATGTCGGTGACGATCCGCAGGCCGTGGAGCAGAATCGCGCCCGACTGTCAGATCAGCTGGGCCTGCCCGGTGAACCGCAATGGCTGGACCAGGTGCACGGTACGGATCTGCGCCTGCCGGGTCGCACGACGCACAGTGCGGATGCCTGCTTCGAGGATCGCCCCGGCCGGGTCTGCGTCGTGCTGACCGCCGATTGTCTGCCGGTGCTGTTCTGCAACAGGGCCGGGACCCGTGTCGCGGCGGCCCATGCCGGCTGGCGGGGATTGCTCGCGGGTGTGCTGGAACGCACGGCGGCGGCGTTCGATGACGCGCCCGGACAGTTGCTCGCATGGCTTGGTCCGGCAATCGGTCCGCGTGCGTTCGAAGTAGGCCACGAGGTGCGTGCCGCATTCCTCGCCGAGCATTCGACCAGCGGGCCCTGTTTCACCGCGCAGCGGAACGGCCGCTGGCTGGCTGATCTCTATGGGCTCGCAAGGTTGCAGCTGGGGCGTTTCGGGGTCGACGCAGTGAGCGGCGGGGGCTGGTGCACGTTCAGCGAGCCCAGGCGTTTTTACTCCTACCGTCGCGATGGCGTTACCGGCAGAATGGCGAGTCTGATCTGGCTGCAATCCTGAGCGACGCGAGGCCACCATGATGACTGACAACTGGTACATGTTGACACTGATCGGCGAGGACAAGCCGGGGATCGTTGCGGCGGTCAGCCGCGCGCTGTTCGACCTGGGGCTCAATCTCGGCGAGACCTCGATGCTGCGCCTCGGCGGCAATTTCACGATCATGATGATGGTTTCCGGTGGGCACGAAGAGGCCGTACTGCAAGATCGACTGAAGCCGGTAGTCGAAGCGCAGGGTATGTGCCTGCACGTGGACCCGATTCGCGCGCACCTGCACGAGCACCTGGTGCCCAATATCCAGGTCACGGTCAGTGGTGCGGACCGAGCAGGGATCGTCGCCCAGGTGACCGCCGCGCTCGCGGCATCGGGCTTCAACATCCTGGACCTGGAGTCGGATGTCGCCGGGACGCGCCAGGATCCCGTTTATATCATGCAGATCGCCGGGGTCGCGGATGCGCCGCTCGAGTCGATCGAGCGCATACTCGAGCCGTTGCGTCAGGAAGGCGTGGACGTCAACGTCGGCGCCATCGACACCTACATCGGCTGAGGTCTGGCGTGGCGATACTAGACATCGTGACGCTCCCTGACCCGCAGTTGAAGCGGGTTTCCGATCCGGTGCGCGAGTTCGACGAGCGGCTGCAAGGGTTCCTCGTCGACCTGGAGGAGACGCGCCGCAACGGGCCGGCCGCAGTCGGTATCGCGGCACCGCAGGTCGGCTGCTTCCGGCGTATCGTCATCATCGATTGCACCGGCACCCGCAAACCGGTACCGAATCATGGTCATCTGATCCTGATAAATCCCGAGATCACTCACTGGGAAGGCTACGAGATGGGGAGGGAAGGGTGCCTCTCGGTGCCCGATTACACCGGCAACGTGATCCGCGCCACCCGTATCCACCTGGTCGCGAGGGACCCGGACGGCCAGCCGCTCGAGTTCGACATGGAAGGCTACGAGGCGCGCGCGGCCCAACATGAGATCGATCACCTGGACGGCATGCTGTTCGTCGACCGCGTCGTGAGCCGGCGCACCGATCTTTTCCGACGCAAGGTCTACCGCAAGCGCGGCTGATTTCGCCATGTCGATTGCGGGGCGCATGCGACCCCGTACCGCGGCTCAGCGTATCGGCAGGGGCGGGGGTGCGTCGAATACCGGGGTAGTGAATGGCCCGGAGTCACTGAAACGGGTCACCGGTAGCGTCAGCGGTATACGTGACGCGCCGGGGCCTATCGGGATGAAGCGCAGCACCGCGTCGAGCACCTGATCTCCGTTGACGTCGGCGAAGTCGACCGCGACCAGTCGTAGGCTGGGGGCACCGGTGCCGGGCTCGCAATGCACGCCGTCGGCATCTACATAGAGCCTTCCGCGAAACACGCCGTCTCTCAGTCGGCAGTCTTCTTTTTCGTGTGCGTCCGTCGCATGGTGTGGCGGCTCGGTAATCGGGAAGTTACGCAGCAGGCCGAAGCGGTCGGTTGCCGCCGGGTTGCAGTCTGTCGCATCGCCGCCCGACCCGTCGTGCGCGCAGCGTTGATCGATCGGCAGGTCGCTGAGCCTGGCGTTCCTGAAGTCGTAATTCGAGACATGGTCCT
>CBFCWF010000123.1:0-12616 GCA_965601425.1 uncultured Chromatiaceae bacterium | reverse complement strand
GCAACGTCCGGTCGACCGCCTCTGATCGGCCCGCTGCCGCGTTCACCGGCTTCCTGGCCTCGATCCGTGAGTCCGGGGTGCTGCTGCCGCAAAGGGCGATTGCCGCCAACGTCCGCCGATTGCCGCAGCGAAAGCCGGTATGGCCGCTCGGCGGTGCCTTGTCCATACCCGCGCTGTTCGGTACGGTCGCGGCGGCCGAGGCGCTCAAGCTGCCGGAGGTTGGCGAGCCATTCGCCGGAGGGCGCCGGAGAGGCCGCTCATGCGGTTAAAAAGCGCGTGACTCCGCGCGACATTCGGGGCACGTTTTAATATCGTCGTCCACTAAAATCGGAGATTGCTCAGGTGTCAAGGCTTCCCCTGCACGGCTTGCTGGCCGGCCTCCTCCTCGGCATGAATGCCGTCGCGGCCGAAGAGCCGGTGCTGCACGTGTACAACTGGAGCGACTATATCGCCGACGAGGTACTGGCGCAGTTCCAGTCCGAGACCGGGTTGAAGGTCGTGTACGACGTGTACGACACCAACGAGGTCCTCGAGGCCAAGCTGTTGGCCGGGCACAGCGGCTACGATCTGGTCTTCCCGACGGCCCGCCCGTTCGGTCAGCGGCATGCCAGGGCCGGGATCTACCGCAAGCTCAACAAGGAAAAGCTGACCAATTACGCGGGCCTCGATCCGCTGATCATGCAGAACCTGGCCGAGGTGGACCCGGACAACGCGTACCTCGTGCCCTACCTGTGGGGCACGACCAGCATCGGCTACAATGTCGCGGCGGTTGCCGAGCGCCTCGGCACGAATGCCCCAACCGACTCCTGGTCGCTGATCTTCGACCCCGGCAACGCCGAGCGCCTCGCCGACTGCGGCATCAGCCTGCTCGACGATCCGACCGAGGTGTTCATCGCAGCCCTGATCTACCTCGGCAAGGATCCAAACAGCACGGCCAAGGCCGATCTGGACGCGGCCAGTGCGTTGCTGAAGGGGATCCGTCCCTTCGTCCGTTATTTTCATTCGTCGCAGTACATCAACGATCTCGCAAACGGCGACCTGTGCGTCGCTCACGGTTATTCCGGCGACATCCTGCAGGCCCGTGACCGGGCGGCCGAGGCCGCCAACCGGGTCGACGTGGCACTGGCGATCCCGCGCGAAGGGGCGGTGGTCTTCATCGACGTAATGGCCGTCCCCGCCGATGCGAAGCACCCGGAGAATGCACAGCGCCTGATCGATTTCCTGATGCGCCCGGAGGTGATGGCGAAGATCACCGACTATGTCGGCTATGCGAACGCAGTACCGGCCTCGCTGCCACTGCTCGACGAGGCGGTGCGCAAAGACCAGGGGATCTTCCCACCTCAGGAAGTGCTGCAGCGCCTGGTCGCGCCGGCCGAGCTGGCGCCGGCCGAGCAGCGCGCACGTACCCGGGCCTGGACCCGGGTCAAGGCCGGCCGCTGATTCCAGGTGGCAGATCCGCGGCCGCAACTGGAGTCGTGGCAGGACCCGGCCGCCGCGCCGCTGGTCGAGATCTGCCACGTCACCAAGACCTTCGGTAGCCACTACGCGGTCGACGACGTCTCGCTGAGTATCTACCCGGGTGAGTTTTTTTCCCTGCTGGGGGCCTCCGGTTGCGGCAAGACCACGTTGCTGCGCATGCTTGCTGGGTTCGAGCGCCCGGACGCCGGTCGCCTGCTGATCGGCGGCGAGGACGTGACCGACTTGCCGCCCTACAGGCGCCAGGTCAACATGATGTTCCAGTCCTACGCATTGTTTCCGCACCTGAACGTGGCCGACAACGTGGCCTTTGGCCTGCGCCAGGAGCGCCTACCACGTGCCGAGGTGCGCCGGCGCGCCGCCGAGATGCTCGATCTGGTGCGCCTCGGCGAGTTCGCCAGACGCAAGCCCGAGCAACTGTCGGGCGGCCAGCGCCAGCGCGTCGCGTTGGCCCGCTCGCTGGTCAAGCACCCGAAGCTGTTGCTGCTCGACGAGCCGCTCGGGGCGCTGGACCGCAGGCTGCGCGAGCATACTCAATTCGAACTGGTGAATATCCAGGAGCGTCTCGGCATCACCTTCGTCATGGTCACCCACGACCAGGAGGAGGCGATGACCATGTCGACCCGTATGGCGGTAATGGACGAGGGTCGCATCCGGCAGATCGGTACGCCGTCCGAGATCTATGAGTTTCCGGGCAATCGGTTCGTCGCCGGTTTCATCGGCGCGGTCAATCAGTTCGAGGGCCGCGTACTCGAACAGCGGGACGATGTGCTGCTCGTGCACAGCGATGCCGTCGCCGGGAAACTGCGTGTGTGGAGCCAGCAGGCGGTCGCGCCAGGAACGCCCGTCGGGGTCGCGGTGCGGCCGGAAAAGATACGCATTGGGGTCGCGCCGCCGTCTGGCGTCGACAACGGGCTGTCCGGCACGGTCGAGGAGATCGCCTACCTCGGCGACGTGTCGATCTATCACGTTCGGGTACCGGGTGGCGCATTGGTCGAAGCGCAATTGACCAACCGGGCACGCCGTGCCTCGGCACCCCTGACTTGGGGTGACCAGGCCTGGCTGGCCTGGGATGCCGACGATGCCGTTGCCCTCCTCGCGTAACACGGTCGGCCGCCCCACGGATGCGCGTTCCAGGCCGGGGCGCGGCATCGTGGCCGCTGTGCCACTGTTATGGCTGGGGCTGTTCTTCGGCCTGCCATTCCTGATCATCGCGCGTATCAGCCTGTCCGAAGCAGTGATCGGACTACCGCCGTACTCGAATCTGCTCGAATGGATGGACGGCGGCCTGCTGCAGGTGCGACTGAATCTCGCGAACTTCCTCCTGCTCTGGGAAGACAATCTCTACCTGGACGCGTTCGTGAACTCGGTGCGGGTGGCGGCGATTTCCACGCTGTTCTGTCTGCTGATCGGTTACCCGATGGCGCTGGGTATCAGTCGTGCGCGCGACAACCTCCGCATCCCGCTGCTGATGCTGGTGATCCTGCCCTTCTGGACCAGTTTCCTGATCCGCGTTTACGCCTGGATAGGCATCCTCAAGGGCAATGGCCTGATCAACAACTTTTTGCTCGGCATCGGCCTGATCGACCGACCGCTCGAACTGCTGCATACCGATGTCGCGGTCTATCTGGGGATCGTTTATGCCTATCTGCCGTTCATGGTCCTACCGCTGTACGCGACCCTGTCGCGCATGGATGGCAGCCTGCTCGAGGCCGCGGCAGACCTCGGTTGCCGGCCGCTTTGCGCATTCTGGCGCGTGACCGTGCCGCTGTCGCTGCCGGGGATCGTCGCGGGTTCGCTATTGGTCTTGGTGCCGGCGGTCGGTGAGTTCGTGATACCCGACCTTTTGGGTGGTCCGGACAGCCTGATGATCGGCAAGGTGCTGTGGACCGAGTTCTTCAGCAACCGCGACTGGCCGGTCGCCGCCGCGGTCGCGGTCGCGCTGCTCGCGCTGCTCGTCGCACCGGTGCTGCTGTTCGAACGCTTTCGTGAGAAGGGGCAGCGCCGGTGACCCTGTTCAGTATCGCGTGCGTGGCAGGCCGTTGAGTAGCAGGCGCCCCACGCTCGTGTTCAGCCTGCTCGCCTTCGGCTACGCGTTTCTGTATGCGCCGATCGTGTCGCTGATCATCTACTCGTTCAATGAGTCGCGACTGGTCACCGTATGGGGCGGCTTTTCGACCAAGTGGTACCTGAGCCTGGCAAACAATGAGCAGCTACTCGGTGCTGCGTGGGTGAGTCTGCGCATCGCGGTGATGAATGCGACGCTGGCAGTGGTGCTTGGCACGCTGGCCGGCGTCGCGCTGGTGCGCTTCGGCCGCTTTCGGGGACGCTCGGCGCTCGCGCTGATGGTCGGCGCCCCGTTGGTTATGCCCGACGTGATTCTGGGTCTGGCCTCGCTGCTGCTGTTCGTCGCAATGGAGCAGCTTGTCGGCTGGCCGGCCGGTCGTGGCATGACCACGATCACGATCGCGCACGTCACCTTCTCGATGGCCTATGTCGCGGTCATCGTGCAGTCGCGGCTGGTGCGCCTCGACCCGTCGCTCGAAGAGGCCGCGATGGATCTCGGGGCGCGGCCCTGGAAGGTGTTCTTCCTGATCACGCTGCCGCTGATCGGTCCTGCGCTGGCGGCCGGTTGGCTGCTCGCGTTCACGCTGTCGCTGGATGACCTGGTGATTGCCAGCTTCACGTCCGGACCGGGCGCATCGACGTTGCCGATGGTCGTCTACTCGAGCGTTCGCCTCGGTGTCAGTCCCGAGATCAATGCCCTCGCCACTGTGATGGTGGCCTTCGTGACGCTCGGTATACTGATCGCCGGCATCCTGATGCGACGCCGCGGTGCGGCCGCTTGACGGGCCGAGGCGATTGCCGCCGAAAGCCAGTGCCGCATGCCGACAGGCCAGACCTTCGCGCACCGAGAATCGGGTTGATGCCTGCCGGCTTCACAAACGGCGATCAGGTCGGCTCAGTCGCCTTGTCGGGAACCGTTCGCATCCTCTGCGAACCATCCGGGGCCTTTTCATCCGCGCCGTGTTGGAATCGACGAACGAGGCCGGCGGATTCCCGGCCAATCTGACCCGGGTGCGGGTCGTGATACTGGTGCATGGGCTCAGCGAAATGCGTCGATTCACCTGTCGTCAGTCCTCTGGTGTCGGGTGCCGCCTGCCGGTGTCGAGCCGGGCTTGCCGGCGGTGCCGCTGTCTTCGTGCGCACCGCCCATCAATGCCTCGCGCAGCGCCGCGATCTCGACCCGTGCCGCTCGCAGCTCTTTCTTTAGCTCCGTGTGTTCGTCATGCACCAGTGCGCCGATCTCGGCGGTCTCCTGGTTCCTCTGCTCATCGACCATCGCCTGCATCGTGCTGACGATGATCGCGATGAACAGATTCAGCATCGTAAAGGTGGCTACCAGGATGAACGGCACGAAGTAGGCCCATGCCCAGGGATAGACCTCCATCACTGGCCGCGCGATGCCCATGGACCAGCTCTCCAGGGTCATGACCTGGAACAGCGTGTACATCGACTTGCCGATACTGCCGAACCAGCCCGGAAATCCCGTGCCGAAGAGTCCCGTCGCCATCACGGCTGCCACATAGAACAGGATCACCAACAGGCCGGCGATCGACAGGATGCCCGGGATTGCGCGCAGCAGCGACTCGACCACAAAGCGGAAGCGCGGGACCATTGAAACAAGGCGCAAGACCCGCAGCACCCGCAGAACCGTCAGCGGCCCACTCGCCGGTATCAGCGCGATCCCGACCACGCAGAAATCGAACAGGTTCCAGGGGTTGCGGAAAAAACGGCCACCGAAGGCGTAAAGCTTGGCCAGGATCTCGGCGACGAACACGCCGAGCAGCAGCCGGTCGATAAGCTTGAGCAAGCCGCCAGCGGTCTCCATCGCACGCGAGGAGGTCTCGAGGCCTAGCGTGACCGCGTTGATGATGATCAGCGCGACAATGATCCGTTGGATCCGTTCGGACTCGACCCATTCTCCTAGACGCACCCTGGCGCCTGCCGTCTCGCGCATGGCCCCCTCCCGAATGACAAACCGCGGGCCGCAGCATACTAACGGATCCGCCCGGGCGGCGGCAGATCGTGCCCCCGCAGTCGCTGCCAGAGCCAATCGATCCCCGGTCCGAAAGGCAGGCGTCGCCCTACAGGTATCGGGCCGGTTGCACCTAGCGGTTCGCTTTGGTGCTCGGCGAATACGAACGCGAACGCGTAGAACGGGTGAAGGCCCATGCGCAGATCGGTGATCCACACCTGCTCGCCGTTGTCCGATAAGGCGTAGAAGCCCTTGGAAAACTCGCGGATCAGGTTTGCATCCCGGAACTCGGCCGTCGTCCGCTCTAGTTCGGCGCCTCGCGAGAAGCGTTCGAAGCGGATCGGGCGGGCGGGCGCGACCACGGGGTCGAAAAGTGACACGAAGGCCTCGTCGTAGGTGTCCTCGTGCAGCAGCACGACCCGCCAGAGCAGGGTGTTGAATGGTGTCGGGGTGACCAGGATATGCTCGGTGGCGACGCCCTGCGCCTGGGGCGTTGTGCGCACCCGTTCGCTGACGTGGGCCTGGGCCGCGACCGACCAGCCGGCATACAGCGTCGACAGGATCAGGCCCACCGCGTTCCAGCGGCGCCCCGCCTCACCACCCCGGCGCAGGCCCAAGGCAATGCCGCCGAGGAGCAGCAGCGTATACAGCGGGTCGATAATGAACAGGCTGCCGAGTCCGAACGGATGATCTATGAACGGCAGTCCCAGCCGCGTGCCGTAGACGGTCATCGCGTCGAGAAGCGAATGCGTGGCCAACACCAGCAAGGTCGCCAGCCACCAGCGACAGAAAAGCGCCAGGGTTCCGGTCAGCGCCGCTGGCAGGAGGGCAATCAGCGGCGATGCGAGTGCCTGCCAGAACAACGCATGGGTCTCCGCACGATGCAACACCATGTCGCGCACCGGGTCGCCCTTGTCCAGGAATACGTCGAGGTCCGGCAATGTGCCGAGCACCGCGCCGGCGAGCGCCCCCTGCCACAGCGGGCGCGTGCGTCCCATCACCAAGGCGCCGACCCCGGCCCCCAGTGCCGCTTGCGTGATCGAGTCCAAGAGATCCTTCGCTCCGTTGTCCGATGCTGGGCAGACCGACAGCTTAATTGCCGGTCTGCCCGGGTTTCGCACACAAATCGAGGGTCAATGCGGACGCCACTGCATGAATCGGGTGGGCGGGGCCCGACGCGCCCGCTACAGTGCGTGGCATGAGCCAGTGTCCCAGGTCAACCGACAGGCACCACGAGCCGGTGGACGATGCGGCTTACCGTCTGATCGAGCGGGCGATAGCCTACCTGCATGTGCAGCGCGCCAGGCAACCGGAGCTGCGCGAGCTGGCCGCGTACCTCGGTCTCAGCGAGTCGCATACGCAGCGCCTGTTCAGTCGCTGGGCCGGGATAAGTCCGAAGCGTTTCCTGCAATTTCTCACCGTGGAAAACGCGAAACAGCGCATGCGCGACACTGGCGATCTGCTCAGTCTGTCACTCGGCGCCGGCCTGTCGGGGCCGGGCAGACTGCACGACCTGTTTGTCAACATGGAGGCGATGTCGCCGGGTGAATTCCGGCGTGCGGCTGCCGGCATGACCATCCGGTACGGCGTCGGTCGAACACCGTTCGGCGATGCGCTGGTCGCGACCACCGTGCGTGGTGTCTGCCATCTGTCTTTTCCCGGCGGGGCGGACCTCGGGGGCTGGGTCGGGGCGTATCAGGCGTTATGGCCGCAGGCGTCTCTGGTAGAGGATCCGGCAGAGGCACAGCGGACCCTGGCGGCGATCTTCACCCGATCGCCGGACGCGGCAGGGAGCCGTCTTTCCGTCTGGGTCAGCGGTAGCAACTTCCAGGTCCAGGTGTGGCGCGCGTTGTTGCGGGTGCCGTTCGGCGGCTTGCTCAGCTACGGTCAGCTCGCCCGGGTCGCGGGGAGACCGAGCGCTGCCCGCTCGGTCGGCAGCGCGCTGGCGCAGAACCCGGTCGCCTATCTGATCCCGTGCCACCGGGTGTTGCGGGCAACGGGAGATTTCGGTAGTTACCATTGGGGCAGCGTGCGCAAGACCGCGATCTGTGGCTGGGAGGCGGCGGTCTCGCTGTACCCGGCGTCCAGTGATCGCGCAATCCCAGATGGCCAAGAAACTCCCGATTGATGTGTCGAGAGGCCAAATGCCCGGCGATCGGGTCCTCGAGGCGAAGCGAACCCCGCAGGCCGCAGGGAATCGAGTGAGTCCGTGTCGCGGATCGATTCGGCGTTCCTCGAACTTGTGCAACCGGCTTCAGCGCCCGTGCAGCGTTTGATGTCACGCGCCGACGCGCCTAGAGTCTGGCCTGGACACCATCTCAACCAGCATCATCCTGCCGGAGGTCGCCCGTCATGTCCGAACCCTATATCGCCGATACCAAGCCCAAACCGGTCGAGCTGAAGGCCGGGCAAACGGTCTGGTGGTGTTCCTGCGGCCGCTCGAAGAAGCAACCGTTTTGTGACGGCTCGCACCAGGGCAGCGACTTCACGCCAACGGCGTTTACTGCGGACAAGGATGGTCGGTTCTTCTTCTGCCAGTGCAAGCGGAGCGGCAGCCCACCGCTGTGCGACGGCGCTCACAAGCAGATCAGCCAGGACGATCTCGATGCACAGGAGGGACTGCGGACCGTGTGGCACAAGGTCGCCGAGCCCGGCGAGCTGCGCGACGGTGAGGTGCGTGCGGTGCAGGCCGGAAGCCAGAGCCTGGCATTGACCTGCCACCAGGGCACGATAG
The DNA here is from genome assembly GCA_965601425.1 of uncultured Chromatiaceae bacterium. Lineage (GTDB taxonomy): Bacteria > Pseudomonadota > Gammaproteobacteria > Chromatiales > Chromatiaceae > Thiosocius. The sequence continues at coordinate 4,367 of CBFCWF010000123.1, read as the reverse complement.
CCGCGCTGGACAACGCCTGCCCGCACCAGGGCGGTCCGTTGGGCGAGGGCAGTATCGAGTGCAACGACGGCGACGACGATTGCTGGCTGCGTTGTCCCTGGCACGGTTGGGACTTTCATCCATCGACTGGTAAGTCTCCGGGCTCGCACGACGATGGGGTGGCCGTCTATCCGGTGGAGCAGCGCGACGACGGCGTCTACGTCGGCGTACAGGAGTCCACCGTGCACCTGCCCACCGTCAGCGACCTGATGGCCGAGACGATGGTCAACTGGGGCGTCACGCACGTGTTCGGGATGGTGGGTCACTCCAACCTGGGCCTCGCAGATGCGCTGCGCCTGCAGCAGGAAAAGGGTGTGCTCAGATACGTCGGTATCCGCCACGAGGGGGCGGCCGCATTCGCCGCCTCCGGCTATGCGAAGCTGTGCGGCCGGCCGGCGGCCTGCCTGAGCATCGCCGGGCCGGGGGCCACCAACATGCTGACCGGCCTCTGGGACGCCAAGGTCGACCGGGCACCGATCCTGGCACTGACCGGTCAGGTCAATACCCAGGTGCTCGGTCCGGGGGCGTTTCAGGAGATCGATCTGGCATCGGCGTTTGCGCCGGTTGCGACCTTCAGCCAGACCGTGTTGCGCGATTCGCGCCACGCGGAGCTGATGAACCTCGCGTGCAAGACCGCGATCGTCGAGCGCAACGTATCGCATTTGATCGTCCCGGACGAGGTGCAGACCCTGCCGGCTGACGAGGGGGCTGCGGCCGGTGGTCCGGACGGCCGTCTCGGTGACCCTCACATGCTGCCGGCGACCGATACACTGGCCGCCGCACTGCAACGTCTCAAGGACGCGGTCCGCCCGGTGATCATCGTCGGTTACGGCGCGCTGGGCCGCATGGAGCACGTGGTCAAGCTGGCGGAGAAGCTCAAGGCGCCGGTATTGACGACGTTCAAGGCCAAGGGCCAGGTCGCCGACGATCATCCGCTGGCCGGGGGCGTGCTGGGGCGCAGCGGTACACCGGTCGCGAGCTGGTGCATGAACGAGAGCGACCTTCTGCTCGTGTTCGGTGCGAGCTTCTCTCACCATACGGGCATCGCATCGAACAAACCGATCATCCAGGTCGACTTCGACGCGATGACGTTGGGCAAGTTTCATCCGGTCGAACTGCCAGTGCTCGGCGAGATCGGGCTGACCGCGGAGTGGCTGTGGCGTGCGTTGCCCGAGGATACGGGCTCCACCGACCAGCGGCCGGATATCGCGGAACGCTGGCGGATCTGGCGTGACGAGAAGGCCTCAAGGTGCGAGCGCGACCGCGGGATGGGCGTCAACTCCGCCAGCCTGTTCGCGGCGCTTTCCGAAGTCGCGTCCGCGGACGCGGTCATCGCCGTCGATGTCGGCAACAACACCTATTCCTTCGGGCGCTATTTCGAGTGCCGCGGCCAGCGCGTACTGATGTCCGGTTACCTTGGCTCGATCGGCTTTGCCTTCCCGGCCGCGATGGGCGCCTGGGCAGCGACTCAGGTGCAGTCGGAACACCGTGGACGCCAGGTGATCTCGGTCAGCGGTGACGGCGGTTTCGGGCAATACATGGCCGAGTTCACGACAGCGGTGCAGTACGAGATGAACATCACCCATGTGCTGTTGAACAATGACGAGCTCGGGAAGATCAGCAAGGAGCAGCGCGCTGGCCGCTGGCCGGTCTGGCAGACCGGGCTGCGCAACCCGGATTTTGCGGCCTACGCAAAGAGCTGTGGCGGGCTAGGGATCCGAGTCGAATCGGCCGAACAGCTGTCTGAAGCATTGAAACGCGCGCTCGCCTATGCCGGCCCGGCCCTGGTCGACGTCGTGGCGGACGTGGAGCTGATCTGATGCGCTACGAGGCGACCGAGGGCGTCGCATCGGCCGACCTGCCGGTCTATTCCCAGAGCAGCGGCCTGCACTTCATGCTCAATTTTACCGTCGCACTCGCGTTGCTGATCGGCCTCGCGCTCTGGTGGTTGTCGCGCAGGGGGCGGGTGCTCTGGCTGCAGGTATGGAGCATCGGGCTGGTGGGCTTCAGCATCGCGTACCTGGCGGCCGCCGCGCTCGGCTACATCGATTGATCAGCCCTCGCGATTGGAGTAGGCGACCGCGCGCACGACCAGCTCGACGCGGCCGCCGGGGGTCGCCACCGTCACCGTGTCGGCCACCCTGCGCCCGAGCAGTGCCCGGGCCATCGGAGAATCCACGCTGATCCAGTTCTTTTTCGGGTCGAACTCGTCGGCGCCGACGATCCGGTAGACGCTCGGGTCGCCGCCGTCGGCGGCGAGGGTGACCCAGGCGCCGAAGAACACCTGGTCGGTCTCCTGGGGCGTGCGGTCGACCACCTTGAGATCGGGTAGGCGTTTCTGCAGGTAGCGTATGCGCCGGTCCATCTCCCGCAACTGTTTCTTGCGGTAGATGTATTCCGCGTTCTCCGAGCGATCACCCTCCGCGGCGGCGGCCGACAGGTGCTTGACGACCTCGCGCCGCTTCTTCCAGAGTGCCTCTTGCTCGCCATGAAGCCTTTCCCAGCCCGCACGCGTGATGTAGGGCGACCGCGGCGGCGCGCCGCGTGGCGCGCGGCTCATCCCGCCCGGGCCCCGTGCGTGACCAGCCAGAGATAGAAGAGGAAGACGCAGACGCCGACGCTGCCCATGACCCAGGGACCGCGGTAACTCAGCGGGCCGTGCGGAGACTTGCGCCGGATATCGCGGGCCCACAGCAGCGCGCCGAGGATCAGGGCGAGGCCGAGGAACACGGCCAGTCAGAACCTGTCGCTGCGCAGCATGACCAGCGTGCAGTCCTCGAGCCACGGGATGCCGGCCGCGTCGAGCCGCTGCTGAACCGGCAGGCTCTCGGTCCCCGGATTGAAAATTACCCGCCCGGGCCGCAGGCGGACGATGTCTTCGCCCTGGGGTTCGAGCAGTTTCGGGCCGACGTACAGTGTCAGCGTATCGACCGGGTCGGTGATCAGGCCCAGGCCCGGTACCACCGGCAGCGACTCGATCTGTTCGAAGCGGGGGTGCACGGGCGTGATGCGAAAGCCGTACTTTTTCAGCAGGCGGAGGCACTGGTTGGCGTAGCGGGCCGGTTTCGGGCTGGCCCCGAGGACCGCGATGTGGCGATGGCTGTTGTCCATGGGATGTTCGAACCCTGGTTCCTGAAGCTGTCGGCGGATCATAAACGCTGCGAGCGTGTGGTGTCCCCGCTCGCCCGGCACCGTAGAATGCGCTACACAGTCGTTCAATTGATGCGGAGTGGTTCGATGATGGGTCTGGCGGTGGCGCTGCACGTGATCGCGGCGGTAATCTGGGTGGGCGGCATGTTCTTCGCCTACATGTGCCTTCGGCCCGTTGCGGCCAGCGCGCTCGAGCCACCGGCGCGGCTAAAGCTGTGGGTCGGGGTGTTCGGCCGCTTCTTCCCCTGGGTGTGGGCGAGCATCCTCGTGATCCTCGTGAGCGGTTTCTGGATCATCTTCGGCGTCTACGGCGGCATGGGCAACGTGGGCCTGTATGTCCACGCGATGCTCGGGCTTGGCATCCTGATGATGCTGATCTTTTTCCACGTATTTTTCGCCCCCCATGCGAGGCTCAAGCGCGCGGTGGCTGCCGAGGACTGGCCGGCCGGCGGCAAGGCCCTGACACAGATTCGGTGGCTAGTCGGCATCAACACCCTGATCGGACTGCTCACCTTGGCTATCGGTTCTGCCGGGCGGTACCTGGTGCCTTGAGCGAGAACGGCCGCGGCCTATCTGCGATTTTTGTCGTTTTCTGGCCCGGTGGGGCATTGAATTGACTTCAAGTATCCATTTTTTATCGGTAAAGTGTGGCGCTGTCGAGCGGGCTGCCGGTGCGTTCGGCGAGCCGGTGTTTTTGTCGTATTTCCGTTTTCACACGCCTGAAACCCACGCCGGCCTATCTTTTGGAGCTACGTATGTCTGAGGTGCAAAGACCATGACCGACATCCAGCGTCTTCTTGGAGACCAGGCCGAGTTCCTGCTCGACCACCGCTGCGAAACCATTTCGCGCGACATGCTGCATTTGCCCGGGCCCGATTTCGTCGACCGCGTCAGTCTGTATTCCGACCGCAAACCCGGGGTGCTCCGGGGGCTGCAGACGCTGTTCGACCATGGTCGTCTCGGCGGCACGGGCTACCTTTCGATACTGCCGGTGGACCAGGGCGTGGAGCACGCGGGGGGCGCGTCTTTCGCACCGAACCCGGTCTACTTCGATCCGGAGAACATTATCCAGCTGGCGATGGCCGGCGGTTGCAACGCGGTCGCCTCCACGCTCGGCGTGCTCGGTTCGGTAGGTCGGCGCTATGCTCACAAGATCCCCTTCCTGGTCAAATTGAACC
>CBFCWF010000122.1:0-12727 GCA_965601425.1 uncultured Chromatiaceae bacterium | reverse complement strand
CATAGTTGGTCACGTCCTCGATGTCGTCGGGATTCGAGGTGCCGGGCTGCTCGACCTGCTCCCAGGCCAGCACGTCGACGAGCGTCGCCTGGGTGCCTTCGATCTCCGAGGACAGCAGGGCCTCCTTGCGCACGAAGGCGTAGATGAACCAGTCGAGCGACGGGATCATCTCACCAGCCAGATCGAGCCGGCCCAGTGCCGCTTCGGCCTCGCGCAGCGGTTCGGTCAGCGTGGCCAGCTGTCGGGCGCTGAGCCGCGGCGGCAGCGGGTCGGGAACGAAGGCCTTCACCGATTCGCCGGTGACGGTGGTGGCTCTATAGCGGCCCGTGGATTGCGGACTCATGGTAAGGAACTCTTTACCATTCATCACATAAAGTAAAGAATCGCTTACTAAGATTCGCTTTACGTGAAGCCTGCTTTACCGTCGGCGACCTGCCCAGATCGGGCAGAAAAGCCCCCAATCCGGGCAAACTGCATTCGAGCGATTCAGTGCCGGGATCGTCAGGCGTACTCAGTGTTTCTGACACTCCGCCAAGCTTCGGGTCACGTTCCGTAACACTACCGGACCAAACCTCCACAGGGAGGTCCGGGATGTGTCGCGGGGGCACTACTCCCGCCGTTCTGGCCTGGCATCAGGCCGCGCCGGGCGTTCCTGTGGGAACGACGGTCGGCGCCTGTTGGCTCCGAGGAGCCGGTTTGGTTTCGGGTCGCCAGCGTCTTCAGGTAGCCGAGCGGGGACCGCTGGATCCTCCCGGCCGCCAGCGCGCCCGCCCACTCGTCGATGACGAGCTGGGCATCGGCCTGATCCAGTTCGGCAACGAGGTGCTGCGTAGACGTACGGATCTCGTGCGGCACCCATTCGGGAAACTGCAGTGCCTGCCGGTGCCGATTAACGCCGGTGCCGCGGTTGGTATCTGTCGGTCTGTTGGTGGTTGTAGTTCCTGGGTCTCTATCGGTCTTCTGCAATGCGCCCGGCAACACCGTAGCTGGCACCGCCCTATCGGGTTCGGCCGCATCTGACGAAGCCGGAACTGGTGCCGGCACCTCGGAGACAATGTAGGTGCCGCCGCGCATCCGCCCTCGGTCATCGCGGTGTCGTTCGAAGCGCACATCGCCGGCACGCATGCTGAAGTAGAGCGCGACACGCACGATCCAGCCGAGCATCGGGTTGGAGTGGCAATCGCAGGCCCGGAGCAGTGTCTTCTCCTCGTCGGCACCCAGACGGCGGTCGCGACCCTTGCCCGGCGCCGGTTTACGGATGCTGGGCACCGGATTGTAGATCAGCCCCAGGCGCCATTCTTTTATCGCGATGGTGAACAGGTGCGACAGCAGCGCGAGCGCGAGGCGGCCGGTGTCGGCGGACTTGCCGGCGGCCAGCCGCGTTTGCGGACGACGGCCTTCCAGGTGTTCGAGGGTGTTTTCGTGATGGTCGCCACGGCCACTTCCGGTACAGGTGTACCGAAAACGTACCGCGTGACACAGGGATGAAAAGCAGAAAGCTTTTATCTCGTTGAATTTATTGGTGCCCAGGGACAGAATCGAACTGCCGACACGGGGATTTTCAATCCCCTGCTCTACCGACTGAGCTACCTGGGCGCTAAAGATCTGCGCGATGATGGGCGCGGAAGACGCGATATTAAAGCGATGCGGTCCCCACGAGTCAAGTCGGCAGCGCTATGCGCAAGTCACTGCGGCTTGTAGTCGGGCGGCGCCTCTGCACCATCGCCGAAGAAAAACTTCTCCATCTGCTCTTCGAGGAAGCTGCGCGACTTGGGGTCAACCGGGCTCAGCCGGTATTCATTGATCAGCATCGTCTGGTGCTTGAGCCATTCCTGCCAAGCCTCTTTCGAGACGTTCTCCAGGATACGCCGGCCCAGTTCCCCGGGATACGGCTGCCGATCCAAACCCTCTGCCTCGCGCTTGAGACGCACACAGTTCACCTTTTCACCCATTGATATCTCCGCTTACTGTTGGTCGGCCACCTCGTCGAGCAGGCGGGCGATCGGTGCCGCAAGCCCGACCCGCTCAGGACCACGCGGGTTATACCAAAGCCGCCCGTCCCCCTCCAGCACACGGCAACCCGGCTCGTTCAGCAGGATTTCAATCGGCTCGATATCCAGATGGAAATGGCTGAAGGTGTGCCGGCGCGGCGCAAGTCGGCGCGCCAGCCTCGCGGGCTGCCCGAGATGGTCGGCGCACCAGTCGAGCGGATCCGCATCGACCGAGATTTCGGGGAGGCTCCAGAGGCCCCCCCATATCCCCGCAGGCGGGCGGCACTCGAGCAGGATCGCCCCGGCCGGGTCTCGCAGCAGCAACATGCGCACCGGGCGCACCGGCAGGCTCCTGCCCGGCTTCTTCCCCGGATAGTCCAGCGGTCTGTGCTGGCTCAGCGCGACACAGTCGCCGCTTACCGGGCAGGCGTGACATTCCGGCCGCGCGCGCGTGCAGACAAGCGCCCCGAGATCCATCATCGCCTGGTTGTACTCGGCGACGCGCTCGCCGGGCGTCATCTGCTCGGCCAGATCCCACAGTCGATTGAGCACCGCGGCCTTGCCCGGCCAACCGGAAATCGCCGCGTGTCGGGCCAGGACCCGCTTCACGTTGCCATCGAGTATCACCTGCCGCTGCCCCATCGCCAGCGACAGGATTGCCGCGGCGGTGGAACGGCCCACCCCCGGGAGTGACTGCATCTTGGCCAGGTCATCGGGAAACTCGCCGTTGAATCGGTCGCAGACGACGCTCGCGGCACGGTGTAGATTGCGCGCCCGGGCGTAATAACCGAGCCCCGACCAGTGGTGCAGCACCTCGTCGAGCGGCGCCGCGGCCAGATCGTCGACGCGGGGAAAACGTCGGGTGAAGCGCTCGAAATAGGGGATCACAGTCGCGACCTGGGTCTGCTGCAGCATGATCTCGGACACCCAAACCCGGTACGGCGTCACCTGTCGCTGCCAGGGTAGCCGGGTCCTGCCGCTGCGTTCGAACCAACCCAGCACACGTGTCGAAAAGTCAGTGATCACTTACGCGAAGCGCCGCATTTCCAGCAAATATCAAAGCCGGCATCGACTTGCGCCTGACAATTCGTGCAGACCCAGGGACCGGCCCGGGGCAGGTTGCCACGACTGGCCAGGAAGCCGTCCAGCACCCTCTGCGCGGCAGCCAGATCCTCATTGTTGATCAGCCAGACCCATGGGAAATTGATTGCTGACAGCTCCCCTGCACCGCCGCTCAGGTACTCCCCGAGAACGGTCGCCTCGATGCGATGGGCGGTAAGGGCATCGATGAGCTGGCGGGCCTCGAGACTGTCGCGCGCTTCGTAAAACTTGAGCATGCATCAATTGACAGGTGTCGTCGGGCCGACAATCATGCGTGATCCTGGGGGCCGGGCATAGCCCCCCGACAACACACACAGGCAGTACCCGACGTGAACAACCCAAAGCAATTCCTGATTCTCGGCCTGTTGGCCGCAGTCAGCATCGGCATCGGCCTTTGGGCCGGCATGCAGGGCAAGGACAAGGCACAGCCCGAGGGCTACGCCGACCTCGGCGGCGACTTTACCCTCGTTTCGGACAGCGGGCCGGTCAGCCTGCAGGATTTCCGCGGCAAGGTGGTGCCGATCTACTTCGGGTTCACGCACTGTCCGGACGTCTGCATCACCTCGCTGAGCAGCATCGCCGCCGGCCTTAAGCAGCTGACCACGGAGGAGCGCGCGCGGGTTCAGCCGGTCTTTATCACGATCGACCCGGAACGCGACGATCCGCCGCGGGTCGGCGAGTATGCACGCTATTTCGACCCTGGCTTCATCGGACTGACCGGTTCGCTGGAACAGGTTTCCAGGGTTGCGAAAAACCACCTGGTGATCTTCGAAAAGGTGCCGCTGGAGGATTCGGAGATGGGCTATACGATGGACCACTCGTCGATCGTTTACGTGGTCGGTAAAGACGGCGTCATAAAGTCGCTTATCCACCACGGCGAGTCGCCAGAAGGCATCGCCGAAGCGCTGCGCGAGGCGTTGGCGGATTAAGGCCCGTCGGAAACTGACGGGACATCCGGGAAATGGAGCGGCCAGCGGGAGTCGAACCCGCCTCTCTAGCTTGGGAAGCTAGGGTAATACCGATATACGATGGCCGCTGAGTCAAACGGTCGCTCGTCTGACCGGGTACGTCCCCTGTCTCCCCGATCCCAACCCTGATGCGCCGGCTCACACGTCGAACAATGAAAAAGGCTCGACGGTCTCCGGATTGTATTGAAAAGCGGCCTGTCGGGACAAGCACCGCGGCGTACTCGTTGCGTGCCCGCTGCCCCCAACCTCGCCTCTCCAGGCCCGGTACCCCGCGGATCTGTCGGGGATCGACCGGACCACGTCAACGCCGACGCGCACCGGCCGGCCGGTGCCTGAACGTCCAGCGGGAGTTCAGAAAATAGTTCAACAGGCTGGCCGGCACGATCCCGGCGAACTGCATCAGATACGGCGACCCTTGCGGGAAGGCGATGCTGAGCACCACAAAGGTTGCATAGCTGAGCCCGAGCGAGATCAAGGCGACCACATTGAACTTGAACCCGCGGGCCGGCAGGTAATCAGATGTTTCGCGCTCGCGGAAGGTCCAGTAGTTGTTCAGAAAGAAATTCGAGATGATTGAGGCCTCGATCGCAATCGGTGACGCCAGATACTTGTTCATGCCGGCTGACAGCAGCAGCGCAAACAAGCCCAGGTTTACCAGCACGCCGGAGGCCCCCACGATGCCGAATTTCAGAACTGTCGCCGAGTCCCGAGCGCGCGACCACAGCGCGTAGCCGGCAAACTCGAGGATGTCGGCAAACCCCAGCTTGGATGCTCCGGCCGACCTGTCGACAAACACTACCGGGATCTCTACCACACACGCCCCCCGGGCGACCGCCTCGTGGAGCAGCGCAACCTGGAACGCGTAGCCCTGGGCATTGATCGCCGGTAGGTCGATCTGCGATAGCAGCGAAGCCCGAATGGCGCGGAATCCCGCAGTACAATCCTGGATACGTGCGATCCCCACCAGGTGCCGGGCAACCAGATTGCCCAGCTTCGAAATCATGCGGCGAAAGACCCCCCATTCGTCGGCGATGCTCCCCCCCGTCACATAACGGCTGCCGATCGCGAAGTCCGCACCCCGCTGCAGCGCCGCGACCAGGCGCGGTACGTCGTCCGGCTTGTGCGATAGATCGGCATCCATCTCGCAAATCGCATCAGCCCGTAAACCGGCCATCGCATGGTGCATACCGCGAACGTAGGCGGCGCCCAGGCCCCGCCGCCGTCCGGTGATCAGGTGCAGGCGCGGCATCTGGCGCATGTGCTCGCGCACAACGATCTGCGTACCGTCGGGCGAGTCATCGTCGACGATCAGCAGATGCATCTCATGGTCCATCGAACCACACACGCGCTGCAGCGCGGGCAATAGCCTGCGCAGATTATCCCGCTCGTTGAACGTCGGGATGATGATCACGATTCTCACGGAATGGTGTTTCCTCGAATCCAGGCTACAGCACGCCGATTGGTACGACGGCTGGGAATTCAATGACCTCGAGTTGTCCAACCCCCACCTGCTGAAGCCGCCGGGCCGGTCCGCCCGGGCAGCGGGCATCCCTGGTGGATGCAAACATAGGAGACGATCTCGATTCGCTTCAGCTGTGTGGTCTCACCCGGCCGCCAGCCAGCCAGCAGCAGCGCAGCCTTCAAGTCATCTCGGATGGTTGGTGGGACGTGTGCATAGGTGACCTGGAGGCGGCGCCAGGCGCGCTGCCGCCAGGGGCCCTTCTCCGGCAGTGTTGGAAGGAGTTTCTGCTTCCCATCGGATGCGCCGCGCTTCCACAGGAACAGATCGCGCGGGACCCTCGACAGCCGGTGGCCGGGGCCGCAGCCCGCGCGTTGGGCCGAACAGTCGAGGATCAAAGCCGTGCCGTCGCCGTGCGCGCCGGCGCCCCAGGCGAGCAGGGGCGGCAGCGTCGCCCGGTGGCGCGCGTAATAGAGCATCGGGAGCACCGGCGGGGGACTGCTGAAGATCGCGGCCTGTGCTGACATGTCTGGGTCGAGCCCGCGTTCCCATGCAGCATAGCCGGTACGCCAGTCGGTGTTCTCAGCCGCCCCCGTCGCGTGGTACCCGAGGACCGACCAGGCCGAAAGCACGATCAGCGCGACAACCGAGACCGGGGCCTTCCAGCCTTGCATTGCATCGACGCCAGCGGCGACCAGCAGCACCGAGCCGAGCAGGGCCCAGATGATCGTGCGCTCCATGTATAGCGGATGCACGAAGCCCACCAGCCAGATCAGCAATGGCGCCAGCATCGCGACAGCCAGCAGAAGCCACGCGACCGAAGGCTGCGGACGCAGACGGAGCGCGCCGTAAAGGCACAGCAGGCACAGAGCCAGGTTGAAGCCGAGCGGACTGGGAGAGACGTAATTGAAGCCAATGACATGGCTCCAGATGCGGGCGGCCCCCATCACGCTCGGCTGGACCAGCCACGCCATGCTGCCGTTGCCGATTAGCTGTGTGAGCACAATATGTAGCCAGGGTAGCCAGAGCAGGAACACCAGCGCATTGACCAGCAGCCAGCGCAGCGCGAGCGCGCGATCACGATGAGCCTGCGTGATCCAATGATAGAGAAAGACCAGCTGCGCGACGAACACGAAAAAAACTGCGATGTTGTTGGTATACAACGCGACCAGGACGCCCAGACCATAGAGCGCGAGACCGGCGATCTGCACATGGCGGCCAGGTCGGTCGACTGCAGCCCCCTGGGCTGCCCGGCTCCGAACGAACAGCAACAGCAACCCCACCAGCGCGATGCACAATGCGAACACCAGCAGGCTGTAACCCCTCGCCTCCTGGCTGTACTCGACATGCGCCACGGACAGCGTCAGATAGAGTGCCGCAACGAGTCCGGCCCGCGGGCCGGCGAGCACCCGGCCGGCCCAGTAGACGACAGGTATCGTCAGCACGCCGAACAGCACGCTCGGCACGCGGATCATCGCCTCGCTGTCGCCGAACCAAAGGGCCAGTTTGAGAACCGAATAGTAGAGCGGCGGCGCATTGTCATAACCGCTCAACCAGAGTACCGACCAAGGCAGTCCGGCAAACTGTACGCTGGCAGCCTCGTCGAGCCATAGCGACGCGCTACCCAGCTGCCAGAATCGCAGCAGCGCACCGACAACCATGAGCAGGATTACCGCATGCAGCGCGGGGCGGCGACCGGGGATCATTCAACCAGGCTCGTGGTGCCTGCCCGGCCGCGATACCCGCAGCCGCCCGGGCGCAGGCCGGACGTCAATCCGCCGGCCCGCCACGGTACATCGCCTCGACCTCCGGCGCCAGACGCTCGAGCACCTTCGCCCGTTTGACCTTCATGGTCGGCGTGACCAGGCCGTCCTCGACGGTCCAAGGCTGCAGCGACAGATGCACCTGGCGCACCTTCGCGTAACCCGGGAAGTTGCGGAGCGCCGCCTTGACGCGTCGCACGAGCGCGTTTCGAACCTTCGGGTTGCGCAGGCTGGCTGGATCGAGGGGGTCGACCCCCAGCGCTTGCGCGAACCCGGCCCAGTGAGCACCATCCAGTACGATCAGCGCAGTCAGGTAAGGCCTGCCCTCGCCGACCACCATCACCTGTTCGATCAGCGGATCGAGCGAGATCGCGGACTCCATGTCGCCCGGCGGGACCTTCTCGCCGTTCGACAGCACCATGATGTCCTTGATGCGCCCGGTGATGTAGATATGACGGGTTTCGTCGATACGCGCCTGGTCACCCGTGTGCAACCAGCCATCCGGATCGATCACCTGGGCGGTCGCGGCATGGTTGTTCCAGTAACCCAACATCACCCCGGGCCCCCGGACCAGCAACTCGTCATTCTCGCCGACACGGACCTCGACGCCGCGAATCGGGACCCCGACGCTGCTCGGGATGTTGTCTTCGAGCGGGTTCACGCTGACCACCGGCGCGGTCTCAGTCAGGCCGTAGCCCTGCACGATGGGCACACCCAGGCCGATGAACACCTTCGCGATCCCTTCGTTCAGCGCCGCACCACCGCTGACCGCAGCACGCAGATTCCCGCCCAGTTTCGCGCTGACCTTGCGCGCGACCAGACGATCGAGCAACGGCCACAGCAGGCTGCCCAGCGGCCAACGACCGCGACCCTGCTGGTAAAGGAAACGCTTCCAGCCGATGTCGACGGTCAGATCGAAAAGCATCTTGGCGGCTCGCCCCTGCTTTTGCATTTGATCGAGCATACGGCCATAGACGCGCTCGAAGATGCGCGGCACCGCGATCAGAATGCTCGGCCTGATCGTGACCAGGTCTTCGCCAAGCTGCGCGACCGAACGGGAATAGGCGACACAGGAGCCGGTCATGATGCACAGGTAGTAGCCGGCGGTGCGCTCGAGCGTATGGGAAAGCGGCAGGAACGAAAGGAAGACGTCTTCCTGATAGCAGTTGAGCAAGGTCAGTCCGCCATGCGCAACCGACAGCATGTTGCGATGGCTCAGCATCACCCCCTTGGGGCGACCGGTGGTGCCAGAGGTATACACGATCGAGGCGAGCGCGCGACCGTCAGTCGCCGCACGCGTAGCCAGTGCTGCCGCGTGCTCGGGCAACCAGTCGCTGACGATGCGTATTCGACTGTCTTCGCCTGCCAGGCGGCGCGCCGCGTCGCTGTCGTCGAGCAGCAGGATGCGCTTCAGCGGCCCGTCGCGCGACACCACCTCGGCCAGCCGACGCCAGCGGCCCGCATCCTGAACCAGCAGGATGTTGACGTCCGCCTCTTTGAGGATGTAGGCGATATTGTCGGGGCGGTCGTCCGTGTAGAGTGGCACGGTGACCAATCCGAGGCTCAGCGCGGCCTGGTCGAACATCACCCACTCCGGACAATTGCGCAACTGGACCGCGACCCGGCCGCCGCGCGGCGCCTGTTCGTCGCGCATCGCGGACTGCCAACGCCCCACCTCGCGACCGATCGCTGCCCAGCTGTACGTCTTCCACTGCTTGGTTTCCCTGTCGAAATAGCGGTAGGCATCACGCTCGGGTGTGCGTCTCACGCGTCGCGCGAACAGCCCGTCCAGCGTGCCGGCCTCGTCGACACCGATCAGGTTTTCATGGAGATTGGCCACCCGGGGAGACCTCCTTAAGTGCAGACGCAGGGGCCCATTGGCCGGCAAGAGAGAGGGGGGATTCGGCGACCGAGTTTAGTGTAAAATCGGTGCGAATTATATCGGTACGACACGCTTTGACATGCTGATAGTGCTCAACGGCGACCGGCGGGAGCTGCCCGACGACAGTACGCTGTCGGATCTGCTGGCCATGCTCGACATACAGAATCGGCGCTTCGCCGTCGAGATCAACGAGGAGTTGATCCCCCGCGGCGAACACGCGGGCCATGCGCTGCGGGCCGGCGATCGCGTCGAGATCGTCCAGGCCATCGGCGGTGGCTGAAGCCCGCTGCATACGTCGCCCACCCGAGTCGTAGACCGCAACCCCCCGGAATAGCAGAACCCTGATGGCGCAAGACAACGACGATCCGCTGATCCTGGCCGACCGTGCATTTCGGTCTCGCCTGCTGGTAGGCACCGGCAAGTACAAGGACATGCAAGAGACGCGGGCGGCGATCGAGGCCAGCGGCGCCGAGATCATCACGATCGCGGTGCGGCGAACCAACATCGGCCAGAACGCTGACGAGCCGAATATCCTCGAGGTCTTGCCGCCCGACCGTTACACGCTGCTCCCCAATACGGCGGGCTGCTACGATGCGAAGACCGCAGTGCGAACCTGCAAGCTGGCGCGCGAGCTGCTCGACGGGCACGACCTTGTCAAGCTCGAGGTCCTGGGTGACGAGCAGACCCTGTTCCCCGACGTGGTCGCAACCATGAAGGCGGCCGAGGAGCTGGTTCGCGACGGCTTCAAGATCATGGTCTACACCAACGACGATCCGATCGTCGCCCGGCAACTGGAGGCGATGGGCTGCGTCGCGGTCATGCCGCTGGCGGCGCCGATCGGCTCAGGCCTGGGGATCCGCAACAGACTCAACATCCGTACCATCGTCGAGAATGCGAAGGTCCCGGTACTGGTCGATGCGGGCGTGGGCACCGCCTCTGACGCCGCGGTCGCGATGGAGCTCGGCTGCGACGGGGTATTGATGAACACCGCAATCGCGGCGGCGCAAAAACCGGTGCTGATGGCCAGCGCGATGCGCAAGGCGATCGAGGCCGGCCGCGAGGCCTATCGGGCCGGTCGTATGCCCGCCAGGCGCTTTGCGTCCGCTTCATCGCCATTCGATGGCCTGTTCTTCGACTAATGCCGAGGCGCCGCACAGCGCCGACGACCGCTGCTGTTTCGGGTCCGGGCGGTTCGGCCGCAGCGGGCCGTGCCGGATGACACAGACTGGCCCGTGCGATCGCGATGCCTTCGACCGACCATGACGAACACCCGCGGCGCCGGGTCCGCAGCTTCGTGCTGCGCGAAGGCCGGCTGACCCCCGGTCAGCAACGCGCCTTCGACACCCTGTGGCCGCGTTGGGGCCTCGACTTCCGGCCCGAGCCACTCGACCTCGCGACGCTGTTCGGCAACGCCAACCCCGCGTATCTGGAGATCGGTTTCGGCAACGGCGAAAGTCTGGCCCAAATGGCGCGGCGCCACCCCGACCGCAATTACCTGGGCGTGGAGGTGCACCGGCCCGGGGTCGGACACCTGCTGCTGAAACTCGAGGAGTTCGGCTGTAAAAACGTCCGGATCATCAGGCACGATGCGGTGGAAGTCGTGCAGCAGATGCTGCCAGCGGCCTGCCTGAGCGGCGTCTATCTGTTTTTTCCCGACCCCTGGCACAAAAAGCGCCATCATAAGCGCCGAATCCTGCAACCGGCGTTCGTCGACGCGCTCGCGCGCGTGATCCGGCCCGGCGGGCTGTTCCACGCGGCGACCGACTGGCAGGACTATGCCGGGCAGATGCTCGAAACGCTCGGGGCCGACGACCGGCGATTCGAGAACGCGGCCGGTGCCGGCGGCTTCTGCGCACGCCCCGCCGATCGCCCGCTGACCAAGTTCGAACGGCGCGGGCAGCGGCTCGGGCACGGCGTTTGGGACCTGATTTTCGTCCGGCGGCGATGAGCGGGCTGCGACTCGACCGACTCGCGCGCGCCGGGGTCGAAGCGGCCGGGCTGCGTATACCGCCGGGCGCCTGCGCCGCGCTCTCCGGCCCCTCGGGCAGCGGCAAGACACTGCTGCTGCGCGCGATCGCAGACCTGGACGAGGCCCAGGGCGAGGTCTGGCTCGACGACCGGCCGCGCAGTGGTCTGAGTGGCCCCGACTGGCGCCGTCGCGTGATCTACCTCGCCGCCGAGAGCCACTGGTGGGCGCGGCAGGTCGGCGAGCACGCCGCGGGCTGGCAGAAAACGCACCTGTCGGCACTGGGTTTCTCGCCGGACGTGCTCGACTGGGAAGTACAGCGACTGTCGAGCGGTGAGCGTCAGCGCCTGGCGCTGGCCAGGGCGCTGGCCCACGGACCCGAGGCGCTGCTGCTCGACGAGCCGACCGCGAATCTCGATCAGGCGAACACCGAGCGCGTCGAGCGTCTGGTTGCAGACTGGCGGAAACGCGACGAAGGCTGCGTACTGTGGGTCAGCCACGACCCGGCGCAGCGCGCACGCGTCGCCGACCTGCAGTACGAGGTCCGGGACGGGCGGCTGCGGACGTACGACGATGACTGACTCCTTGATCATCCTCAGCCCGTTCGATCTGGGCCTGGCCGCGTCAATGGTGCTGCTGCTGGCGGGGCTGTCCTGGCGCCTGCAGCTCGGTGTCGGCCGACGGATGCTGATAGCGGCCGCGCGCAGCACCGTCCAGTTACTGCTGCTCGGCCTGGTACTCAAGGCGCTGTTCAGCAGCGTCAACCCCTGGTTGGTCGGCGCGCTGGCCTCGCTGATGCTCGCGGTGGCCGGCTACGAAGTGATGGCGCGCCAGAAGCACCGGCTGCGCGGCCTGTGGGGTTACGGAACCGGCACGCTGTCGATGTTCCTGTCTTCTTTCTCGATCGCGATACTGGCCCTGCTGGTGTTGGTGCAGCCCGCGCCCTGGTACACGCCACAATATGCGATCCCGCTGCTCGGCATGTTGCTCGGCAACACCATGACCGGGGTCGCGGTGGCGCTCGACAACCTGACGCGGCAAACGCTGGAGAAGCGCGCCCAGATCGAGGCGCGGCTGGCGCTCGGTCAGGCGTCCAGCGAGGCGATCGGGGACATCCGGCGCGACGCATTGCGCACCGGGCTGATCCCGATCGTGAACGCGATGACGACCGCCGGCATCGTCAGTCTCCCGGGCATGATGACCGGCCAGATCCTCGCAGGCAGCCCGCCCATGGAGGCGGCCAAGTACCAGCTGCTGATCCTGTTCCTGATCGCTGCCGGCACCGGGCTCGGAAGCATGACCGCGGTACTGCTCGGTTCGCAGCGGCTTTTCGACGGACGCTCACGCCTGCGCCGCGACCGGCTCGTGGAGTAACGTGCAGGGGTCGCGTTGACCGGGTGATACATGCGGCCGGCCGCCGCGATCAATCCCACGCCGCACGATCGGCCGGGGACGTGTATGCTCGCGGTATCGTCATCAGGCGACCATCGGGCCGATCGCCGGCTGGGTCGACGGCACGACCAGGCCGCGCCAGACAAGGGTGCACGGACACGAGTGAGCGATGATCAACAACCTTCTACCCCTACTCGCGCTGCTC
>CBFCWF010000121.1:0-12816 GCA_965601425.1 uncultured Chromatiaceae bacterium | reverse complement strand
CGCTTCAGGATATTGCCGACAGTACGCTCGCTGACCTTCGCCCTGAAGTGTCGCCCCAGCAGTTCCCGGATCATCACGCGCGTCCACAAGGCGTCGTGTGACTTATTGCCTGCTCAGTAATTTTCATCGTGGACTCCTTCTCTCTCGTGACTGGTGATCTCGATTCCAGTCTGGCACCTTGATGCCGGTGACGAGAGGAGGAGTCCATCCCATTGGTTTAGTCCTCCGGCCATGAACAGCCGGTCGTCGGGTGCCTGCGGACCGGCAGCAACAAGCGCATAGCGGACCACCGTGTTGTGCGGCGCAGCAGACCGCACACGAAACACTGCGGTCATTGGAGAGACTGGCTGGTTTGGCCGGTACTGAAACATCAAGCGGTCATCCGAGCAGAGATTTGTCTCAATCATTCGCGGTCGGACCATCACCGTTCTCGTTGAGCATGAGAAATTATCTCTAAATTACAGTCGATTATCGCACCGTCGGCTAGCCGTTGGAGAGCCGTTGGACAATTGTTGGTTCCCGGTTGCCCGAGCTTTTCCGCCCGCTGCTATTGATTCGGGCAAGCCTGCTGAGCAGGTGTCCCGACAATGAATTGGAGGTGTGAGATGAAGAAGCTAGTTTCCGGAATAGTATTGACCCAAGTGCTTCTGTGCGGCATGCCATTCGCCGGTCACGAAGAGGTTGATCCCTATGCCCTGGAGCCCAGTATCAATGCAGGTGTCTCGGCGAGCGGCCTGTTCCCGAGCCAGGAGCTCGAGGATGCCTATCTCGCCGAACTCGCAGCCGAGGAACTAGAGCCCTGCATCAACGGCGACGTATCCGAAACAGGCCTGTTCGTCAGCCAGGTCGAAGAAGACGCCTTCACGGACACTGTTGCCGCCAATTGAGTCGGGACTGGCCAGGGACGGCCTGAAACCCAAGCGCGTGCCAGGTCAGTAAGACAGGCCGGCAAGTTGCAGGTCGCGCAGAAATCGATCTCTGTAATTCGGATCGCGGATCGGCGCCACCCGCTCAACATGGGCGAGTGTGAAATCTGGATTCAGCCCCAATATCTCGTCCACCTGCCAGCGCGCCTCGTCGAGGTTTTCGCCGGCCGCATACGCAGCCGCCAGGAAGAAACGCACCACATGGTTGTTCGGATTCATTTCGACCGCTGTTTCCAGTAATTGAGTGGCCTCGGCAATCTCGTCCAGTTCATACCGTAAAGCCCCTTTCACCAGGTAATAAATACCGGGCACCCGCGGATTGAGCTCGAATGCTTTGTCTATCGCCTGAAGTCCGTCTGCAGGTCTGCCGGCCCAGTGCAGGATCCAGGCCAACAGACCGTAGCCGTCCGCGTAGCTGGGCTTGGATTCGATCGCCCGGGACACATGGTCTAATGCAGCGGCATAACTGCCCCGATACATTGCGATTTCGGCACTGACGAAATGCACCTGCGGCAGGCTGTCATCCAGCTGGCGTGCCTTGCTAACCAGGGATTCGGCCATCGCCAGCGATGCATCTGGCGAATTTCCTTGGCCGCGGAAGACATCACGCGTGTGCGTCAGGGCAAGACTTGCGTAGGCGCGCGCAAACTTTGGCGCGATCGCAATCGCTTTTTCAAAATACTCCTTGGCCAGCACACTGTCTGCACGCGAGCTACGGCCAAAGTGGTCCAGGCCTTGCAGGAACAGATCGTAGGCCTCGAAATCGGTTGCATAGTTCTTAAAAAGACGCTGACGTTCCCTGGTTGAGAGTTCGACTTGCAAGACACTTACGACGTTGTTGGTAATCTCATCCTGGAGACGGAAGATGTCGGTGGCCTTGCGGTCATAACGTTCTGCCCAACGGCTGCTGCCGTCTTTGGTATCAGTCAACCGGATGTTGATACGCAACTGTTTTCCGTCCTTGCGCACACTCCCCATGAGCAGGTAGCGCGCATGCAGCTGCGATCCAATCTCGGCTGCCGTCTCGCCGCTGTCCTTGTAAGCAAATGACGAGTTACGTGCGACGACACGCAGTCCCGCCAGCTTGGAGAGGTCCGTTATCAGGTCCTCGGTGATCCCGTTGGCGAAATACTCCTGCTCTGGGTCAGCAGATAGGTTTTCCAGCGGCATTACCGCGATTACCGGCGTGTTGTCGTCCGCTCGTTCCGCGATTGGGATCTGCGTTTCTTCAGGGGCCGTAGCCCACCACAGAACGCTGCCCCCAAGAAGAAGCCCCAGGGCCGCTATCAGCGTCTTGCGCCATAGTCTCTCGAGCCGCCCCTCGAAAACTGGCTGCTGCTTGCCGGTCACGGTCTCGACCGCCGAGGTCTCGGCGATCAGCCGGTAACCCGTCTTCGCGATGGTCTCGATATACCTGGGATTGCGTGCATTGTCGCCAAGTGCCTTGCGCAGTTTAATTACGGTATTGGTGACCGCATCATCGGTCACAATCATGCCGGACCAGACGTGAGTCTCGAGATCGTGACGTGAGACCACATCGCCCTGACGTTCGGCCAGGTAAATCAGCACTCGCATGACCTTGGGCTCGAGGCGAACCTCTTGGTCCAAGTGAAACATCCGATTGGCAGCTGGTTCTATCGTCCAGTCACCGACCACGAACGTAGCAGCAGCGATACTGCGTTCTGTCATAAACCCTTACTCGTACCGGTCCAGAAAGTAGTCTCAGTGCAGTTTCGAACATTCATTTCAATACCAATAAATACGATGCATGGACGCATACAAACCGCTCTAGTCAACGCAAAGTATTCCCTGTCGTAGCAAGAACCTCTTATTTTCGTCGGGCCTCACAGCCATCTGAGTGGAGAATTCGCAATGGCGACAACATTCGGTTGATCGACGTCCAATGCAACGCTTTAGTTCTGAACCCATTGGCATTTCCCCCATACTACGGTTGGTATCCCGCTGCTACCAGTAACAGGACTCCCCCTGGTCCTGCGCGGCCGATTCGCGTTTCTGGAATGTCTTGGCAGGCCCGCGATCAAGAAGGACGTTGTGTGTTAACGTCATTGGGCAACATCTCTGGATCAAAAACCCGGTTGAATAGACCCTGCGTGTTGGACATCAGCGGCTTTCCCTTTCAACCGCTTTTCGGCTCCACTGGAACCAGCGGCAGGCGAGGGACTGGCGTTACCGCAGTCCTGGCTCACCTGTTGCCTGGCCGCGTCAAGCATGCTGTCCACCTCTTCGGCAGTGACTCGGTGTGCGCTACCCTCAAGATTCACGACGAGGCGACGATTCGCTGACTGTGACTCAAGTTGGTTGAGCCGATTACGAGGTTGGAGTGTACAGTTATGGAGTCATCCTTCGGACACATATCGGTTCTGGTTGTCGTCCTGAATGCGATCGGACTGGGCACGCTGATGGTCGGCATTGCGACGTTTCTCCGAGACCCGCCAGAACAGAGCGTCAAATTAAGCGGGATTCTTGTCGCATGGATGGTCCTGCACCTGTATCTGCACATCATGCTTTGGTGGCGGTTCTACGGTTTGCAGCTGGTCGAATCGTTCAATTTCTTTGATTACCTGTTTCTGCTCTCTGGACCGATGTGCCTGCTTTTTGCCAGCACCATGCTCCTGCCTACGGAAAAAGACGACACAATCGATATGCAGGCGCACTTGGAACGCGTTTATCGACGATTGTTCACATTCGAGACCGGCTTCTGGATCTGGGCCCTGGCCGCCGGACCACTGATTGAGGGCATCTGGGACTCGGAAAGCTATCTCTGGGCGATCATGGTTGCGATCTCCATCGCAATGGCCCTGACAAAGTCACAAGCAGCGCGTGTTCCACTGACGGCCGGGGCTTGGCTCGTCCAGCTCTTCTTTATAGGCACCCAGGCACTCGTGTTGCGCGAAGTCCCCGTGGCTTGATGTTACCTGGCAAGCGGCAAAAGGCGTATGGCAGGCGCAGGCTTTCTTCGGCACAGCCGCCGACGCTGGCCTATGCTTTGAACCACGCCAGCTTCGAGGAAACACTCGAGCTGATACTTGCACTTAACAGAGTGAATCGGATCCATGGAATTTTCTGAGCTGCTGGCGGGTGCGATAGAGCGGGATGCGTCGGATGTCTTCATCAGTGCCAATGCGGCCCCCCTTGCAAAGATCGAAGGGACGATGACGCCGTTGCATGCCGACGTGCTCAACGCCGAGCAGGCCCGGCAGCTGATCTACAGCATCCTGACTGATAGCGAACAGGCGGAATTCGAGGACACCTGGGAACTCAACAAGTCGCTTCACCTGGAGGGAATCGGTCGGTTCCGCGTCAACGTGTTTCGGCAACGCGGCGAAGTCGCGCTGGTGGCACGTCACATTAACGACGGGATCCCCGGTATCGAGCAACTGGGGCTACCGGAACTGCTGCAGGACCTGATCATGCAGGAACGCGGCCTGATTCTCGTGGTTGGAGGCACAGGTACCGGGAAATCGACGACGCTGGCGTCGATGATCGATTACCGAAATGCCCATCGTGATGGCCACATCCTGACCATCGAGGACCCGATTGAGTTCGTCTACGAGAACAGGAAGTCGCTGGTCAATCAGCGTGAGGTCGGTATGGACACCGTTTCGTTCGAGGTCGCGTTGAAGAACGCGCTCCGGGAGGCCCCGGATGTCATTCTGATCGGCGAGGTGCGCGACCAGTCGACGATGAAGCACGCGATCGCTTATGCCGAAACCGGCCACCTGTGCCTGGCCACCCTGCATGCCAACAATGCGAACCAGGCCATCGATCGGATCCTGAATTTCTTCCCCGAGGAGGCGCACAGGCAATTGTTGCAGGATCTTGCGTTGAACCTGAAGGCGGTGATTTCACAGCGCCTGTGCGTCGGCCTCGACGACAAGCGCGTCGCTGCCGTCGAAATGATGATCGTCACGCCGTTTATTGCCGACCTGATCGACAAGGGCCGGGTCAGCGAGATCAAGGGCGCCATGGAGAAGGCACAGCACAATACGTCGCGAACCTTCGATCAGGCCCTTTACGAACTGGTTGTCGACGGACGTATCGGCCAGGACGAGGCGCTCCGCCATGCGGATTCACCGAACAATCTCGCCGTGCGTTTTCGCCTGTCCGCAAGCGGTGCGGCGTCTGGCTATCCCGTCAAGAGCGAATTCACTTTGGACAAGAAGGCGCCGCTGGAGCAGTACGCGAGCTTTCGGGTATCGCCACTGAAGGTCGAAGGCGGCAGACCGGATGCAGAGGCCGTCATCAGCGAGGCCATCATTTATGCGCTGGAGAAAAAGGGCCTGCAGAGAGTGGACGCCGACGCGGACCTGAACATGCAGTTCGTGTTTGGTATCAAGAAAACCAAGGGCCTGGCCCTGGAGCCGATCGGCGATGAACAGGAGGCGTTCGAGCAGTATCAACCCGAAACCGAACGCCACGTCATGCTGGTGGTCAACGCCCTTGACCTGCATAGTCGCAAGCCCGTCTTCCGCGTCACGGCCTCCCGACGCGAGAGCGACGACCACCTGCCCCAGCCGGAGGTCAACCGGCTCATGCAGAAACTCCTGGGTCCGTTTCCTGTTGGGAACTGAGGCCCTGCGTTGCACGCAGCGACCATCGGCCGATTTCCTGCGCGAAAGGAGTCGGGTGATCGACATTACGGGCGTGGGAACTCGGCTCGCCCGTCTGAGGTATCCTTCCCGTTACTGAGTTGGTGGCTGCTTGTTCGCGACCCGGCCCGAGACAGGCGGGGAGGCATCGCCGTCGATCACAACCGGCCAGGTTCAGGTCACGCCCTTCAGTGTCCAACCGAGCATCAGCATCCCCACCGCGACGATCCAGCTGCCGGCGACACGCACCAGGGTGCGCGACCACAGCACACGCAGCGGCACCACGGCCGCCGCGGTCAGCAGCGCGATCATCAGCACCGCGAGCACGATACCGGACAGGGTCACCGCGCCGGCACCGATGGCCGCCAGCGTCGCGCCATTCTGCACCCCCTGTAGCGTCGCGTACCCGCCGGCCAGCAGTGCAACGACCCACGGCGCGATCCTGGCATCCAGCGCAACCAACAGTCCCAGGCTCACGAACGACAGCGTGCTCAGCCAGGTCAGGTCGAGCGGCATCGACGTGCGCAGACCGAGCAACCCCGCGAGCAACCAGGCCAGGGGCAGCACGATGACGGTCAATCGACCGGCCCGGGGACCACGAAGGCCGGCGAGCAGCGCCACGGCGACGAGGCCCAGCAGGTCTCCAGGCGACAGCAGCAGGTGCAAGGCACCGTCGTAGAACGGGCCGAGACCGGAATTGACCAGGTGCGCAAACGCGGGCCAGGGAGTCATCAGCGCTGCCGCCAGGGCGGCTCGTGCAACCCATCGCTTCATCCGACGGCACCGGCAAGGAAGTACAGACCACCGACCATGACCACCGCGCCAGCGCCGCGCAGTACCAGACGACCCAGGTGCCAACGATGGACCAGGCCGATGCCGATACCCACGGCATGCAGCAGGCCGGTCGCGATGACGAAGCCCAGACTGTAGAGCAGCGCATTCTGACCCGCTTCGAGCTCGGTACCGTGCGCATGACCATGGAAGATCGCAAAGAATGCGACGATCGCCAGCGCGATGCCCAGATGCAGCCGCATCTGGCCGAGTACCAGCGCACCGAGGACGATAGCCGACACTGCGATGCCGACCTCCACGCCCGGGATCGGCGCCCCCATCAGCCCGAGCATCCCGCCGAACGCCATCATTATCGGAAAGGCCACGGGGAGGACCCACAGCGCGGGCAGCCCCAGCTGCGCCCCCCAGAGTCCTACCGCGACCATCGCCAGCACATGATCGAGTCCCGAGACCGGGTGACTCAGGCCGCTGACGAACCCGCCGGCCGCACCGTTCTCGACATGCGCCAGTGCGCTCAACGGAAGGAGCAGCAGGGCCGCACTCAACACGAGCGATGGCGGCTTTTTCAGCCCGCCGCCGAATCGCGCCGAAAAACACCGCGACAGACAACCAAGTAACTCGATCATCGACCTTCCTCATCGTCAGTCTGCGAAACGCCATCGGAGATGGCTGGCAGGGTGCTCGAAGCGCCACCCGGGCCACCGTGTCCGGCCTCTGCGAAGCGCAGGTAAAACGCCAGCGCATAGCGGCCCAAGGGATCACCTTGCAACTCGCCAGCCGCCCGCCGGATCGGCTCGACTAAGTCGCGGCGCCGCCAGGCGATCAGGTCGTGCACCAGCTTCGGCGCGATCTCCGGCCGGGCCTCCAGTATGCGTCGATAGGCCTCGACCACCGGATCGCGCAGCGCCGGTGTGGCCTGCCCATAGACGGACAAGGCCTGCACCACGGCGTCCAGTTCCTCGGGCGTTCGGCCGCCACCGGACAGGTACAGGGATTCAAGCCGGCGAATACCCTCCAGGCCGTCGACGGCCATCAGTGCGGTTGCCCAGGCGGCCAGGTTCAGGCTGATGCCCTGTGCCGCCTTGCGGGCCAGGGTCTCGCGCACCCGTGCCTGGTCTTCCGCCCGTTCGGACTCGCCGAGCATCAGGACCGCGAGGCTGCGCCATTCAAGGTACATCGGGTCATCGAGGATCAGGTCCAGGCTGCCGGCGGGGACGTCCCGGGCGAGCCTGCGGATCTCGGCGTAGGGTGCCCGGCCGATCTCCAGGTAGGCGAGTTCATGCAGTCGCCCGTCGGCATGGCCAAGCAGCGGCAAGAACCAGTCCAGCCGCGCGGCATTGTCGGTTTCCCGCGCAACCCAGCGATCGGCATGTGCAAGGATCGCGCGCACGACGCGCTCGTACTCCGGGTCGGTGATGCCGAGCGCGGACCAGCTTCGGTCTTTGGCGCTGTATCCGAGCACCATTGCCCGCTCCGGGTAGACTGCGAGCGTCCGCCGGGCCTGGCTATGCAGGAACAGGTCGATCGGTGCGTCGGCCGGCGCACCTGCGAGGGTCTCGATCGCGCGGTAGTAGAAGGGGCGCGCCGGGTCCTCGCGGGCCAGTACAACCGCATCGCTCTCGAGCAGTCGGTCGGCCAACGTGTGTTCGGGCAGGGGTACGCAGATCTGGCACGCCTGCGACAGGCCCGCCAGCCCCGCGCAAAGCACCAGAATCCAGGCGAGTTGGAGCGGCACGCTCATAGCATCATCATGGTCCGCTGGATGGTCCAGTAGGCCCCCAGCGAGCCGATCGTGTAACCCGGTGCGAAGTCCACCCAGCGCGGCCAGCGGAACTCCAGCACGCGCAGCGCGCGGTGGGCCAGCAGCATCAGGAACACGAAGGCCAACTGCCCCAGTTCGACACCGATGTTGAACGTCAGCAGCGCCAGCGGGATCTCGGCCCTGGGCATGCCGGTCGTCGACAGGCCGCTGGCGAAACCGAAGCCGTGCAACAGTCCAAAACCGAAAGCCACCACCCAGGGGTGGCGGATCGTGAAGCTGTCCTCGCCGCGCCAGACGCGGACGATCTCCGGCCCGAGGAACAGGATCGACAACGCAATGGCGGCGTTCAGCGGCGGCCCGGGCAGATCCGCGTAGCCCAGCGTGGCGATCGCCAGGGTAATGCTGTGCGCCACGGTGAATGCGGTGATGGTCTTGATCAACATGCTTCGGCCGCGGACGATGATCAGCAACCCCAGCACGAACAGCAGGTGATCGATGCCCATCAGGATGTGATTGAAGCCGAGCACCAGGTACTCGCCCGACGAGACATACCAGGGCCGTTCCCCGCGCAGGGTCGCCTGGGGCTGGGTGGGCCGCACCACCTGGCTCGTCTCGCTGCCGTCCAGACGCGAGATACGGACAAAGACATCGGTAATCGTCGCCTCCAGGCCGCGGAAATGGATCACGCTGCCGTCGATGCTACCGCCGGGTACGTCCACCACGCGGCGATGCAGGGCCGAGTCGGCCAGCTGGCGCACACTGGGCTCGCCGATGGACTGCCAGTCGGCGGGCAACTCCAGCCGGGCCGGATGTGGTTTGCCGTAGTAAATGGGCGCGCGCCAGATGACCTCGTAACGGTCGGTCCCCAGTTGACGCAGTTCGAGCAGCCCGGGTTGTGATTCGTGGGCAAGGGCCTGTCCCGGCAGCAATGCAGCAAACAGGACCAGCACGGCAAACAGCATTCGGGACCGGATCACTGCGCCTCCTGCTCCGGCCTCGGCGGTGCCGCTGTGGCGGCCACGGCCGGGTCTTCCGCTTGCGCGGGGGGCTCGATGACTATTTCGTAGCCTTCCCGCAGTTTCTGGTAGGCCCGATCCTCGAGCACCTGCCGCCGCTGTGCCAGGTATTCCCGTTCCACCTGGCCGCGGATTTCGGCGAGTTCGGGCAGGCGGGCTTCCTTGCGCTCGGTCACCAGCACCAGGTGCGCACCCAGTCCCGAGTAGATGGGCCCTTGCCATGCACCCGTATCCAGTTCCACCACCCGGTCGGCGAACTCGGCGCCGAAGGTCCGCGCGATCTCCGACCGAAAGGCCGCGGGCGAATCGAAGGGCAGCATGCTGGGGTCTCCCAGGGCTTCCGGATCTGCTCCGTCACCCAGTTCCTCGAGCAGGTTCCCGGCATCACTCACCAGGTCCTGGCGCTTGTCGGGGTTGAGGTAGACCTGGCGGAACCAGAGCTGCGGTGATATTTCGAAGCGATCGGCGTTTTCGTGCAGAAAGGCTGTCAGTACCTCGTCGCCCGGCGGGTCCTCTGCGCTCAGGTCCTCGAGGATGAACTCCAGCTTGAGGCGCATGCGTCGGCGCACCTGCGGGTCGTTCTGGTCCAGGCCCATGGCCAGCGCCTCGCGGTAATAGACCTCGTCGCGCACATGGCCCTCGACGAGGCCCGCCAGTTCCTGTTCAGTGGGCGGGCGCAGCCAAGTGCGCTGGAACTGGGCGGCCAGCTGTTGCACCTGGTTGCGGTCCACAAGGATGCGGTTTGGCGCATCGCCGCTCTCGTCCCGGGTGATATCGAATATCAGGAATAGCGCGGCGCCGATGATCAGGAAATGCACCAGCGGTTCGCGAAAGAGTTTTTTTGAATCGAACATAGAACCTGCTGCAGATCAGGCTATCGCGAAGTGCCGAAGCACGGCCAATAACTGGAATCATACAAAGAAAGAACCCGGCGGGTTCGGTCCCTAAACGTCCGAACCAACCGGGTTTCTCGATTTCTATTACGAGGATTTCGGCGAATACCAGATCGGCGAGGTGTAGGCGCGTTCCTGGTGCGACAGCGGCACCTGCTCCGGCATCTTCACACCATAGAACTGGGCATCATAGGCCTGCCAGGTCGGCGTCGGGATCTCCAGGACGCGTGCGTAATAGACGGCCCGGTGTTTCGGGTTGAAGTCCGGGTCGGTCCAGACCGCGCGCAGCTCCGCATCGCCGATGTTGTTCAGATAGGTCGCGTTGGCCTCGTCGACCGTATTGCCGATCGGCTTTTCGCAACGCCCCTCGTTGTTGATACCGCGATCAGCGCAGGCCACATCGTAGATGCGCTCGTGGGGCTCGCCGTTGTCATCGACCCAGCCCTTGACGATCTGGATACGGTCGAGGTTGCCCGACCAGGGGTCCTTGAGTGCACCGACCATGAACACCGGGGCGGTCGCGCCGGCGACGGGCTGTGGCAGGTCGCCGCCCATCGGTACGCCCTTGTTGTAACCGATCTCCACTGCATCGGGGCGGTAGACCTCGTCGGCCGCATAGTCCCAGCCGCCGAAGAAGCGCACCGTGATCCGGGTGCCGGTCGTCGCATAGGTCTCCTTCTTCTGCATGCCCTCGAAGATACCGTCACGGGTGTTCTCGCGTGCCCAGACCGCGGCGAGGCCAGAGGCCACCTCTTCCCAGGCGAAGGTCGACAGGCTCTCGTCGCCGCTGAAGGCCTTGATCACATAGTGCTCGTAGCGGTCAGCGGCAGGCTCGGTGCCGGCGAATTTGCCCCAGTAGTTCTCTTCGCGCGTCGCGGCGAGAGACGTGTGGGCATCAGTGCTGCCGATCATCCCGAACTTGAACGGGTTGACACCCAGCGTCTCCTCCATCTGCAGTCCGATCTGCAGCGCGGAGCGCGCGTACTCGTGCGGCAGCATCTCCGGCGTCTTGGGTTTCACGCCGGCGATGTCGCCCTTGTCCCAGGTACCGTAATCGGCGAACTCGTCGTTCGGCGACAGTTTCGGATGCGCCTCGCCGTCGCCCTTGATCTGGGTCACCTCGTACAACGGCTCCCACTTCATGCGGGCCTCGGCGTATTCCTTCGTCAGCGGTTCGCCATTTAAGCGTTCGGTGGCAAACATGAGTCCGTTTGAAAGGTTGCCGTTGTGGGGAATAGCAAGCACGCGTCCCCCAGTTTCATCTTCATAGTTTTGCATCCATTTCCAGAGGTCTTCCGGGTCCAGGGAGTCATAGGCGGTAAAAGGTATAACCTGTCGAGCTTTGTCACCGTCGTCTTTCAAGATCACAACGCGGTGCAGATTACTGGGAGCCTCTTTGGTGTTGAGTGATGTCCACTCGTAGCCAATCAGTGCAGTAAAAACACCGGGTTCATTATACTCATCAGCAGCCTTGATCTGTCGCTCCCAAACAGTTCGTTGCATTGCTGGGCTCTTAATTGGATCGCCCGTGAACATGGAGGATGCATATTCTCGGAATGCTTCATAACCTTCACCAGAATTAACCATGTCATACCAGCGTTTACCGTTTTTAGTGGCCAGCAGGTCTGGGTTGCCCTCGGCGATGAACGGGGCAAGTCCAAGGGCTTCAGCGTGATCAGAAACCACCAGAAAATCCAAGGGTCTGATCAGTTTTGCTGGTTGTCCGGTACTGCTTATTACCTTTTCGCCTTTAGCGAATCGGTATGCCTCATCTGGCCCCAGTTTATTGCCAATCATACCTGCATCCCCTGAATAGCTAGTGTGCAGGTGCGTATCCCCCCAATAGACGCCCTCGGCGAAGTTCTTGTTGCGGACCGTGCGCTCGACATAAGGCGAGTAGATCTTCTCTCCCTCCGGCAGATCGTCCTTGGCTGGTGACAGGGCGGTCTGGGCCGCCAGCATCGGCGAGCACACAAGCAGGGCAAGCCCAATGGTTCTATGGTGGTAAACGCTCATCTGTGACAATTCTCCACGTTCCGTTTGCAACGAGCGCCGGGGGGGTGTCGTCAAGAAACGACCCGCCCGGCGCCGGTTGTTCTCAACCCTTCGGCGTGTACCAGATCGGCGACGTGTAGGCACGCTCCTGATGAACCATCGGGACATCCTCGGGCATCTTCACGTCGAAGAAGACCGAGTCCTTCGCCGCCCAGGTGGGGGTCGGTATTTCGAGGACCCGCACGTAGTAGAACGACGGTTTCGACGGATCGAAATCCGGGTCGGTCCACTCGCCGAACAAGAGTGCGTCGCCGATGGTGTTCTTGAAGCTGGGTATCGACAGATCGACGGTATTACCCACCGGCTTGACCGAGCCGTCTGCGGCAATTTCGCGATCGTCCGAGACGGCGACGTTGTAGACCTTCTCGCCGGTTGAACCGTCCTCGTTGAGCCAGCCTTTCACGATCTGCAGCCGGTCGAGGTTGGCACCATCGGGATCACGCAGCGCGCGGATCACGCAGCTCGGAGCGGCACCCTTGGGCGCGCCGGTCAACTCACCGCCCATGGGTACGCCGGTGACATAGCCGTGGCGGGCGAAGTCGGACCGGTGCACGTCGCCTTCCTGGAAGCCGAAGCCGCAGAAGTTGCGCACCGTCATGCGCGGCCCCGTGGTGGCGTAGGTCTCACGCCGCTCCATCGCCTCGAACAGCGACTCGCGCGTGTTCTCCTCGGCCCAGACGCCGGCAAGACCGGAGGCCAGCGTTTCATAATTGTAGCTGCTGAGGCTCGGGTCTCCCTGGGACTTGATCAGGATATGCTCCC
>CBFCWF010000120.1:0-12919 GCA_965601425.1 uncultured Chromatiaceae bacterium | reverse complement strand
GCGAGATCGCACACTTCGCCGAGTTGGGTGTCGTGTTGCTGTTGTTCGTGATCGGTATCGAGCTTCGCCCTGCGCGACTCTGGACCATGCGGCGACTGGTGTTCGGTCTCGGCACGCTGCAGGTTGTCGTGACCGGCAGCCTACTGACTGCGATCTTGCACTGGCTGTTCGGCATCCGGCTGTCGGCCGCGGTCCTCATCGGACCGGCGCTGGCGTTGTCGTCCACCGCGTTCGTGCTGCAGTTGCTCACCGAACAGAAACTGCTGACATCCGGCTACGGGCGTGCCGCCTTCTCGGTCCTGCTGCTGCAGGACCTCGCGGTGGTGCCGTTGCTGGCCCTGGTGACCCTGCTTGCGATGCCCGAACTGAGTATCGGGATGGACGTTGCACTGGCGCTCGGGGAGACACTGATCATCCTCGCCCTGGTCATCCTTGGCGGCCGCTACCTGCTGCATCCGCTGCTGCATCGCGTCGCACGGGCAGGCAGCCCGGAGGTGTTCACCGCCTCGGCGGTGTTGCTGGTCCTTGGCGCCGCTGTCGTGACGGAGCACATCGGGCTTACGATGGCCATGGGCGCGTTTCTCGCGGGGCTGCTGATTGCGGACTCGGCGTATCGTCACCAGGTCATGGCGGAGATCCAGTCGTTTCGTGGCCTGCTGCTGGGCCTGTTCTTCGTCTCGATGGGCATGTCCCTGAACCTGGCAGATTTCATTGCAGAACCCCTGGCCTCGCTGGGCCTCGTTGCCGGGCTGATGACGCTGAAGGTCCTGGTGTTGTGGCCGCTGACGCGCCTGTTCAATCTGGCCGGCAGGGCCGGACTGGCGGTCGCGCTGGTATTGGCACAAAGCGGCGAGTTCGCGCTGGTATTGTTTGCGCTGGCGCACCAGAACGAACTGCTTGCCGACGGCCTGTTCCAGCGGCTTCTGCTGGTCGTCCTGCTGAGTATGCTGGTGACGCCGCTACTCGCCGAAGCGGCGAAACGCCTCGTGCGCGGGCAGTCGGGTGCGCGGCCCGAACCGCCCCAACGGGAGAATCGCCCGCCGCCCGTGCGGGTGATTCTCGCGGGTTTCGGCCGGGTCGGCCATCGCATTGGTCGCATCCTGGATATGGCGGACCTGCCCTATGTCGCCGTCGACAGGGACGCGGAGCTGGTCGCGGCAGAGCGTGCAGCGGGTCATCCGGTGTTCTTCGGTGATGCCTGTCGACCCGAGGTGCTGCGGGGCCTGGGTATCGATGAGCGCAGTATCGTGATCGTGACGCTGGACGACCTCGTCGATACGGAGCGGCTGGTCGGCGCCCTGCACCAGGCCTATCCGCAGGTCGAGGTCCTCGCACGCGCGGCGGATGCCGCACAATGTCGGCAGCTGCAGCAGCGAGGGGCCGCAGTCACGGTATCCGAGACGCTGGAGGCAAGCCTGGAGCTGGCCCGGTCGGCGCTTTACCGTGTCGGCGGGAAGGAGCACGAGGCAGGCGCGGTACTGCGGCGGTTCAAGCAGCGCTACTATGCCGAGATCGCCCGTGCGGGTCCGCCGGCACCCAACGACCGGCGGTGACCGGTCGCGGGCGTCGCTCGTTCAATGCCGGGTCGCCCGGTCGCCAAGCATTGCCTCGTAAAGCGTCGTGTAACGCATCGCGATCGCGGACAGCCCGAAGTGACTGCGAACCCGTTCGCGTGCCGTCGCACCGAGTAGCTGCCGCTGTCGCCCGGGGAGCGAGAGTAGTTCGGCGATCGCCGCAGCCATCGCATCCGGGTCACGCGGAGGGACTGCGCGGCCCGTGTCGCCGACGATCTGTGCCGAGTCGCCCACATCCGTCACGACACAGGGGACTGCGCAGGCCATTGCCTCGCCGATCACATTGGGGAAGCCTTCGCCATGAGCCGACGGCGACACGAGGAGGTCTAGCGCGGCAAACAGGCGCGGGGTGTCCGGGCGCTGTCCGAGCAGATGTGTGCGTCCGCCCAGACCGTGTCTTACGATCAGCTTGTCGAGTGCAGCATTGTCGTGGTCCAAGTCGCGTCCGGCCAGCAGAAAGTGGCATGTGGGATGCCTGTGCTGCAGGCTGGCCGCTGCCCGGAAAAATCCCGCATGGTCTTTCTGGGGGTGATAGCGGGCAATGACACCGATCAGTGGGCTCGAATCGGGGACCCCCAGCGCGTCGCGCACCGCGATGCGCGCGCCGGGGTCCGGCCGGAAACGCTCGGTGTCGAAGCCGTTCGGTATCACGGTCATGATGTCCCGACGGTACCCCAGGGCCGCATGGATGCGCCGAGATCGCTCAGA
This sequence comes from uncultured Chromatiaceae bacterium, assembly GCA_965601425.1. Taxonomy (GTDB): domain Bacteria; phylum Pseudomonadota; class Gammaproteobacteria; order Chromatiales; family Chromatiaceae; genus Thiosocius. The sequence continues at coordinate 10,637 of CBFCWF010000120.1, read as the reverse complement.
GACACACACGATAGCACCCACGCCACGGTGGGAAAGGCGGGCGCTCGCACGTGCCACCAGGCGCGTACCCAGCTTGGTGCCCCGTGGATCCAGTTCGCTGTGGCGAATGTTCCAGGCCAACGGCATCTGCCCGCTCGGGCCGCAGGCGAGCCTGCCAAGCAGATCGGCATGATACATCCAGGTCTGCAGCAGATCCGGGGCGAGTGCCCTGATCGTGCGTGACAACCGGGGCACCGCCAGCGCCGCGCCGGCGCCGGCCCGCAGATTCATCGCCTCTACCGGTATTCCCATTTCGGCGATCCGTGCGCCGATCTCGCCGCGGTCGGTCAGGGAAACGACGTATGGTTCGACCCGGCACCGGCTGGTCGCCGACAAAAGCTTGAGCAGCATGTGCTGTGCGCCGTCCGGAGCGAGACCGGTGATCAGATGCATGACCCGCATCAGGTGGAACGCGTGCCTGGGCCCATGCCCAGGTACCCCAGGTAGTCGCGAACCACCCGGTCCAGCGAGTAGTCCTTAGCCCGCGCGCGCAAGGCATCGCGATCGGGAGTCTCTCGCAGGGCATGGATCATCGCCTGTGCCAACGCTTCCGGATCGTTGACCGGCACCAGGGCCCCGAGGCGGCCGTCGTCCAGGATTTCCCTTGGGCCGCTCGGGCAGTCTGTGCTCAGGACGGGGGTGCCGCAGGCCATCGCCTGAATCAGCACGCCGGGCAGACCCTCCCATGCGGACGAGAGCACAAAAAGGCGTGCGCGGCGCATGAAGGCATAGGGGTTGTCGACGAAACCAGGCAGGTCGCAGTGCCCCACCAAACCCAGCTGTCTGACCAGGGACTCCAGGTCCGCACGCTCCGGCCCCTCGCCGAGTATCACCAGGCGGCAGCTGTGATGCCGCCTGACCTCATCGAAGGCATACAACAGCGTTGTAAAGTCTTTCTGGCCGGTCAGGCGACCTGCGGCCAGCACGACCGGGGGTTCGCCGGGCCTGAACCATGCGTGGTCCGCCTCCATCCGGGCAAGCGTCGTCAACTGCGGCGTGACGACGGGATTGTGAAGGACATGTACCAGATGTGGCGGTAGTCCGATGTTGGCGACGAGATCGTCCCTTACCCCGTCCGAGACGGCGACGACGCCCTCGGCCAGCGGATAGAGGCGACGCGCCAGCAAGGGCAGCAGACGTTCCCGTCGTGACCGGCTCTGCTGGACCTTCTTGGACAGCGTGTTGCGTACGCTCACGAAGACACGCGTCGGACTGCGGGAGATCATGCGCGCACAGATCGCTACCAGGTTGGCGTGGTCGAGCGCAGAAACAAGAACATTCGGTCGTTGACGCGAAAGGTAGGTGACCAAGCTTGGCAGCGCGCCCAGTACGCGAGCGGCGCCAAGATCGATCAAGTCGATGCCCTGAGGCACCTGGTGGTGGAATCGACCGATCGCGCTTCCAACCACGAGTTCTACCCGCATCCCCGCCGCCGCGAGTCCCTCGGCGAGTGAAAGCATGCTGCGTTGCGCCCCGCCACCGGCCAGCGAAGGGAGAAAGATTGCGATATGTCCGTCTTGCTGTTGCAGGGGGGGCGCAGGCACGACCAACTCAGGGGATCGACGGGCGGCGCACGGGCGGGGCGCCCGGTCCGATTCGCGTGCCGGGCCGAGCCACCCCGTTGGCGAGGGCAGCACCGTTCGAATCACCTCGCCCGCGGCCGTTTACGGTCAGCATTCTGTTGTTAAAGCAGTATGTTACAATCTGCCGAACACCACGATTCAATGGACAGATCTCATACCTTGAGTGCCCTCGACGCAGCGGATGACGGGCCGGTCCTTGCCCAGTCTCGCGAGCTTCGCCGCGCGGCGGCCGGCATGTCGATCGGTCGTTTCATTCAGCCGCCAATTACGGGGTGGTGCCACACCCTTGTCAAGCGCCGCTTCCATCAGATTCCCAGCGCGGTGGTCAGAAACATCCCGTTGACCGGAATCCGGTGCAAACCTTGGTCAGGGTTGGGCCGCGGTTGGATTTACTGATCGTCGTTCCGCACCTGGGGCCAGGCGGCGCGCAGCGCGTTGCCTCGCTTCTGGCCAACCACTGGCAGCAAGGCGACCGGCAGATCGGTCTGCTGACCCTCTATGACGAACCACTCGACGCGCAGACATTGAATCCACAGGTCGTCAGGTTGTCGCTTGCGCAACCCGGATTCCACAAGGTCCCGGTCCGACGGCTTCGGCGTCCGCGCCCGAAGACCACGCAAACCGGCACGATGCAGCCGCGTTCGAACCGCGCCATCGTCGGTCCGATCGGCGCCGGGGTCGGAAAAGTGAGATCCCTTGTCGGAATCCTGAGGCGGATAGCGCGCTTGCGCGCGCTGTTCAAGCTGCACGAGCCTCGGGTGATCATCAGCTTCATCGGCGCGACGAACATTCAGACGATACTGGCGGCCCACCGTTTGCGCTGCAAAGTCGTGATCTCTGAGCGGAACGATCCTGCATTGCAGGCCTTGGATCCACCATGGGAGGGCCTGCGACCGATCGTCTACCCGCGTGCCGACTTGGTAACCGCGAATAGTCTGGGCGCAGTGCAGACCCTGGCGGCGCATGTGCCGAGCACGCGGCTGCGGCAGGTACGCAACCCCCTCAAGCTGCGACCCTGTCCAGCGGAATGCCGGCGCCGTCAACCGCGTTTGATTGCCGTCGCCCGCCTGGTGCATCAAAAGGGGATCGACGTGCTGCTCGCCGCCTTTGCGCGGATTGCGGACGCGTTCCCCGAGTGGATGCTCGACATCGTCGGCGGCGGGCCGCTGCAGGCTCCGCTGGGGCAGCAGGCGGCAGTGCTCGGTATCGACGACCGTGTGGTCTTCCACGGCCATCAGTCCGAACCGTTCGAGCTGCTCTACCAGGCCAGCATTTTCGTTTTGCCGTCGCGCTTCGAGGGCATGCCGAATGCGATGCTCGAGGCAATGGGGTGCGGCCTTTGCATTGTCACCACGACCGCGTCGCCCGGACCGCTGGAGTTCATTGAGGATGGCTCGACAGGGCTTCTCGTGCCGCCCGACGACGCAGGTCGTTTGTCGGCGGCCCTCGGGCGCCTGATGGGCGACGAGCAGCTCCGTGACAGGCTGTCGATCGCCGCAACGCAGCGCGTGCAGGGACTCGACGTCGCCACGGTTGCAGATACCTGGGAGCAGCTGATCCGCGAGGTCCTGCATTGCGAGATGTTCCCTACGGATTTGCCCGCCGACCAGGGTCCCGCCGCACCTGCCGAAGGCCGGGTGACGGCTCGCGACGCACAGCCGGGACGCCGACTGGACGCCGCTTTGATGGGACGGGGTGAGGGCGATACTTGACCGCATTATCGGCGCGCGTCGGACAAGTGGCGGGGCAGGCGCGCCGCTACGTTGCTGTCTTTGGCTGGCTGTTGAAGGACAGTATGCGCAGCGAGCCCCGGCATTGGCGGATCATCGTCGTGGCCACGATCGTCAGCCTTGCGGCAAACGTCGGTGCGGTGGGCGTGATCTACTGGTATGTGCGCCTGCTCGAATCGGACGCATCGACCGAGATACTCGGGATGTCGCTGGTGGCGCGGGATTCGTCCGAGTTACTGTTTGTAACCGTCGTCGGGCTTGTCTCGCTGCTGCTGCTGTACGCGACGAGCCAGTATATCGCGCGCTCCCGTGCGATACGGGCCTCACGGCTTTTCGAGGAAAGATGCTCGAGAAAGGCGCTGGCGGTATCGGGAGGGCTTCCCGACCCGCGCGCCCATCGGGCCGAGGAGGTCCTGGCCGATAGCAAGCTGATCCATCTGGTAACCATGTACGCCCGCTATTGCGGCATGGCGGTCCGTTTGCTCGCCAATGGCATCGGGGCGCTGCTGGTGTTCCTTGCCTCTCTCGCGGTCTTGTTCTGGCTGGATCTGGGAATGACCCTGGTCGTCGTAGCGGTCGGTGTCGCCATCGTCGCCGCGCAGTATCCTGCCGTGAAAGCGGCGGCCGGCGCGGGGAAACGCTGGGCCGACACGCGAAAGACCGTGAACAGGCGCGTTTCGCAGCTTCTTCGGCGTCTGAACACGATTCCGAGGCACTCGCTGCTGGCCGAGCCCGATCCGGCCACTGGACGCCTCTTCGAGTCACTCGAGGTGCGGCAGAATCTCGATGCCTGGGAAGGTCGGCTGCGCTCGATCGACCGCAGTACACTCACGATGCAGATCGGCGGCGGCTTGTTGCTGGGTGGCCTGATCCTCTTCATCGGGCTGTCTTTCATCCAGGGGGAGCAGGACTGGGCCGCGCTCTTGGTCTATGTGACGATGCTGCGTTTGTTGCTGGCCAATCTCACCAGCGTGTTCAGGGCACTGACAGGCGTCAGTCGGTTTTACCCACAGATTCAAAGTTACCGTGACTTCACCCGAAGCGCGACACTGGCCTGTGTCGATAGCACCTTGGATCCAGAAGCAGCAGCGGAGCCGTTTCTTGAAATCGATGCCGTCGATGCGGCTGGACTGGCGCGGCGGTTGCTGCTTCGGCGCGGGCAGATCTATGCCATCATGGCCCCCCCGGGGTACGGTAAAGACCTGCTGGCCTATATCGCCAGGACGGCACAGGCGGCGCTCGACGGCAGCGCCAAAAAGCTAACCTGGACAATGGACCTGGTAACGGAACCGCCGTCCGCCGAGTTGCTGGCGGTGCGTCATTCGCCCGGTGACGACGATGCGCTGGGTGGCTGGCTTTCCGAGCAGCGATTTCGGGCGACGGCGTCGCGCGGTTTGGCCAGCATTGAGGCGAGCGGGATCGGGCTGGTCGTCATAGACCGCCTCATCATCGATACGATGGAGAACGAGGAGTGGCAGAGATGGAAACGCAGACTGGCGACGCGGATCGTGCTCATCGCCTATCAGGAGGCCTATGCAACGCTGGCAGATCAGGGTGAGGAGATGGTGCTCGTGCCCGATGGTCTGGGGGGACTCAATTGCTTCGAGACCTCGGGAACCGGTTTCGAGACGGCCGATTGGGATCGTCTACGGGCCGTCCAGGCCCGGGCGGCAGCGAGGTCCAGCAGCCTTGACGACTTCGACGACACCATCGAGTGATGAGCCGATGCCCGGGATAGTGCCGTACCCGTCGGTTCGCATTCGTCCGCACCGCACATGAAACAGGCGCTGGTAAACGCGCTGCCGGCCCCTGCTTCAAAAGGCGAGGGGGTCCGGCCCAAACTCATCATATTCGTGTCGGAGGACTGGTATTTCTGGTCACACCGCCTGCCGTTGGCGATCGCGGGAAAGGCCGCCGGCTACGAGGTCGTGGTCATCACCCGCTTTAGCAGCTACGAGGATGCAATTCGCGCGCACGGATTCGACCTGATACCCATACGGATGACGCGACGCACCACGTCGCTGCGACGTGAATTGAGCGCGCTGCGCGAGATCGTGGGTATCTATCGGGAACTGCGCCCTGACGTCGTTCACCATGTGGCGATCAAACCCGTGCTGTACGGCTCCATCGCCGCCCGGTTTGCCGGCGTTTCCGGCGTGGTCAATGCATTGACCGGTCTCGGCTGGCTGTTCTCCGACAATCGGGGCATGGCATCCGCCGCGCGCGCGCTCGTGTCGGCCGCACTCCGCGTGCTGCTGAGACGGGGCGAGGTCGTTGTGCAGAATCCCGACGATCTCCGGGTCGTGGTGAATTTCGGGATTGACGAGCGGGCGATCAATGTGATCAAGAGTGCCGGTGTTGAACTTGACCGCTTCGTTCCAAGCGATGAGCCGGGGGGCATACCGGTGGTGTTGCTTGCCTCGAGGATGTTATGGAGCAAGGGCGTGCAAGAGTTCGTCGATGCCGCCAGACTACTCAAGCGCAGAGGGGTTCGAGCGCGCTTCGTGCTGGTCGGCGCCCCGGATGACCAGAACCCTTCGGCGGTGCCAGAGGCGACGCTGCGCGACTGGAATGACTCGGGCGTCGTGGAATGGTGGGGCAGGCGAAACGACATGCCGCAGGTGTTTGCGCTGGCCAATGTCGTCTGCCTCCCGTCCTTCTATCGCGAAGGCGTTCCGAAGGTATTGATAGAGGCCGCCGCCTGTGCCCGGCCGATCGTGACGACGGATACGCCTGGGTGTCGAGAGGTCGTTCGGGAGCGCGAGAACGGCTTGCTCGTGCCCCCGCGGGACGTGCCGGCACTGGCAGATGCAATCGATTTGTTGATCTGCTCTCCGGATGAAAGGCGACGCATGGGTGCCTGTGGCCGGCGCATCGTGGAGGCAGAATTCTCTGTGGAGTCGGTGGTCGACAGCACGCTGGCGGTGTACCGCAGGGTGCGCGGCCAATGACGCGAGAGGTCGGGCTTCCCGGTTTTGGGGGAGCGTCTGCGGCGAGCCGGCGCGCCTTGCTGGCGTCCTGTTCGAGTGGGAATCTCCGCCGGGCACCACATCGCGACAGGCACGGTCGCTGATGCTGTACGAACGCCTCTATCCGATGCGCAATCGCTGGTCGGCATTCGCTCACGATCTGTTCTGGATTCCGGCGTCGCTGCTGATCGCCTACTGGCTGCGCTTCGATCTCGGTGCGATTCCGGAGATACACGCGCGAAGCCTCTGGCTGCTTCTGGCCATCGCGGTGCCGGTACAGGCGCTCGCGTTCTGGCTGTTCAGTCTGTACCGGGGTATCTGGCGTTTTGCATCGGTCCCGGACCTGATCCGAATCCTCAAGGCGGTATGGATCGGGGCGGGTTTCACGTTCCTGGTCGATTTCCTGTTGGTGCGGCTGGCGGACGTGCCCCGCTCGATCCTGATTCTTTACCCCGTGCTGCTCACAATGGGTCTGACGGGCCCTCGCCTGATATACCGTTGGCTCAAAGACCGGCGCTTTCGGCTGACCCGGGAGGACTGTCAGCGTGCGTTGATCCTCGGCGCAGGCCGCCCGGGTGAGCTGCTGGCACGCGATCTGCTGCACGACAAGCGCTTCGAGCTGATCGCGTTTCTCGACGATGCGCCGAAGAATCTCGGCCGCGAACTCCATGGCATCCGTGTCAAGGGCCGAGTCGCGGACCTTGCGGTTCACCTCGAGCGGCTCGCGATCGACGTCGTGCTGGTGGCGATGCGTTCGGTGGGAAGGGATCTGATGCGCCGGATCGTGGATACCTGCAATGCGCACGACGTCCATTGCGTGACACTGTCATCCCTCGACGAGTTGCCGGACTCTCAGATAGGTATCGCGCAGCTGCGGGAGATCCGTATCGAGGACCTTCTGGGCAGGGACGTGGTCTCGCTCGACAACCGGCCCGTGCAACGGCTACTGGAGGGCAAGCGTGTCCTGGTGACGGGGGCCGGTGGGTCGATCGGCTCCGAACTCTGCCGTCAGGTCAGCCAGCACGCGGCCGCGCGCCTGATGCTGCTCGATAACGGCGAGCACAACCTCTATCGGATCGAGCATGAAATGGCCGCGAAACATCCCCGGGAAAGCCTGCAGGCCGTGCTCGGTGACGTGCGTGATCCGGTGCGTATGGAATCGGTATTCGATGCGTTCAGGCCGCAGATCGTGCTGCACGCCGCCGCCTACAAACATGTGCCGCTGGTTGAGCACAACCCGGTGGAAGGCATCAAGACCAACGTGTTCGGCACGCGTGTCGTCGCCGACCTCGCCCTCAAGTATGGCGCGGAGAAGTTCCTTCTTGTCTCGACCGACAAGGCGGTCAATCCGACCAACGTCATGGGCGCCAGCAAACGCGTGGCCGAAGTCTACTGCCAGTCGATGAACGACCGTGGTTCGACCGCCTTCATCACCACCCGTTTCGGCAATGTGCTGGATTCCGCGGGTTCGGTGGTTCCGCTGTTCCGCAGTCAGATCGAGGCCGGGGGGCCGGTCACGGTCACCGATCCCGGAGTCAGCCGATTCTTTATGACCATTGCCGAAGCAGTCAGCCTGATACTGCAGGCGGCCGCGATGGGGAAGGGGGGGGAGGTCTTCGTGCTGGAGATGGGGCAGCCCGTCAAGATTCTCGACCTGGCGAATGAGATGATCCGGCTGGCCGGGCGTGTGCCGGAGCAGGACATCGCGATCGAGTTCATCGGGCTGCGCCCCGGCGAAAAACTCCACGAGGAACTGTTCCACCAGTCGGAGAACCTGCTGAGCACATCGCATCCGAAGATCCTGCAGGCGCAGGCCAGGGAGAGCGACTGGCAGTCGGTGCAGCGTGGCCTGGATGAGCTGGCGGAGACATGTGCCATGCGCGAAGAGGCGCCGATACGCGCCCTGTTACAGCGCATGCTGCCGGAGTATCGGCCGCGCAAACCCGAGGCGGTAGCGCCCGCGACACGCCCACCCGCGGGGTAATCGGGCGGTCAGCGTGAACGAATGCCGGGGCATCGATGCCCCGGTCTGTTACATCGTGCGGCCGCGCAAGCGCGGCCAGGTGCGTCGACCCGCGCCTACTTGTAGGCCCCGACGCCGCAGAAGAAGCCCTCTTTGTTCGTCATCACATAGCTGGTCTTCTCTTTGATCTCTTCCGTGCCCGGGTACGGCCACTTGTAGTCCACCCAACCCTCACCCGGATCCTTCGCGGTCGCCACCATGTCCTTGAACAGCTCGTCGCCATACTTGTTGAAATCGAGCATGTTCTTGCCGACCAAGGCGGGTTTCAGCGGATGCGACAGCATTACGCCGTCCATATCCAGGCAAAAGACATACAGGTCCTTTTCGCGAAAGCCGCCATCTTCCGCGGCAAAGGTCGCAAAGGCCTTGTCCTTGCCCATTTCGTTTACCGCGGCCTGGGCCTTCTCGGACATGGCCTTGGCTTCGTCGGGTGTTCCCATCTCGGCTGCCCATCCTGCGCCGGTGAGCGCGGCTAGCGCGATCGCCATCAGGGTCTTTTTCATCGTTATATTCCTCGCTGGTGTAGGAACCAGCAACCTTAACCGAAGGGGCCGTCCGGGTGCCAGCGCGATGTGACCCGCACTAAGCACGGCCCCGCGTCAGCCGCCGACCGCCAGGTCGGGCTCCGCGCTGCGCTCGAGTATGACGCCGCGCGCCTCGTCGCGGAGTCGCAATGCGGCCCGCCAGTTCGCCGCCGGGTCGGCCGCCGGTGGCGGCACGATGGGCTCGCCGATCGCGACACTGAGGCGCCCGGGATGCGGAAACCAGGATCCCGAGCGGAGCATGCCGCGGGTGCCGGTGATGGCTACCGGCAGTACCGGGAGCTGGGCCTGGATTGCGGTGACGAATGCGCCCATGTGAAACGGCCGCAAGCCCGGTGCCGCACCAAAGGTACCCTCAGCGAAGAACACGAGGGCACCACCGGACGCCGCCAATTGCGTGATGTGCTGCAGGTCCGCCAAGCCCCGGCGTGGGTCGAAACGCTCGACGAACAGCGCCCCGAGACGGCGCAGGAAGGTACCGGCGACGAACTGTGGCGCCAACGCCTCCTTGGCGACGAAGACCAGCTCGCGCGGCAACGCGGCGACCAATAGTGCCCCGTCCAGGTAGCTGGCGTGATTGGCCACCAGTACACACGGCTGTGGCGCCGGCAGCAGGTGTTCGAGGCCGTCGACCGACAGCGGGGTGCCGGTAAAGAAGGCGAGCGTCCGCCCCATCCGGCGCGCCAGCGCGAAGCGCCAGCGACGTTGCGGCAGCAGTGCGACACCCAGCCAGGTGACCGGCGCCAGGACCCAGAAAATCCCCCAAGCCCAAACGGCGAACGCGTGTGCGCCGATCCGTCGGCCGGCGTTGCGCAGCAGGCCCGGCAACCCGGACAGCGCGAGGCGCCACAGCCCGGGACCCTTACCTGCCCGCTCGATGCGCCCCTCCTCGAATGCCTCGCGATTCGCGTGGCGCCGTATCTTGCCACTCGACGTCTTGAGTACCGTGTGCGGCGGGACCAGCTGGATCACCTCCGGCGGTGTCCCAACCAGATCGCTGGCGATTGCCAGGATGCGGCGCCGCAGCTGCTCGCCCTGTGTCTCGTCAGCCAGGCGGGTCTCCGCCATCACGACGAGCCGTTCGGTCCCGTCGGCCGGGTCCGGGCTGCCGAAGACCGCGACGCAGCCCTTCCGAATGCCGGGTATGTCGCCGACGGCCGCTTCGAGTTCCTGCGGGTAAAGATTGCGGCCGGCGCGTACGATCAAGTCCTTGACGCGCCCGGTCAGGTAGAGCTCGTCGTCTGCGAGGTAACCCAGGTCGCCGGTGTCCAGCCATTCGCCGTCACGCAGCCGGCGTGTCGCCTCTGGGTTATTGAAGTAGCCGCGCGTCGCGGAAGGCCCGTTGAATTCGATACGGCCCTGCCGCCGCGCCTGCAGCTGCTGGCCTGCCGGGTCGACGATGCGCACCCGATAGCCGGGAAGCACGCGACCACAGCTGGGAAAACGCAGCGCGTCCGCGGCTTCCGGGCTCGCGGGTCGGGCCTCGCCGTGTTTGGAGAGTGCGTCACGATCGACGCGGTCGATTCGGGGTTCGCGGCCGACCGGCGGAAAGGCGAGGCCGAGCGCCGCCTCGGCGAGCCCGTACACCGGCATCGCGGCCTGCGGTCTGAAACCGGCGCGGGCGAATCGGGCGCTGAAGCGATCGAGCGTCGCCGGGCTCACCGGTTCCGCGCCGTTGAAGGCCGCACGCCAGCTTCGCAGATCGAGCCGGGCCAGCGCCTCGTCGTCGACCCGCTTGAGACAAAGCTCAT
>CBFCWF010000119.1:0-13008 GCA_965601425.1 uncultured Chromatiaceae bacterium | reverse complement strand
GGTCCGCCATGGCACAAGGTATGGCGGCGCTACGAGAACTCCTCGATTCCGCTGGGGTTGAAATGGTCCCTGAGTATCGCCGCGCTGATCGTCGTGACCATGGGCCTGCTGGGCTCCTATCTCATCCAGCAGCAGGAGGCCGGTTTCCGCAATCAGTTCGATCAGTTCAGCACCGTGATCGTCGAGCAGTTCGTTCGGGTCAGCGGTGAGCCGCTGATGGCGCAAGACACCCTGACACTGCAGATCCTGTTGAAGCGCCATGTCCAGAGCCCGCTGATCCTCGGCGCCGAGTTGTACGATGCCGACGGCGTGCTGGTCGTCGCATCCGAGGTCAGCCCGCCGGGCTCCGGGGACGAGCGCCTCGGCTCTCCCGGGATTATCTCCTGGGACTGGGAAAACGGTGAGTACAAGGCGGCGTCTTTCGTGAGCCCGGTGATGTTTCAGGACGTGACCGCCGGCTATCTGCTGGTCAGCATCGACCGCTCACCGCTCGAGAGGGATCTGCGTGAGACGCTGCAGCTGTTGGTGGTTTCGACGCTGCTGATGATGTTCGGTGGCGTGCTGCTCGCGTCCGCGCTCGCTCATCGGCTATCGCGCCCGATTGAACATCTGGCGCGTGCCGGTGAGGTGCTCGGGGCGGACCTGCCGCAGGGGCGCGAGGGGCGGCGTGACGAGATCGGACAGGTATTGCAGACTTTCCAGCACTTGGCCGAGGGAATGCAGCGCAAGGACCAGGCAGAGGCCGCGCTTTCGCGCTATGTATCGCCGCAGGTGGCGCAGCAGGTGATGTCGAGCGAGGCCGTGGTGTCGCTCGGCGGCGATAGCGTCACGGGCAGTGTGCTGTTCTGTGACATCGTCGGTTTCACCCAGATGTCGGAAACACGCGAACCGGCCGAAGTGGCCGAGTTACTGAACGGCTATTTTGGTTATTTCGCGATGGCCGCGGAGAGCTGCGACGGCACGGTGGACAAGTTTATCGGCGATTGCATCATGATCGTGTTCGGGGTGCCCGATGAAGACCCACACCATGCGTTGCACGCGATGACTTGCGGCATGCTGATCCAGCATCTGACACAGCGTATCAACGTATCCCGCAGCGCGCAGCGATTGCCAACGGTGATGTTCAGAGTCGGCATCAGCTGCGGCAGCATGCTGGCCGGTAATCTCGGTAGTTCGGAACGCATGCAATACACCGTGGTCGGCGACACGGTGAACGTTGCAGCGCGCCTCTGTGGTATGGCGGAGCCGGGTGGCGTCCTGTTGACCGGCGCGATGATGGCCTACGGACACCCCGGTGATGTGGGCCATTATCAGGATCTGGGTTCGGCGGAGGTGCGCGGACGCACGCAGAACGTCGACATCATGTCCATGGACGTCGAAGCGGTGGCGCGAGACGTGGATGCGGATGAGCTGATCGGCCACATCCTCGCGTCGGGGGCCGCGTGATGCGGCGTACCTTGCCCGCGGTGTTGCTGGCCTGCCTGCTCGCCGGGTGTGCTGCGCTGGAGCCCTGGGTCGCACCTCAGGCGCAGCTGGTACCGCCGCCCGCGTCGCCGGAAGAGGCCTTGGAAAGGGCGGATGCGCTGGCAGACGGCGGGCGCTGGTCAGAGGCCATCGCGCTGCTCGAGGTCGCTGCCTACCGGTTCCCCTTCAATCGAGACGTCGCCGGTGGGCTGTCTGAGATGCAGGTGCAGTGGGCAAGCAGGAAACGGACATTGCAAGATCGGCTGATGGTCGCGGAGGCCGAGAGTGAGCGAGGCAGGGTCAGCCTGCTCGATGCGCTGTGCCTCGCCCAACCGCAGGACCTCGCGTTGGCGGCCGAACGCGATCAACTGACCGTGAGCCTGAACGCCAAACTCGACGGGCTCACCGCGTGCAGCGAGTTTCATCTGGCCGACGCACCGGACCTGGCACGACGCTGTCACCACGTGGCACTGGAGTTGCCTGGCTCGCTGGATATCGACCGCCGCCTCGAAAAGGTCGCGTCGCAGCTTCAGTCTATGGAGGAGCAGGATAAGGCAAAACGCGTTCAAGCGGCCAGGCAACAGCGTCAGTTCAGGTTCCAGAAACAGCTTGCTCAGGCGCAGGCCGCGATCGACGCGCGCGACTATCGCAGCGCGTCCGAACTGCTGGAAAAGGCCGCCGAACTGGAGCCGGACAATCGTGAGTTGGCGGCGATGCGGGAAGAGCTGTCGGCCGTGATTACCCCGCAGGTGAATGCGTTGATCAAGCTCGGCGACCAGCTTTATCTGGAAGAACAGCTGACTGCCGCCGTGGCCACGTGGGAGGCGGCGCTGCGCTTCAAACCGGGCGACGAGGAAATTATGGCCCGGATCGAGCGCGCGAAGCAGGTGCTCGACAGGCTCGATGAATTGCGGCGTGATCAGGTCGGTGAATCGTTCGACCAGTGACGGCGGGGCTTGGCGGCCCCGGCCAAACGCCGGTTGCGAAGATCGGCGAGGCCTCAAGCTTGGCCGCTGGCGGCGTCCTTCGGTCGAAACGCTTTCACTACGCGCTCGTTGGTCTCGAGGAACGGGCCTTCGATCAGATCGATGCAGTAAGGGACGGCAGGAAAGACCGCGTCCAGGCAGTCAGCAATCGCACTCGGTTTTCCCGGTAGGTTGATAATCAGCGAGCGGCCGCGTATGCCGGCGGTTTGGCGCGACAGAATCGCGGTCGGTACCTGCGCGAGCGAGACGCTGCGCATGTGTTCGCCAAAGCCGTCGAGGACCTTGTCGCAGACCGCCGTGGTGGCCTCGGGTGTCACGTCGCGCCGCGCGGGGCCGGTGCCGCCGGTGGTAACGACCAGGCAGCAGCCATCGTGGTCGCAAAGCTCACGTAGTGCGGACTCGACCTGGTCTTGCTCGTCGGGGACCATGCGGACGACTGGCTCCCAATCGCCAAGCAGTGCGTTGGCCAGCCATTCCCGGATTGCCGGGCCGCCGCGGTCCTGGTACTCGCCACGGCTGGCGCGATCAGAGACGGTGAGAATGCCGATGCGTGGAAGCGTGCTCATGTCGTGTCCCTATACCCGATGGGCTCTGGCATCATGCGCATAACCCTTAGCTTTGCGCGATCGAAAAGCTGCTGCCTCCGGTCAGGCACGTAAGCGTGCTGGCAGGCCGAGCGCGCGGGCGACTGCCCGCGATCGGCGGCGGTGAAACCTTGCCCGCGTCGGTCGGGATCAGGCGTCAAGATCCGGAATCAGCCGACTTTCCAGGTGGGCGATCATGTCTTTCAGCAACAGCTTGCGTTTCTTGAGACGTCTCAGGCGCAGCTGATCCGCAGCGGGATCGGCAGCGAGGCGATGAATCGCCTCGTCGAGATCGCGGTGCTCGATGCGCAGTTCGATAATCTGCCGCCGTGTGGCGCTTTCGCTGTCTTGTTCCATCGCATCGGACTGCTGACCGCGGGTTCCTCTGGTGGGTAGGCGAAGCGTCGAGCGATGCGGTGTACCTTGTCGCCGAAAAAACCGCCGAACGCGTCGATGGTACCGAGGGTCGGACTCGAACCGACAAGCTGTTGCCAGCGGGGGATTTTGAATCCCCTGTGTCTACCAATTCCACCACCCCGGCATGCCGTGGCGCAGTATAGCGCCATCCACAGACGCGGCAAGCCTTCGTGCTAATATCGCGCGCCCATGCAACTCAGCGATTTCAACTACGCGCTCCCCGAGGAGTTGATCGCGCAGCAGCCCGCCGCGCGCCGCGGCGACAGTCGCCTGCTGCACCTGCCGCGGGGCGGCCTACCGATCGACCGGCATTTCAAGGATCTGACCGAGCTGGTGCGTCCCGGCGACCTGTTGGTTTTCAACGATACCCGCGTGCTGCCCGCACGCCTGCACGGTACCAAACAGACCGGTGGCCGCGTCGAGGTGCTCATCGAGCGCTTGCGCTCCGACCGCGAGGCGGTGGCCCAGCTGCGCGCCAGCAAGACCCCGAAGCCTGGCAGCCGCATCACGATCGGCGGATTCGAGGTGTTCATCGAAGGGCGAGCCGGCGAATTCTTCGAACTCCGCCTGGCGCAGGGCCGCTTCGCTGAACTCATGCAGGCGCATGGCAGCATGCCACTGCCGCCCTACATCCGGCGGCCGGATGATGCACTGGACAGAGAGCGGTACCAGACTGTTTTCGGAGATCGCCCGGGCGCCGTGGCCGCCCCGACGGCCGGATTGCACTTCGACCAGGCCATGCTCGATCGCCTTGCGCACGCCGGGGTGCGCAGTGCCCGCGTGACCCTGCATGTCGGGGCCGGCACCTTTCAGCCCGTGCGGGTCCAGGACCTGGACCAGCACCGCATGCACAGCGAGTGGCTGGAGGTCGGGGCGGCTGTGGTCGATGCGGTGGAACATGCGCGCGCAGCGGGCGGGCGCGTGATCGCGGTGGGCACGACCAGTGTGCGCAGCCTGGAAACGGCGGCGGCGGGCGGCACCCTCCAGCCGTACCGTGGCGACACACGGCTGTTCATCCGCCCCGGCTACGGCTTTCGGGTCGTCGACGCGCTGCTCACGAATTTCCATCTGCCGCAGTCGACGCTGTTGATGTTGGTCTGTGCATTTGCCGGCCACCGGCGCACGCTGGCGGCCTATCGTCACGCCGTGGCCGCCCGGTATCGCTTTTTCAGTTACGGCGACGCCATGTTCCTTGAGCGGGTGCACGCGGCTGACTGACGCATAAAAAAAGGCGCGGCAGGGGTTGCCGCGCCAAGTTCCACCAAAGGAGGATGGAGGAGTGTACTGAAGTTTCAGTACATGCGAATTTTCTAATAGATTGGCCGGCAGAGTCAAGTATTACCGGACATAATCGAGGTTTTATTTGGATTTTCAGTTAGTTGCTTCGGACGAAGAGGCCCGCCGGGGGGTGTTGTCGTTCACCCGTGGGACGGTGCAGACGCCGACCTTCATGCCGGTCGGGACCTATGGCACGGTCAAGGCGATGACACCCGAGGAACTCGAGGGCATCGGGGCCGAGATCGTGCTCGGCAACACCTTCCACCTCTGGCTTCGCCCCGGTACCGAGGTTATCCAGGCGCACGGCGATCTGCACGATTTCATGCACTGGCGGCGGCCGATCCTGACCGACTCGGGCGGCTTTCAGGTCTTCTCGCTGGGCGAGATGCGCAAGATCACGGAGCAGGGCGTTCACTTTCGCTCTCCGGTCGACGGTGCTCGGGTGTTCATGGGGCCGGAGGAATCGATGCAGATCCAGCGCGCACTCGGATCGGACATCGTCATGATCTTTGACGAGTGCACGCCCTACCCGGCGTCCGAGCAGCAGGCCTGCGAATCGATGGAGCTGTCATTGCGCTGGGCCGCGCGCAGCAGGGCCGCGCATGCCGGAAATCCGAACGCGCTGTTCGGTATCGTCCAGGGTGGCATCTTCCTCGAACTGCGTGCGCGTTCGCTCGACGGTCTGATGCGCATCGCATTCGACGGGTACGCGGTTGGCGGCTTGTCGGTGGGTGAGCCGCCCGCGGACCGTTGGCGGGTGCTGGACTTTCTTTGCAATCGGCTGCCACCGGACCACCCGCGTTATCTGATGGGCGTGGGCACCCCGGCGGACATCGTCGAGGCGGTACGTCGCGGCATCGACATGTTCGACTGTGTGCTGCCGACGCGCAACGCGCGCAACGGACACCTGTTCACTCACGACGGCGCGGTGCGAATCCGCAACGCCAGGCACCGGCACGATACGGCGGCGCTGGACCCGGACTGCGATTGCTACACCTGCAACAACTATAGCCGTGCCTACCTCTATCATCTTTCCCGCTGCAACGAGATTCTGGGGGCCCGCCTGAACACGATCCACAACCTGCACTATTACCAGCGTCTGATGCGCGATATCCGCTCGGCGATCGAGATCGGGGGCTTCATTAAGTTCCGCGAGGACTTTTACCTGCGCCGGGGTTTGCCTGTCCCGGTCTGAGCTATGGCATAATCACGCCCCTTTGGGTTTGTGCGGTGAGATCGCCGCGAGTTTTCACTGAATGGAGCGCACGATGAACTTGTTTGTTTCCGACGCGTTGGCGCAGGGTTCGGCCCCGGGCGGTGACGGTGCGATGTCGATCATCTTCCTGGTCGGCATGTTCGTCATCATGTATTTCTTTCTGATCCGCCCACAGGTCAAGCGGCAGAAAGAACACAAGGCGATGGTCGAGGGCCTCAAGAAGGGCGACGAGGTACAGACCATGGGTGGCCTGATGGGCAAAATAATCGACCTCGGCGACAACTTCATGAAAGTGGAGGTCGCAGACAATGTGATCGTGACCGTTCGCAAGACCGCGGTCGAGGCGATCATGCCGAAGGGCACACTCAAAGAGATGTAAGCGTGCCGGCGGCCGCCGTCCGACGTGGCCGCTTTCAACGGGTTTCACTTGAATCATGCTGAATCAATATCCCCTGTGGAAGAACCTGCTGGTGGTCGTCGTGCTGCTCGTCGGTTTGCTGTATGCCCTGCCGAACGTGTTTTCGCAGGATCCGGTCATCGAGGTCACGGGAACCCGCGGCGAGGAGGTCGGCGAAACGCTCCGCCAGACCTTGATCGGTGCACTGGAGCGCGCCGAGGTCCCGGTCAAGTCGTCCGAGGTCCAGCCCGACCGGCTGCAGATCCGCTTCGATGATGCCGAGCACCAACTGGCCGGACAGGACGTCGTCGCGAAGGCGCTGCCGCCGGAATATACCCATGCGCTGACCCTCTCGCCGGATGTCCCGCGCTGGCTGAGCGGTATCGGGGGCCGGCCGATGAATCTCGGCCTCGACCTGCGAGGCGGCATCCATGTGCTGATCGATGTCGACATGGAGGCTGCGCTCGCCAAGGCGGTCGAGCGCCATGCGGGCAATGTGCGCACCGCGCTGCGTGATGAGCGGATTCGTTATGTCACGGTCAGGGAATCCGGCAACGGCGTGGACGTGCGGTTCAAGGAACCGGAGACGCGTGACCGTGCCGAGGAACTGCTCGGCTCCGAGTTTCGCGAACTGGCCATCAGCACGCGCGATGAGGAGGGCGATTACTATGTGCGCGTATTCATGCCGCCCCAGGAGGAGCGTGCGGCGCGCAAGCTTGCGCTCGAGCAGAATATCACCACGCTGCGCAATCGGGTGAACGCGCTCGGCGTGGCCGAACCGGTGATTCAGCAGCAGGGTGAGCGGCGCATCGTCGTCGAGCTGCCGGGCGTGCAGGATCCGGGCAAGGTAAAGGACTTGCTCGGCGCCACGGCAACCCTCGAGTACCGGCTGGTCCATGGTGACCCCGCGCAGGCCTTCGATGCCGAAACCTCCGGTCGGGTACCCGCTGGGGCCGCGCTGTACCGCGAGCGCAACGGCCAGCCCATCCTGTTGAAGCGCCAGGTGATCGTCACAGGTGACGAGATGACCAGCGCATCGTCCGGCTTCGATCAGCAGTCGGGTCAGCCGGCGGTCTATGTCAACCTCGACAGCAAGGGCGCGCGCCGCATGCGCAATGTTACGACCGACAACGTGGGCAAGCCGATGGCGGTCGTATTCAAGGAGAAACGCACGGTCGGGCGCGACGCCGAGGGTAAGCCCATCCGCGAATGGATCGAAGAGGTGATCAATGTCGCGACCATCCGCGAGCCATTTGGCCGCCGCTTCCAAACCACCGGCCTGGACAGTCCGCAGGAGGCACATCAGCTGGCACTGCTGTTGCGTGCGGGCGCGCTGGCCGCACCGATCGAAATCGTCGAGGAACGCACCATCGGGCCGAGCCTGGGTCAGGACAACATTGATCAGGGCTTCACGTCCGTGGTCGTCGGCATGGCCATGGTGCTGGTGTTCATGGCGATCTACTACCGCGTGTTCGGTCTGGTCGCCGACTTGGCGCTGGTTACCAACCTGGTGTTGATCGTAGCGATACTCTCGATGCTCCAGGCGACCCTCACACTGCCCGGTATTGCCGGTATCGTCCTCACGGTCGGCATGGCGGTGGACGCGAACGTGCTGATCTTCGAGCGCATACGCGAGGAACTGCGGGTCGGCAGTACGCCGCAGGCCAGTATCCACTCCGGTTATGCCAAGGCCTTCAGCACGATACTCGACGCGAACATCACCACGTTCATCGCGGCCGTCGTGCTTTTTTCGATAGGCAGCGGGCCGGTACGCGGTTTCGCCGTCACGCTTGCGATCGGCATTTTGACCTCGATGTTCACCGCGATCATCGGCACGCGTGCAGTCGTCAACTCGATCTACGGCGCCAAGCGCGTGGAAAAGCTCTCCATCTGAACCCGCGGAAACGGCCATGCAAATCCTGAAAAGTGGAAAGACAATCGATTTCATGGGCAAGCGCAAGCTTGCGATGGTGTTTTCGCTGGTCTTGATTCTGGTCGCGGTCGGTGCACTTGTCGCGCGCGGCCTCAACCTCGGCATCGACTTCACGGGTGGCACGCTGCTCGAGGTGGGGTACAGCCAACCTGTCGAACTCGAATCGGTACGCAGCGCACTGGCCGCCGGCGGCTTTGGCGACAGTGCGGTACAGCGCTTCGGCACGCCACGCGATATCCTGATTCGCCTGCCGAGTAGCGGCGAGGAGGGTGAGAGTGCGCGCCTCAGTAACCAGGTGTTCGCGGCCCTCGCGGATGCGTCCGATGACGAACTGGAACTGCGCCGCGTCGAGTTCGTCGGGCCACAGGTCGGTGACGAGCTGACCGAGGACGGCGCGCTGGCCGTGCTGGTCGCCTTGATTGCGATCCTGATGTACGTCGCGATGCGTTTCGAGTGGCGTTTCGCCCTAGGCTCTGTGATTGCGCTGGTACACGATGTGATGATTACTGTCGGGCTGTTCGCGCTGCTGCAGATCCCGTTCGATCTGCCGGTCCTGGCGGCGGTGTTGGCAGTGATAGGCTACTCATTGAACGACACTATCGTCGTATTCGACCGCATCCGCGAAAACTTCCGCAAAATGCGCAAGGGCACGCCCGAGAGCATCGTGAACCATTCACTGAACGAGACGCTGTCGCGCACCCTGGTGACCTCGCTGACCACCATTCTGGTGCTATTGGCCTTGTTTTTCCTCGGTGGTGAAATCATCCACGGCTTTGCGTTTGCGCTGCTGGTCGGCGTCCTGATCGGCACCTACTCCTCGATCTACGTCGCGAGCACCTCGGTGCTGATGCTCGGCGTCAGCAAGGCCGATCTGATGCCGGTGAAAAAGGAAGGGGTGGTGGACGACAGGCCCTGAACTGGACGGCCGGGGTGCGTTACCCTGCGCCAGTTGGCGCGACCTGATCTCAGGCCCGGGCTCCCGACATGCGTATCCTCTATCATCACCGGACGCAGGCGAGCGATGCCCAGGGCATCCATATCCGCGAGATCATTTCAAGCCTCCGTCGCGCTGGGCACGAAGTGCTCGAGGTGGCCCTGGTTCCCACGGATGCCCCGGTGGCTGTACCCGGCGATGGTAGTCCCTCGCTGCTGAGCCGGTTGAAACAGCACATGCCCGATATGGGGCGCGAGATTGTCGAGCTGGGCTACAACCTGGTTGGTGTCTCCAAGCTGCTGTCGGCGGCGCGCCGCTTCAAACCGGATGTCATCTACGAACGCTATGCACTGTTCAATTTTTCCGGTGTGCTGGCTGGGCGCCGGCTGGGTGTGCCGCTGATCCTCGAGGTCAATAGCCCGCTGGCCCAGGAACAAGCCGACCTGGGGCAGCAGAGCCTGGGCGGGCTGGCACGGTGGTCGGAGCGATGGATCTGCAACCATGCATCGGCGGTGATCACGGTGTCGACACCGCTGTGTGACCTGTTGGTCGCGTCCGGCGTGGATCGGGACCTGATCAGCGTGATGAGCAATGGCGTCGACACTGAGCGCTTCCATGGCCGGCGTGAGGCCGGTGATGCGGTGCGCCGCAAGTACGGACTGGACGGGCAGCGCGTAGTCGGCTTCGTCGGCTGGATTCGGGAGTGGCACGGCCTCGAAGACCTCGTAAGCGGCATGGCGCACTGGCCAGATGGTCTTTCTGACGTCCATTTGCTCATCATCGGCGATGGTCCGGCGCGCGAGGCCATCGAGTCGGCAGCGCTAACGTCCGGTGTCGCCAACCGTGTCCACATCACCGGTGCCGTTGCGCATGCACAGATTGTCGAGTATCTGGCCGCGATCGATGTCGCCCTGCAGCCCGCAGCCACGTCCTATGCCTCGCCGATGAAGCTGTTCGAGTATTTGGCGATGGCCAAGCCAGTGGTCGCTGTCGACCAGCAAAACACCCGCGAGATTTTGGAGGAAGGTCGTAACGCCCTGTTTTTTCCACCCGGCGATCGGGCCGCTTTCGTCAGTGCGGTCCAGGAGATCTTCTCGGACCAGCAGCGTCTGGAGCAGATGAGCGCGCAGGCGCGGCGCGCGATCTTCGAGCGGGGCTATCTTTGGGAGGTGAATGCGAAGCGGGTGGTCGAGATTGCACGCCGCTGCATTGCCGCTGAGCGATAGTCGCGTGAAAATTCTCACCTTCAGCTCGCTTTACCCGAACGAACGTCAGCCCTCACACGGTATTTTCGTCGAGAATCGATTGCGCCAGCTCTTGTCTTTCGCGCCTGAGCTCAGCGTGACCGTGGTCGCCCCGGTGCCCTGGTTTCCTTCCCGCAACCCGCGTTTCGGCAGCTATGCGGCGTTTGCCGGCGTCCCGTCGCATGAGCATCGGCACGGCATAGACGTTTGGCACCCGAAGTATCCGGTGATTCCCAAGATCGGTATGCAGCTGGCTCCGTGGCTGATGTTCCGGGCGGTGTGCGACCTTGTGCGTCACCTGCGCGATGGCGGTTTCGACTTCGACCTGATCGATGCGCATTATTTCTACCCTGATGGCGTCGCCGCGATGCGGCTGGCGGAGGCATTCGACAGGCCCTTCGTGGTAACCGGGCGCGGCACCGATCTCAATCTGATCCCAAGCTACCCGGCGGCGCGCGCGAAGATCCTGCGCGTGACCGAGTCGGCCGCCCACATGATCACCGTGGCCGGTGCGCTGAAGCAATATCTGATCGAAATGGGTGTCGCCGAGGATCGCGTCTCGGTGTTGCGCAACGGTGTGGATCTCGAGTTCTTCCGTCCCGCTGATCGACGACAAGCGCTGCGCGCCGAACTTGGCTTCGGGTCGCGCCCGGCACTGCTTTCGGTCGGCCACCTGATCGAGCGCAAGGGGCATCACCTGGTGATCGAGGCGATGCGCGCACTGCCCGCAATGGAATTAGTGATCGCAGGTGATGGCCCGGAGGCAGAGACGCTGCGTCGGCAGGTCACGGAATCCGCGCTCGAAGACCGGGTCAGATTCGCCGGTCGCCTGAGCCAGGAGGCGCTGCGTCGGCACTACCAGGCGGCCGATGCACTGGTGCTGGCATCCAGCCGCGAAGGCTGGGCGAACGTACTGCTCGAGTCGATGGCCTGCGGTACCCCGGTCGTCGCCACGCCAGTCGACGGTACGCCCGAGGTCGTCGCCGCCGACGCAGCTGGCAGACTCACCGCTGACCGCACCGCTCCGGCCATCGCGCGGGCCGTGCGCGAACTGTTCGACGCACCGCCGCGGCGCGCCGCAACGCGCGCCTACGCCGAGCAATTCGACTGGGACGAGACCTCGCGCGGCCAGATCGAGATCTTCCAGGCCGCGATCGGCACCCGCTGATCCGAAGGTCCCGATCGGCCGCCTGTCAACCGACCCGGACAGCCGTTATCATCTGCGCTGATCCCTGGCCGGGATTTCGGGCTCCATGCCCGACAAACAAGAAATACACTGGAGGAGCCCACATGAAACTCGAAACGCTGGCATTGCATGCCGGGTACGAAGGCGACCCGACGACACACGCCGCCACGACGCCGATTTACCAGACCACCTCTTATACCTTCGACGACACGCAACACGGTGCCGACCTGTTCGATCTGAAGGTCGCCGGCAACATCTATACGCGCATCATGAATCCGACACAGGCGGTGCTCGAGCAGCGCCTGGCCGAGATGGAAGGGGGCGTTGGCGCACTCTGCCTGGCGTCGGGTATGGCTGCCATTACCTACTCGATCCAGTGTCTGGCCGACGTCGGCTGCAATATCGTCAGCACGAGCCAGCTATACGGCGGGACCTACAACCTGTTCGCGCATACCTTCCCGCGCCAGGGCATCGAAGTGCGGTTCGCCTCGCACGACGACCAGGCCGGCCTCGAAAGCCTGATCGACGACAACACACGTGCCATCTTCTGCGAGTCGATCGGCAACCCGGCCGGAAACGTGGTCGACATCGTCAAGCTGGGCGAGATCGCGCAGCGTCACGGGGTGCCGCTGATCGTCGACAACACGGTGCCTACACCGTTCCTGTGCAAGCCGTTCGACCTGGGTGCACACATCGTGATCCACTCTCTGACCAAGTATATCGGAGGTCACGGTACCAGCATTGGTGGGGTGATTATCGATTCTGGCAAATTCGACTGGGTGGCGAATGCCCGGCGTTTCCCGATGCTCAACGAGCCCGATCCCTCTTATCATGGCGTAGTCTACACCGAGGCCCTGGGGCCGGCCGCCTACATCGGCCGATGCCGCGTGGTCCCGCTGCGAAATACCGGCGCCGCAATATCACCGTTGAATGCATTTCTGGTCATGCAGGGCCTCGAAACGCTCGGCCTGCGCATGGAGCGACATTGCGAGAATGCCCAACGCGTAGCCGAGCACCTGGAAAAGCACCCGCAGGTCGAGTGGGTGAGCTACGCTGGTCTGACGAACAGTCCCTATCACGATCTATGCCGAAAGATTACCGGCGGCAAGGCATCGGGCATCCTCAGCTTCGGTATCCACGGGGGTAAGGAAGCGGGCGCCAAATTCATCGATGCGCTGCAGATGATCCTCCGCCTGGTCAACATCGGCGATGCCAAGTCGCTCGCCTGTCATCCGGCCACGACGACGCATCGCCAGCTCGGTCCGGATGAGCTGATCGCGGCCGGTGTCCCTGAAGACATGGTGCGCCTGTCGATCGGCATCGAGCACGTCGACGACATCATCGCCGACATCGATCAGGCACTCGCGGC
>CBFCWF010000118.1:0-13096 GCA_965601425.1 uncultured Chromatiaceae bacterium | reverse complement strand
GAAATGGCACGATCAAGGATGTGATGGTTGCCGATTTCAACGACTTCGACGACCAAGTCGAGGCGCTACGCGACGCGGGCGTGCGCCTGTTCCCGGATGTCGTCGCGCCGCCTTTGGCTGAAGGCGAGATCACTGTCAGCCAGGACCTCGAACCCGAATACATAGGCGTCGACGACAAGGGCAGGACCGCCTACGTGACCCTGCAGGAGGCCAATGCCGTGGCCGTGGTCGACATCAGGCGCGGCATCGTCACCGAGATCCGGGCACTGGGGACCAAGGACCACAGCATCGACGGCTTCGGACTGGATCCGTCCGACAGGGATGGCGGCATCAACATCGCCCAATGGCCGGTCAGGGGACTGTTCATGCCCGACGCGATCGCCTGTTACGAGCCCAAGGGCAAAGGCAGGGGAAAAGGCAAGAAGACCTACTGCATCACGGCCAACGAGGGCGACGATCGAGGCGATGCCGATGAGTCTGATGTGCCCGATCTGAATGAACGCGGCGATGCGATCCGCTTCAAGGACATCGAAGACGTCACTTCCTTCGGCCGTGACGGTCTGGAAACGAGCGCAGCGCTTCAGGACCTGATTGACGGTGGCCTACAGGACGACAAAGCGCTGGGCCGCCTGAACATCTCCAGCATCGACGGCATCGATGAGAACGGTGATCTGGACCAGCTGTTCTCGTACGGTGGTCGTTCCTTCTCGATCTGGGATCAGGACGGCGAGCTGGTCTGGGACAGCGGCGACATGCTGGAGCAGATCACCGCCGAGGCATTTCCGAGTTACTTCAATGCCTCAAACGATGCCAACGAGGATGACGGCCAACCCGCCATCGACGACCGCAGCGACAACAAGGGCCCCGAGCCGGAGGCCGTGACGATTGCGCGGTACAAGGACGAATTCTACGCCTTCATCGGGCTCGAACGGATCGGCGGGACAGTCGTTTACAACGTCAGCGATCCTGAGAATCCCGAGTTCGTGCTCTACCGGAACGACCGGGACTTCGATGTCAGCAACGCTGATCTCGAGGCTGGGCTCGCCGGTGACCTCGGGCCCGAGAGCATCCTGTTCATCGACAGAAAGGACAGCCCGAAGAAAGGTGTGGCCCTGCTGGTCGTTGCCAACGAAGTCAGCGGAACCACTTCTATCTACGCCGTAGTCGATGTCAACGACGACGATGAAGACGAGGGCGACGTCGGGTAAGTCGAAGAGTCTCACCTTAATCGCTGTACGGTAAAGGTACTCGCCTCTTCTAGACCGCCCGTGGCCTCGCTGCGGGCGGATTTTCTAACGTTCGACCTCGAGATTGTCAATTTGGCTTGCCAGACCGGCGTATAGGCAGTATTGAAAGCCTTTCACGCCAATTGAATCGCTTGATCGCAGCTGTCAACATCAGCGTTTGATCGACCCCCCTGACCATCGAATGACATTTGGTGTGCGAACCCTTCCCCGAAACCCGTTCGCGGACGCGTTTTTCTCCATTCGCCGACCACCAGGCCAGCCGCCACCGTTGTTGCGCAGAGGCTATCTCCCGAGGCGTATACGATTGTCCGCTGTTGGCGAGTGACTACCAGTTGAAGACCGCAGCTCTTTTGACCGCTCCTGGCCGTGGGCGCCATTTTGCCGACCCAGCGGTTACAGGCATCCTGACAACGGGATTGCCCAGCAGGGGAAGGTCCGTTCCTGTTACGAACCCGCCGGTCACGAGACACCACCTGACCGGCAGCAGTTGCTCGATCCGAGCGTGTTGCGCTGCAAAATCCAGCGTCCGCTTTATCCGAAGCTGACATTCGCACTGGCAGGGACAACGGCCGGAACCGGTCATGGCGTCCCGGACGCCAGATGCTTGATGGACGGCAGCGACGTGCGCACAAGAGATATCCCCCGGACAGAAATTGGCTGAATCCTTTCGGCTGTCCGTCAACTATTTCTTTTGGAGTGCGAACCCACAGTAGTATCTCTTTCAATTCGCACGCGGTTACGAGACCTGTGACCAGTGTGCTGACGACGGCACACGCGCAAAATTTTGGCCGTTGAGGCGCGGCAAGCCCTCAGGGCTGTGGCTAAAAGAACGGAATCACGCTGCCCGCAACGTTCAGCAAGACGTTTGCAAAAGCATAGGCGCCGGTGTAACCGAGCGACGGCACGTGACTATTCGCACTTTTGGTGACCACACTGAGGGGGCACCGCTGGTCATCGAACCGGTGTTGCCGCCGGCATGCGGCCAAAAACCCGGTAGACACTACGCAGGTAGCCGATAATCAGACCCGAGGCCAGCAGCCCCCGGCGGAACCTAATCCAATCGACAACTGACTGACATTGATGGCCAGCAAATCAATCACGACACCCGCGGCAATGCCGAAGGCAAAGGTCACCCAGGGATCGTGAGCCGCTTATGACCAACATTCAGCCGTATTCCACATTGCGAAGCCTGTCGACTCGACCTTCTGGGTCTACTAGGCAATGGGTCGCGGTGCTGATGTTGCTCACTGCACTGGCATCGGGCTGCGCGCCGCATTTAGGCGATTCCGAAGCCGCTCTCGCCCTGGAGGATATCTCGACCGGCATCCTGCCCAGTCGCCTCAAAGCGCAAACACCGCAACCTGTGCGCCGTACCGTCGCGTATGAAATCGACGGCCGTTCACACAAAGGCGATTTCTATATCTCACCGGAAGGCGCAAGTGCAGGCATCGTGGTTGTGCCCGGAGTCGTTCCCGCAGGCAAGAATGACCGCCGCTTGGTCTCGCTGGCTAAGACGCTGGCCCGCCTGCGTTTCGCGGTGTTGGTACCAGACATAGAGGGATTGCGACACTACCGGGTACGTACGAGCGACGTAAGGGAAGTGGCGGATGCTTTTCGTCACCTGAAATCACGACCGGAGCTGCAGTTACAGGACTCTGTGGGTATCGCGGGATTCAGCTATGGTGCCGGTCCGGTCTTGTTGGCTGCACTCGAGCCGAGCATACAGGATACGGTTGAATTCGTGGTTGTTCTGGGAGGGTACTACGACCTGCGAACCATCGTCACCTACTTCACGACGGGCTACTACCGAGATACAAGCGAAAGCGAGTGGCGGCGACGGGATCCGAATCCCTACGCCCTACAGGTTTTCACGATTTCAAACTCCGATCTGCTCGACCGCCCAACGGACCGCGCCGCGCTCGGCCGCTACGCCCGGGAAACGCACGACGGCGACGTTATTGATAGCGCGACGACGCCCACAAACCTGGCGCCCGATGCCCAGGCTTTTTTCGCCCTGCTGACCAACAAGGACCCGAATCGGGTTCCTATGCTCATCAAAGGGTTGTCGCCCCGAATCCGCAGTGAGCTGGCTGGAATAGATCCGGCATCTCACGACCTGTCCCGCTACCGTGCAGATGTCATCATCGTTCATGGCCGTAACGACAACATTATTCCCTTTACAGAGAGCGTCGCGCTTGCGCGAGCACTTCCAAACAATAAAGCGCATCTGCATCTAATCGATGGCTTTGCCCATGTGGACATGGGACTGGAACGAAATGATATCCCCCGGATGCTTCGCGTCATGGAACAAGTGCTCGAATACAGATAGGCGTGGCGAGGTTCAAAATCGTGTTGGGAAAAACCAAGCTATTGTGTGTCGTACACCAAGCTGCACTCTGAGTCTCTGCCAGTGTGCTTCAAGGCATGGGGGGTGGTTAACCTCCGAATTGTATCTAACAGATTCAAGTTGGGGACGGGTTTTTGATCCCAGAAACGCCCGTTTTCGCGGCATTTTTGCCTTCTTCGGCAGCGGTTTCGATGTCCGCAATGGCCGAACTCGGAAGAAGCGAATCCGGCTGGCTGGGGCCGTTCCTGTTTCGGAGCTGCCGGTCGGCAGGCCACCAGTTTGCCGGGGGTTGCTGCTCTTTTGCCGTTCCGGTGGACGAGGCCCCCCCGTTGAGAGCTCCATCTCGGCCCGAGTTGGTCGAGACTGTCACCTCGGCGCGGAAAGGGATCTCGATCCAGCTGTAGTAGCCGGTGGCCCGTCCTTTTTCGTCCAACTGGCAAAAGTCGCGGTTGAAGCGGAACAGAGGGGCCGAAGAACTGATGACAACCCTTCGGTTCGACAAGGAGCCGTGTAGCCGCGACGCAGAACGTCGCCGCGCAGCGGGGGCGGCCCGAAGGGCGAGGGCGCGGCCCGAGTAATCTCAGGAAATCGTCGGCGGCTCGAATGCCTCGCCATCGCCTAGTTGATGCTCAGTCTGAAACGTCTCTATCTCGGCGGCTACGCGTTTTGACGCCTCGAACCGGCCGATGTGAAAAAGTGCCTCGCCTTCGTGAACCAGAGGCTGATTGCTTTTTCCGATGATGACGCCGGTAGCGGCCGCCAAGATTGAGAACTCTTCGCCGGTGACGGGATCCGCGATGACACCAATAGTCTGTTCTTTCTCAACTCGGGTGCCCAGAGAAACCTGGTTGATGAACAAGCCACTGTTCGATGCGCGTACCCAAACACTCGATCTGGCAATGAACGGTTCGCTTGCGATTTTTCGACTGCGACTGGCCGGCAGCATGTCGACCGACCGCATGACGTGGACAATGCCCGCCAGTCCGGCGCGAATAGACATTTCATCAAGTCGCAGTGCCCCGCCGGCTTCATAGAGCAGCATCGTAACTCCGGACTCGAGCGCGCTTTCTCGCAAAGAGCCATCCCTCAGACTGGAATTTATCAGCACCGGTACACCGAAGGCGCGTGCCAGCTTTTCGGTTGATTCGTCATCGAGATTGGCACGGATCTGCGGCAGATTGTCTCTACCGATTGCCGCCGTATGCAGGTCGATACCGTACGTGCATCGCGAGACAATCTCGCTCATGAACGTGTGCGCGAGCCGCGCTGCCATCGTGCCGCGTTCCGAGCCGGGAAAAGAACGGTTCAAATCTCGCCTGTCCGGCAAGTAGCGTGATCGTTCGAGAACGCCGTACATGTTCACCATCGGCACTGCGAGCAAAGTGCCCCTGATCTGGCGCATCAATCGCGATCTGAGCAACCGCCGGATGATTTCCACGCCATTGAGCTCGTCTCCATGCACGGCAGCACTGACGAACATGACGGGGCCCTCATGACGTCCGTGGACGACCTGCACCGGCAGCGTCATCCGGGTGCTGGTGAACAGTTGAGCCAGTTCGATTTCAACCAGTTTCCTGGACCCGGCGGAAATCGAGCGCCCGGCAAGTTCGAATGTCGATCGGTGTTGCGCCATGCCCTATTGGTCAGCCTGCTCTGTACTGAGCTTTGTCGCGCTTTCTCAGGAGAAAGGATCTTCCCGGATCAACGAGATAGCGGTCCTTTATTGCGGTTCGTCCGATGAGCATTCGAAAACCCATGCTGTCACGATTGGTCAGCGTGAACTCCACGCGGTGCGTCTGCTGACCGATCTTGATGTCGGTCTCTATGACGTATCGCGTCTCGCTATGGCCGCCCGAGTCACGAACTTCTCTTTCATCTTTCAGCGGTGCAACACATTCCACGGCATTGTCCAGGCTATGTTGCTCGGGATGCATCGAAAACCTGACCAGTGTCTGCCCTTGTGCATCGTCGATGCGCACGTCAAACGCATGCAGGCAGGATGTCCGCGCCCCGGTGTCTACTTTCGCCTTGATTCGATCAATGCCAAGAGCGGGCAACGCGACCCACTCGCGCCAGCCAAGCACCTCAGTCATGGTCAGCTTCATGCTCCGCTTCAGGGTTGGTTACCTCCGTATCAGGTAACTCCTGCACCTCGGGCTGCCTACGTCGGCGCGCGCGCGCCGGCACCATACCACGCATAGATTCGAGCTTGCCAAAACACAGCAGCTTGTCCTCTGGCTCGAGCGTGCGGTCGCCTCGTGGATTCGGAATGACCTTGTTTCCGCGGTAGAGCGTCAGGACGTTAAGGTCCTTCGCGGAAAGGTCCACCTCAGCGATGGTCTTACCGACATACTTAGACCCGTCCGGCACATAGATCTCATTGACGCCATAGCCTTTGCTGACCGTCAGGCGTTGGCGGATATCGATTTCCGGAAAGTCGATCTGGGCCGCAATGTAGTCGATGACCGCACCGGCAACATCGAGTTGCGTGCAGGATTCGATACCTTCAAGGCCAGGCGAAGAGTTGACCTCCATGATCTGTGGGCCGCTGGTGCTTTCGAGCATGTCCACACCCGCCACTCGCAAACCAAGAATCTGCGCTGCCCGGATCGCCGCATCGGCATACGCTTCGGGCAAATCAACGGGTTCCGCTTTGCCGCCTCGATGCACGTTGCTTCGAAACTCTTGGCCCTGTGCCACACGCCGCATGGCGGCGACGACGCGGTCGCCGACAACGAAGGCCCGGATGTCTTTCCCTCGGCTCTCCGCAACGAACTTCTGAATGCGTACGTTCTGTTTCTGGCTTTGTAGCAGCTCTACGATGGATTCCGCCGCCCTGGCGTTCTCGGCCAGCAGCACGCCGATACCCTGGGTTCCCTCAATGAGTTTGATGATCACCGGAGCACCGCCGACACGCTCGATAGCCGGCAGCACATCCTTCTTATCCCGAACGAAGGTGGTCTCCGGGATACCTATGTGATGTCGAGCCAGAATCTGCAGGCTACGGAGTTTGTCGCGTGAGTTGATTATGCCATGGGCCGTGTTGGCACAGAATACGTCCATCTCTTGAAACTGCCTGACCACGGCGGTCCCATAATAGGTGATCGAAGCGCCAATGCGAGGCAGTACCGCGTCGTACTCGCTGAGTTGCTTCTGCCGAAAGAACAAATCCGGAGAACCGCGCTTGAGATCAATCGCGAACTTCAGCGTATTCAGTACTTTTGCGTTCACACCACGCGCCAATGCTGCCTCTTTAAGCCGACGTGTGCTGTATGCCCTGGGTGAGCAGGAGAGGATTGCCAATTTCATGACGGCTTGCTCCGAACCAGATGAATCAAAGAAGGCGGAACGTACTACCTGAGCTGACGCGTTGGCAATGCAATTTTTGATTTCGCCGGATCTTCATTTCAGTCCCAAGGAAGCACTCCCGCCGCGGGGGATCGTCACGATGGACGATTTCAGCATCCTATATGAGTATTGCCTAGAGGAACACGGCATGGCGTATTGTCGAGCACGGCGAAGCAAAGGACCCGGGATTCGAATATGAAACTTGATGTAATTGGCGCTGCGGCGCTGGTACTGCTTTCCGCCATGATGAACCCGGCGTGTGCCGGAGAATACATGGCACCTGGGACGATGCCGGCAGAAGGCCCGCGCGACGCGACCTACCTCGTCGAAGGGGAGTCGGTCAGGCTGCGGAACGGGCGCGCCGTGCGGCCAGCAGCGCCTGGGGCAGCCACCGCAATCAGGACACAGGTGCTCGGCGCCCCGAGCTACGGTGACATCGACGGGGACGGTGACACCGACGCGGTGCTTTTTCTGGTCCAGGACCCTGGCGGCAGCGGGACTTTCTACTACGTCGCCGCGGCGCACAAGGTCGATGGCGGCTATCGTGGCGGGTCTGCGGTTTTGATTGGCGACCGTGTCAACCCGCAGCGCCTGGACGTTGTCCACGGTGTGATTGTCGTTGATTACCTCGCGCGTGCGCCGGACGAACCAATGTCGGCCGAACCCATGCTCGCGCGCACCGGCTACCTGATGCTCGAGGGTGACGGGCTGACGCTCGTCGGCTCACTCGATGCGGGTGAGCGGATCGTGGAAGGCTGGGTCACGATTGGACACGAAGTGCGATCGTTCGAACCTTGCGCAGATCCGGAAGCGCACTGGGTGCTGGGGGATTCGCCCGCGCTGGATGCGATGATGGGATCCTATCGCGCAGTCCGCTCCGAGACGAAACCGTATGCACCGTTGTTAATGGTCTTGGCGGGCAGCGCAGGTGAGCCACCGGCTACCGGATTTGGTGCCGATTACGCCGTCGGCTGGCGCGTGACGCGCATCGTCCGTACCGTTCCAGAAGGCGATTGCCGCAGCGATCGGATCGTCCTGGACCTGCCGGCCCGCGGTGCGGTGGTCGCTTCCCCGGTCGAGGTTCGCGGGCGCGCTCGCGGGACCTGGTTCTTCGAGGGAGATTTTCCGCTGATGCTATCGGACGGCGATGGCAACCTTGTCGCTCACGGGTTTGCGACCGCCCAGAGTGAATGGGTGACCACCGAGTTCGTCCCTTTCTCCGCCGTGCTGCGGTTCGAGTCGCCGGAGCCTGGCCCGGGTCGTTTGATCCTCGAGAAGGACAATCCCAGCAACCGCCAGGCATTGGACGATGCGCTGGTTGTTCCGGTCGTCTTCAAATAGGTTCACGACCACGAGAGGACGCAATGACCAAGGGGAACCACGCACTGGCTTGTCCGACCGTTGTCTGTATCGTCTTGGCCTTTGTCCTCCTGCTACCCGCGATCGGAATCGCCGGCGGCAGTCGGCTCGAACCAGTCGATCTGTCACGGGCTGACGAGCACGCGCTATGGCTCGGTCACAGGGTGCTTGCAATCGCCGCGGCCATCCGCAATCCCGAAGCCCCGGATGCGATGGCGGCGGTCCTGGAGCTCGGGTTGGATTCGCGTTACTACGTGATGGTTCGCGGCTGGCTGATGATGCAGCTGCGCGGCGATAGAAGTATTGCGCAGGCCCGACACGGCGATGTGAGCCCGCAGATCGCCGCGCGCATCGCGTTTCTGGAAAAGGCGATTCGGGCCATCGATCTGGAGTAGTCGTATACCCAGGCGGGTCTTTCTTATCCCCCGTGACCAGGTACTGCGCCCGAATCGCTTGGGCCATCGCCAAGACCGGGTTGTCGTCTGGATCTTCAGCGGTTGGCTTCCCGTTTGATGCCAGACGGCTTGGTTTCTCGGAAACGGCAACAGGCGAATCGCTGATCGGGCCCGGCTTAGTCTGGTGCGGGAAATTCGCCGCCTCTTTACACCATCGCGGCTTCGCTTTTGATGAGTTTCTGGACTGTCAAACTATCGTGCTTTGCAGGTACGGAAAAGACTCGCCCGTCATCGCGAGGAGGCCCCTTCGTTGTGGATACGTCGAGGTAGCTTGTATTCGGTGAGACGGCGGTGTTGGCCTTTCCAGCGGTCTAGACGCCAGGCCAGCTGTCCGATCAGTATCGGGACCTGTTGAGTATGCGAATGGGTGGCATACGGTTACCATTTGAATGCGGCATCGACGTCAGGAACCGACAGGCCGACACGATTGAGTGCCTTGGGACAAGTCAAAATGCATCCTCATTCTGCGAGTATTCAGCGATCCGCTGAGCATGCGCCATGCCGCCAACGTTAGGCACGGATGCCGACCCGAGGTCCTATTTGAACTGAAAACCGTGACAAACAGATAAAGGCCGTTCTCACGACGACTGAAGAATGACTGGTCCTGTTTGCACGCTCAACACCCGAGCGACACCGGCCGTCCTCAATTGCAGAGATCGTCGTTTGGCTTTGCCGTTCTCGAAAGCCTGCGGGGATACTTGCAGCGGAAGTAGCCGAGAACCGTCAAAACGGCTCGATGACGGACCCGCTCACCTGTGGCGCAAAATGGCAGGATTCGATGCGAACCCTCGACGAAACTCTGTCCTGTCTCCTGTGAAATTCCGGTGAACCAGTGAGCGACAACAGCGCCCCGTACGCGGGGATCAAATCTGGCTTTCAGGTGCGATCTGCGTGATCGAACTGCTGCATTGGCTTCTCACTTTGACTGCCAAGGGCATCACGCCCGCGGTGGTGGCCTCCAAGGACCGGCAGCGGAACCCAATAGATCGCTGGCATGCGAGATGTGGACGGCCAACCGTTGAAGGGCCGAAGACCTGTCGCGTGGATCTGCCGCCGAACGTCCTCGCCGACCACTGCTGGGCCCCTACCGTCTACAACGTGCAAACCTGTTCCAAGTTGCAGACCGACAAGCGCGTCCCGGAAATCACCGGGGCCGAAGGCAAGGTGGAAGCGAACGCCGATGGCTCGTATGACGCGTACTTCGGCCCGGAGCGGCCTGCGGGCAAGAAAAACCACTGGATGCAGTCCGTGCCCGGTAAAGGCTGGCACATGCTGTGCCGTCTCCATGGCCCGGAGCAGGCCTGGTTCGACCAGAGCTGGCGTCCCATTGAAATCGTCTGCGTGGAGCAACGCGGTAGTAAAGACTCCCAGGTGCCGACAGGGGGCACATGTCAGCATCGAAAACGAACCTCAACAACTGGTGGTACATCATGAAAAACAAAGGATCATCCCAACTTGCGATCGCGGGGCTGTTGACCGTTTGGTTTGCAGCAACCGCATCTGCGGCCGTGCGGCCCAATGTGGTGCTGATGCTGGCCGACAACGTCGGCTGGGGTGACATCGGTGCCTATGGGGGCGGGGAGATGCGGGGCATGCCCACCCCCCGCATCGATTCCATCGCAGAAGAAGGCCTTCAGATGACGCAGTTCCTGGTAGAGCCTGGATGCACGCCGTCGCGGGCCGCGCTGATGTTGGGCCGTTACGCGGGCCGTGCAGGCCTGGGCACCATCATTATCGGCGGAACGCCCAATACGCTGCAGGACGCGGAAATCACCATGGCGGAGATGTTCAAGAGCCAGGGCTATGCCACCGGCATGACCGGCAAGTGGCATCTGGGTTCGGAGGAACAGAGTTGGCCAACACGGCAGGGTTTCGACGAGTACAAGGTCGGGGTGATAGAGACCACTGATGGCACGCTGTATCGCGGCCACATGGAACGCCAGAACATGCCGGATGATTTCATCGAGAGCGTGGTTCCAAGGGTCTGGGAATCCGATGAGAACGGTGATCTGAAGCCAGTCCGCGAATACACCGTGGAATATCGGTCACAGGTCGAGGGTGATATCGCGGCGGCATCAGTCGATTACATCAAGCGCCAGGCAAAGGGCGACAAACCCTTCTTCCTTTACATCGGTTGGACCCATGCGCACTACCCGAACTTGCCTGCGCCCGTATTCGTCGGCAAAGCGGGCCACCCTTATGGCGACGCCATTATGGAACTAGATTACCGCACCGGGCAGGTGCTCGATGCCATTGAAGAGGCAGGTATCGAGGACAACACCATCGTCATCTGGGCCTCCGATAACGCGAACGGGAACTCGCAGACCATGCCGCAGGGCTACATCGGTTCCAACAACGGGCCGTTTCGCGGGGAGCTTGGTGATGCGCTTGAAGGATCTCTGCGGGTTCCGGGCATGATCAAATGGCCAGGTAGAATCCCGCCCCGCAAGAGCAACGGGATGGTGTCGATCCATGATTTTTACCCGAGCCTTGCTGCGCTCATCGGCGGCGAGATGCCGAGTGACCGCGCGATCGACGGCGTCGACCAGAGTGACTACTTCTTGGGAAAACAGGACGATTCCAACCGAGAGCACCTGATGACTTTCGTCAATAACGATCTTGCCGCAGTGCGTTGGCGGCAGTACCGCATGTATCCCAAGCCGTTTGTCGCGTCGTTCAATAATCCGCGCCAGGAAGGTGCCATGGGCACGCGGGTGATCAGCAACGAGTTGTTGCAGCTTTACGATATCCAGATGGATCCGCGGGAGCAGATCGTGATCACCGCAGACAATGCGTGGGTGTTCCGGCACTACCTCCGGATCGTGGGGGAGTACAAGAAGTCTCTCGAACAGTATCCCAACCCGGAAGGCGTGTCGCTGACGGACCCAGGGCTTTGATTTTGCCTGTCTCCTGAAAAGTACAATCAATCTGAGAGGTCCATAAATCTTCTTCAAAGGAAACGCGATGAAAAATGGATCATTTCTTCCAATTGCACTGGCCGGGGTGATGCCAGCCGGATCAGCATTACCTGCGCATACCGAGAACGCAGACTAAAGGAGAAATCTGTTTGAAACCGCCGGAACCAAGCAGACATCGAAGGACTTCAAACCCACAGGGGACAAGATCGAAACCAATTTCGGCAGCGAAATGCGCAATGGCCTGCTGCATGCGCGCAACCTGGAGGAGGCGCTCCGGACCCTGATCCGGCTTGTCGATCGCGAACAGTCCATTGTTCGCTATCGCATGCGCCGCAACGGCGGGGGAGTGCGCATCCTCGCCTCCTGCGCCGATGCCTCCCGCGGGCGGAGCCATTTCGTCGACGAGTGGTTCCGGCTCTGGGCCCTGCTCACGACCCTTCGGCACTTCGTCGGTGAGGCCTGGGCCCCGACGGTCATCGCGTTCCAGTCGGCACACGTACCTGGCGCGCGATCTGCTGCGCAGTTCGGATATGAGGGTCATTGATGTCGCAAACGCGGTCGGCTACGACGACCCGGCGTATTTCAGTCGCGCGTTCGGCCGCGTCGTCGGCGTCAGCCCAAGTCGGTATCAGCGCCGTGCCGTCGCCTGACAGTACGCGACCGCGCATTTCAATGACAATCGCGCGAATGGCGCGAGGGTTTTCGTTTCCCGGCCGGGATGGCCATCCGGCGAGTAATCGGTGTGCCGCAAGCGGCTCGATTCGCCCAGGTTTCGCGGGCGAAGCCTACGCATGGATTCGAGCGTACGAGAATGGGAGACGTAGCCAGTGTCGCCATTGGCGCGAAGTGGCAGGAACCGAGACCCCCACTCGGCCATCATTGAAGTGACGCCAACGGACGGTCCGGTAGTCATGCGCTTGACAATAGATCTGTCGCATCCGAACAGAGAGGAGTAAGGATGAAAGCGAACAGGCTTGGTGGGTTCCTCGGTGCGGCCGCGATAGCCATCGGCACACTGCCGGCAGTGTGCCTGTCGCGGGCCGCACCGCAGATGAAGATGACTACTGAGATCCCGGCGAATGTCATCACACCCTACAAGACGAAGACCCGGCTGGTAATGCTGGAGTTCGTCGATGGGGTTCCCACCGAGGCGACGGCGGAAAAGGTCTCGGATCACCTCGACTTCTCCCGTGCGGTCGAGGCGATGGTCATGACCACGCCGGAATGACGGTGTCAGCCTGGTCAATGAGCGCACCCGCTTCCATTTCTACGCGACCGGCATCACCCCGGCGATGGTCAATCCGCCGGTGGGTGCGGGGTCTACCTACGTGATCGGGCTGCGCGATTCGGAAGGGAAACCACTCAACCCCGACTTTGACACTTTCAAGGCACATATTTGCCTCGACCCACGCAATACTGCGG
>CBFCWF010000117.1:0-13266 GCA_965601425.1 uncultured Chromatiaceae bacterium | reverse complement strand
GGATGGCGAAGATCAGGTCTTGTTTACGTGAGCGGGCGACGCCCTCGATGTTCATGGTTTGTGCCAGTTCGTTGAGCTCGGGCACGGGCATCTTCTTGAGTTCGGTGAGGTTCATTTCCAGCCTTGGGAAAACGTGGTCTTGTCGGAATGGTTCAGCGGGGAACGGCGCAGGAGCGCCTTTCTGTACTTGACAACTTCAGTGGGAAGAACGACCCCGGGAGGAGCGTGTCGCTAGTTTAGCATGCGTTTGGCTTGCGTCCAGCCTTATTCGGGTTCGGCGCTGCGGCGCCAGCGCGCCGCGCGCCGCTGAATCTCAGAGATTGCTGTCGATGAATGCAGTCAGCTGCGATTTCGAAACCGCACCGACTTTCGTGGCCTCCACCTCGCCGTCCTTGAACAGCATCAGCGTGGGGATGCCCCGGATACCGTAGCGAGGCGGCGTGTTCGGGTTGTCGTCGATGTTCAACTTCGCGACCTTGACGCGACCCTGGTATTCGCCCGCGATCTCATCCAGCACCGGAGCGATCATCTTACACGGACCGCACCACTCCGCCCAGTAATCGACCAGGACGGGCTCCGACGACTGCAATACTTCATTCTCGAAATTGTCGTCCGTTATATGAACGATCTTGTCAATCACTGACTCTCTCCAGATAGCTTTGGAATTGGTTAAGGATGCCCCGTCGGGCACCTTTTCGGACGGAAGAATCCCGCCGGCTTTTGCGCCCCCAGGCTTCGGAGCCGTTGCGCATTACCCGGCATTTCAGCCGATCAGTCCACGCAATTCAAGCCCTTAGCGAATCTCGGGGTCGGAATTCGGGTATGCTTGCGCGCCATGAGCGAAAAACACCTGACCAAAACCCGATTCGACGGTTTCCCGTTTTCCGAGGCAATCATGGCGGGCGTCCGCGACGCCGGCTTCGAATACTGCACCCCGATCCAGGCCGAAACCCTGCCGATTGCGCTGGACGGCCGAGACGTTGCCGGCCAGGCCCAGACCGGCACCGGAAAGACGGCTGCCTTTCTGCTGGCCACGCTGCACGTGCTCGACCAGGAGCCCGCAGAGCCCTCGAGGAAACCCAATCAGCCGCGTTCCCTGATGCTCGCCCCGACGCGGGAACTTGCGGTCCAGATCTATAACGATGCCTGTGTACTGGCCGGACATACTGGCCTCAAGGTACGCGTGGTCTACGGGGGCACCGGCTACGACACCCAGCGCAAGGCGGTGGAGGAAGGCGTCGACATCCTGATCGGGACGCCCGGGCGAATGATCGACTACTTCAAGCAGCGGGTGTTCGATTTGCGCGCCGTACAGACGTTGGTGCTCGACGAGGCCGATCGAATGTTCGACCTCGGCTTCATCAAGGATATTCGTTTTCTTCTCAGGCGCTGCCCGAAACCAGAAGACCGACAGGGCATGCTGTTCTCGGCAACGCTGTCCTACCGGGTGACCGAGCTGGCCTACGAGCACATGAACAACCCGCAGAAGGTCGTGATCCAGGCCGAACAGATCACCGCCGACCGCGTGCGCGAAACCGCCTACATGGTCGCCAACGACGAGAAGATCCCGCTCTTGGTCGGGCTGATGCACCAGTTGGAAGGGGCGCGCGTAATCGTATTCATCAACACGAAGCGCGAAGCGGACAAGGTCTGGGGCTTCCTCGAGGGCAACGGGCATCACGCGGCGATCCTGTCGGGCGACGTGCCGCAGAAAAAGCGCCTCAGCCTGCTGAAACGCTTTTCCAGCGGCGAGGTCTCGGTACTGGTGGCGACGGACGTGGCGGCACGCGGACTGCATATCGAAGGCGTCACCCATGTCGTGAATTACGACCTGCCGGAGGACGCGGAAGATTACGTGCATCGTATCGGCCGCACCGCCCGGGCCGGCGCCGAGGGCGACGCGATTTCCTTCGTCTGCGAAACCTATGCGTTCTCTCTGCCGGATATCGAGCAGTTCATCGGGCACAAGATTCCGGTCGGCCCCGTTTCGCTCGAACTGCTGGCCGACATCGATCCGTCAAGTCGCGTCCGGATCAAGCGCGAAGACCGTCTACAACGGCGGGATGGCGACGGCCGCAACAAGCGCCGGGGGGCGCCCCCTGCCGCGGCGAAGGGCAACAAGACCGGCGGTGAGAAGCCGGCGGGCGAAGGGCCGCGCCGACGCCGGCGGCGTAGACCCAAGAGCGGCGCCGCCCCGGCATGAGGGGATCCGCGGTAAAGCCAGACAACAAATGCAACCGCTGTCTCAGCTCGACCTGCTGCACCTATACGACCGAGGCCCTGGGCACCTTGCGCTCGAAGGCCGATTTCGACCATGTACTGTGGCAGATATCGCACCAGGACGTCGAGGTCTACCGCGACCGCGACGGCTGGTACCTGCTGATCCGCGGCCAGTGCGAACACCTGCTGCCCGGGGGCGACTGCGCGATCTATGCCGACCGACCGCAGGTCTGCCGCGAATACAGCAACGACTGGTGTGAATTCGACGAACCCGCCGAGACACACTTCACGCACCATTTTCGTAACTACGCCGAGCTGCTTCAATATTGCCGCCGGCGGTTCAAGCGCTGGGGCGACTGATCTATCCTTGAGAGATCTCCGCCGGCTCGCACGCCGGCCAAGCCGGGCGCCCAGTGTCATGTCCTTGCCAAGCGTTTCAACAGAGCATGTCGCCGCCTCTCGTCCACCGGGAAACCGGTCGGTCAGGTTGTGCTTGGCCGAACCGGGGGCGGCGACGCGCCGAACGCAGGCGCGGCCGGGGGCCCAGAAGGCGGCCAATGCGCCGCACGCGTGATGTCGACGGGCGGGAAGCCGCCTCGACGCGCAGACTGCCGGGCATCGGCACCCGCTATGCTCAGCTGTTCGCCGTGTTCGCGCTGGCAATCGCGATCGTCGCGCTGTTCCTGTCCCAGGCACTGTCGTCCGCGGACGAGGGCTTTGCCTTGCAAGCGGGAAGCCTGGGGCGGAGCACTGCGCTGATCGATGACGCCGATGCGCGACTCTTTGAACTGCAGCGGCAGATGCATCAGTTTTTGCTGCTGCCCTCAAAGACGGGCCGAGCACAGATCGACGCGTCACTCGACGGACTGAACGATACGATCACCCGGTTGGCGGGACAGTCTGACTGGGAACGCGACGCGGCACTGGCCGCGGTCGTAAGCGTGCTGCCGACGGATACCGACAGACTCCTCCGGGACGTCGCCGAACTGGTCCATCTCGTCCGCACTGAGGCGCCCGTCTCGGTCGATAAACCTCGCGCGGGACAAGCCGCGACGCTGAGGAATACCGCCTGGACCGGCGACCCGGACCTGGCGCCGACGCCGGGCGTTCAGCGCAACCCCCGCGCCGGCCTGCAGTTCCTGCGTGATCACATCGACCCACGGCTGCAGACCGTGCGGGACGGGCTGACGCGACTACGGAGCGCGGCGCAGGCCCAGCGCCTGGCCGGTGCCGCGGATATTTCCCGGCTGCGCAAGCAGTTGGCACGCACGATGTACTCGGTACTTGGATTGGTGCTGCTACTCGGCATCGTGACTTACCTGGTGCTGAACCGACTGATCCTGCGCCCGGTGCGCGCACTGACGGCAAACGTTTATCGCGATGAACCGCTGCCTCGGCTCACGCCGGCCGTGCGCGAAAGCCGCGGCCTGCTCGACGCGGTCGGTGCGCTGAAGGCCCAGTTGGCAGACCGCGAACGCGAGGTCCAATACCTCGCGCAGCACGACGCGCTGACCGGCCTGCCCAACCGCGACCTGTTCCGTCAGCGACTGGCCGAATCGATCGACGCAGCGCGACGGCATGGGATGCCGGTGGGCGTGCTGTTTCTGGACCTCGATCGCTTCAAGCAGGTCAACGACAGCTATGGCCACGCGGTCGGCGACGAGATGCTGGTCGAAATCAGCCGACGCCTGCGCACGGTGTTTCGCCAGGACGACCTGGTCGCACGCCTCGGCGGAGACGAGTTCGCGATCCTGCTGGAAAACCTGCATCAGCGGGACGAAATGACCCGGCTCGCGGAGAAGGCGTTGAGCGCCATCCGGCGCCCCTACGAGGTCGCGGGCCGTTTGTTTCACAGTGGCGCATCGATGGGCATCGCGGTAGCACCGGACGATGGCACCGACCCGGATCGGCTTATCCAGCTCGCCGACACGGCGATGTATGCGGCCAAGAAGGACGAGGGTTCGAGCTACCGTTATGTCAGCGCCGAACTGACCGCCGAGGCGGCGGCTCGGCATGCGCTGGAAAACGAACTGCGCGAGGCGATCCGTCGGCAACAGCTCGAGTTGCACTTCCAGCCGGTGCTGGCGACGAGCGACGGACATCTTCATTGCTACGAATCACTGCTGCGCTGGCCGCACGCCGAGCAGGGCATGCTGCGCCCGGCCTCCTTCATGAACGCGCTGGCCGATGCCGGCCTGTGCAGCGCAATCAGCGACTGGGCACTTGACCAGATACAGAGCAAGCGACCACGCGGCGGTGCGGTGATATCGATCAACCTGAGCGCCCGACTGCTGCATGACGAGGCCTTCGCGGCGCGATTGCTCGAGCGCATCGATGCCGGTCGCCTGGTGCCAGGCGAACTGATCATTGAGATCACCGAGGACACACTGGAGACCGATCTGCGCGCCGCCGCCCGGGTACTGCATGAACTCAAGCGGCGGGGTGTTCAGATAGCGCTGGATGATTTCGGCACGGGTCAGGCCTCGTTGAGCCACCTGCGGCGTTTCCCGTTCGACTACGTCAAGATCGACCAATCCTTTGTCGCGGGCATTGGCAGCGTGCCAAACGACGAAAAATTGATCCAGGCGATCATCAGGCTGGCCCATGCGCTCGGCATGCAAGTGGTGGCCGAAGGCGTGGAAACCGAGAAACAGCGGGACTTCCTGATCACCGAGGGCTGCGACTTCATCCAAGGCTACCTTCTCGGCAGACCGGCCGTCGGCGGATGATCACAAGCTGCGATCGGGGCGGGCAACGCCCGCCGTTCGACATCCGAGTCAGTCAATCCGCGACCGGATCGCGCGAGACGAATTCGCGCAGGCCGGGCATCAGCGCCGCGAATCCCTGCACCGCGGGAAACTCGTCGACCCGACGTTCGGCCTGCCGGGTATCCGGCTTGCGAATGGCGAGGAGCTGGGCTATCCCGTAGCGTCGGGCCGAGCGCAGCACCGGCAGGCTGTCGTCGACGAACAGCGTGCGCGCGGGATCGAAGGGCTCTTCTGTCTGCAGCCGTTCCCAGAACGCGGCATCCTCCTTCGGCAACCCCAGGTCGTGAGCGCAGACCACGCGGTCCAAGCGATCCCGCAGCTCCGTTCGACGCATTTTCAGTTCCAGCGACTTCTGGTGCGCATTGGTGACCAGCACCCGGCGCTTGCCCGCTTGCGGCAGCAGGTCGAGAAAGTCGGTCACGTGCGGGTGCACGCTGATCAGATGCCCAACCTCTTCCTTCAGCAGCACAATGTCCAGGCCGAGTTCCCGGGTCCAGTGATCGACGCAGTACCAATTCAGTGTTCCCTGGATGTCCTGATAGCGCTTGAGTAACTCGGCGCTGGCGTCGGCCAGCGTGGTGCCACGCGCCTCCGCGTAGCGCCGAGGGACGTGCTCGAGCCAGAAATGGTTGTCGAAATGCAGATCGAGCAATGTCCCGTCCATGTCAAGCAACACGGTATCGATGGTTTTCCAATCTGGCACGCGGGTTCCTCACCGGGGTTTTTTGTATGATCGTGGGTTAGCGGGCGGCGCCGGCCGTCATGCCGATCGACACACGGAGTTTTCAATGGATCAACAGGCACAACAGCTGCTCGACATCGCCCGAAAAGCAGGTCAGGCAATTCTCGAAGTTTATCACCAGGACTTTTCCGTCGAGCACAAGGAAGACAGTTCGCCGCTGACCGCGGCGGACCTGGCCTCGCACCGCGCAATCATGCAAGGCCTGGCCGAGATCGACCCGGAAACCCCGGTACTGTCCGAGGAGGGCGCGAGCCTCCCATTTTCGACCCGCAGCCAGTGGATGCGCTACTGGCTGATCGACCCGCTCGACGGGACACGCGAGTTCGTCAAACGAAATGGCGAGTTCACGGTCAACATCGCACTGATAGAAAACGGCGTCCCTACCGTGGGCGTCGTGCACATCCCGGTGAGTGGCATCAGCTACCTGGGTCAGGCCGGTCGCGGCGCCTGGAAGGTCGACGCCGAAAACCGGTCCAGCGCGATCCGGGTCAACACCTCGGTCCAGCGCCCGGTGCGCGTCGCCGGCAGCCGCTCGCATGCCGGCGACAGCCTGAAACGCTTCCTCGAACGCGTTGGCGAGCACGAGATCGTCAGCATGGGGAGCTCTCTCAAACTCTGCCTGGTTGCAGAGGGCGCAGCAGACGTCTATCCACGCCTCGGCCCGACCTCAGAGTGGGATACGGCGGCCGCACAGGCAGTGGTGGAAGCCGCCGGCGGCCGGGTGACGGACACAGAGCTGCAGCCCTTGCGCTACAACACCAAGGATTCACTGCTCAACCCGCACTTCCTGGTGTTCGGGGACCCGTCGGAGAACTGGAGGGACTACCTTTGACGCCGCAGGGTCGCCGCCCCATGCGCGATATGGCACGCGCACTGACGATAGTCTGGGCCGCCCTGGCCCTGCTCACGGCCCCGGCCAGGTCGGTCGAAACGGCGGTTGACCCCATCCAGTTCGATGACACCCCGCTGGATGATCTGCTGGAGCA
This sequence comes from uncultured Chromatiaceae bacterium, assembly GCA_965601425.1. Taxonomy (GTDB): domain Bacteria; phylum Pseudomonadota; class Gammaproteobacteria; order Chromatiales; family Chromatiaceae; genus Thiosocius. Next base: position 6,550 of record CBFCWF010000117.1, on the reverse strand, counting down.
CCCGGCGTGGTTCAAGGACAGCTTCCTCGAACTGGACGATGACCTGGAGGAGGCCATCGCGGCAGGCAAACAGGGAATCATCGTCTATTTCGGCCAGCGGCGTTGTGCGTACTGCAAGATGCTGATGGAGGTAAACTTCCAGACCACGGACATCGTCACCTACACGCGCCGCCACTTCGACCTGATCCCGATCGACATCTGGAGTCCAGAGACAGTGACGACACCCGCCGGTGAAACGCTCAGTCAACGCGACTATGCGGTGAAACTGGGGACCAATTTCACACCCTCGTTGGTGTTCTACGACGCCGAGGGGCGCGTTGCGCTTCGCCTGCGCGGTTATTATCCACCGTACCAGTTCCGTGCGGCATTGGAGTACGTTGCCGACGGACACTACAAACGCGAGCGATTCGCCGTCTACATGGCGCGGGGCGACCGGACATTGCGCTTCGAACCCGGGGACCTGATCGACGAACCCTTTTTTTCACCGCCCCCCTATAACCTGGACCGCTCGCACTTTGCATCGGAGCTGCCGTTGGTCGTGTTCTTCGAGCAGGGTGACTGCCATGCCTGCGACATCCTGCATACCCAGCCGTTGCAGCGCAAAACGGTGCGAAAACTGTTTGATCGATTCGAGAGCGTGCAACTCGACATGTGGTCGGATACGCCGGTCGTCAAACCGAACGGCGAGACCGCCACCGCACGCGAATGGGCAGAGGAACTCGGGATCTTCTACGCACCCTCGATCGTTTTTTTCGACGAACGCGGCCGGGAGATCATCCGGGTCGACTCGGTGGTGCACTTTTTCCGTCTGCGCAATGTGCTGAACTACGTCGTCAGCCGCGGTTACCTGACCGAACCAAACTTCCTGCGCTGGAGTTCGCACACCCGGCGTCTGCTCGAGGAGCCCTATCCAGGACAGAACGCCTCCAGGTAATCTTCATAGGCGCGTCGCCGGCGGCGCAGTTTCTCCCCCTGCGCCGGTTTGTAGCCACGGCGCATCTTTGTCCGGACGGCATCCAGACCCGCCCGCTTGCGTCGGCACTGATAGGCCTGCCGCGCCTTGGTCGTTTCCCGTAAAGTGCCGGTCTCGCGCGCCGGTCTGCGCGACGCGGACCGACCCTCCGCCCTCGCGCGCAACCAGGCAAGTTCGCTCGCTCGCAAGCCCTCGCCGGACGGGGATGCCGACGCTGACTCGGCGAAGGGGACCGCGATCGTGATCGCGGCGTCGCATGGTAGCTGACTGTACATGACTTCACCGAACTCGCCTGCGCAGCGATAGACCTCGGCCGCGGACGGCGCCGTCATGAAAAGCCAGACCGACCACAGCAAACACCCTGAAAAACGCATGCTCCCTCCCTGGAATCTGCGATGCATTGTGCGTCAAATATAGCGCATCGCCGCGACGCGCACCGTCCGCCGTCATCGTCCGCCTGCCAAACCGGATGCATCGCGCAAGGCGCGGAATCTAAAGCACTACCCGTCCGGGCCGATGCAATGGAGATGAAACGGCAGCCGCCCGCCAAGTTCAGCGAACGAGATCTGCGCCGGGAAAATGCGATGCTGCGCGGTCTGTTGCAGACCGTCGGCCGGGATGCGGCATACAACCAGGGCGTGATGGCCCGTTTCCAGGAGCGCGAACTCGCGCTACTGAGCGCCAGCGATCTGGTGCGGCTGCTCGAGCGACTGACCGACGGCATGCGCAGTTCCTTCGGTCTGGATGCAGTCAAACTGATCTTGCTGGACCCGTTTCTGGTCGTGCACGACCTGCTTGCGGCGAGTAACGCCGTCGGCGACCGCCTGATGCGCGACATCGAGCTCTGTACCGATGTACGCGCGACGCACGCGCGATTTAACGACCTGTACGCGCCATCGCTTGGGGCATGGGATGCGCAGCGTCATGCGCCCCTGTTCGGCCGCCGACTAGGCGGAAGCGTTGCGCTGCTGCCGCTGCGTCAACCCGAAGGGCTCGCGGGCTTTCTCTGCCTTGGGAGCCGCGATCCACGCCGGTTCCTGTCGGGCCAGGCGACCGACTTTCTGGGCCATCTCGCATCCGTTGCAGCGGTCTGTCTAGAGAATGCCGTCAACCGCGAGCGCCTCCGCCTGGCCGGCCTGACCGACAGCCTGACCGGGCTTTACAATCGCCGACACCTGGAACATCGGCTGGAGCAGGAGGTGACCCGCGCACAGCGTCATGGCTTGGAGCTCGCCTGCCTCTTCGTCGATGCGGACCATTTCAAGCAGATCAACGACCGCCATGGACACGCCGCAGGCGACCAGGTGTTGACCGCGCTGGCCCAGCATCTGCGGTCCCGGCTGCGCGCGAGCGACCTGCCCACCCGCTACGGCGGCGAGGAGTTCGCGGTGCTGTTGCCGCAGACCGATGCGGCCAATGCTTTCAGTCTGGCCTGCGAGATCTGCAGGGACATCGCGAGCCAGGACATCACGCTCGACAGTGGCGAGCAATTGCGCATCACGGTGTCGATCGGCGTGGCGGAGCTGGCCCCCGGGCGCGACCGCCCGGCCCGTGCCGCGGGAGAGTCGCTGTTGCGGGCCGCAGACGAAGCGGTCTACGCAGCGAAGCAGGCCGGCCGCAACCAGGTGATCTGCGCGCCAAACGCGGCCTGAACAAAGCCCCGTCACCGATAGACGGCCCTGCGCCCCCGTCGGCAGACCCGCGGCGGAGAAAAGACTTTCCATAAGAAATTTTTAATATGCTAAAATGGCGTTTTAATCGACTGATCGAGGGCACGATCATGCTCAAGAACCTCGGAAACGTACCGCTTTGGCTGCGGCTGGGCCGGCGGGTCTTCATATGCATGGCGAACGAGCGGCTCGATGGCCGGCTGCGCGACCTGATCAGGCCGCGGGTCCTGGGCCCATTTGCGTGCTGGTGCGACAAACAACCCGCTGACTGACCCCTCCCCTCATCGCTCGCTACCCGCGTGAAAAAGAATCGCGTGCGAGCGGGTCTCTCTCATCGCTAGGGCAGACAATCTGCCTCGAAAATGAACCAGGAGACCCAAGCCATGAAGACCCTCATCACCGCAGGCATCCTTGCCATCAGCACCAGTGCCGCCGTCGCCCAGCCGTTCGACTTCCAGCGTCAGATCGGCTCGACAGAGTATGTATACGACGCGGACACCGCCCATTTGCAGTTCGCGCCCGTCGCGCCGAGTCAGGCCAAGTCTGCCCATGCCGAAGTCATGCTGTCCGCGAATGTGGACGGTATCGCGCCGAACGACTTTGACGGCAGCATCGTATCGAGTGGCCCGACCCGTATCAGCCTTTACGAGGTGATGCGCGGCAGCCCCGAGGGCATCGCCTACCGCCTCTATCATGACCGTTATCCGGCAGACGCCGACTGGGACCGGATCGCGCGTGAGCACCGCGCGGAGCAACTGGAAAAGGCACTCGCCTCGAAGACCGCGGTCGAGGCCGACCGTTCCTGATTGCCGGGGCCGGCCGGCAGGGCAGGGGATGACACCCCTGCCGGCGGGCAGCCGCATGATACGCCGCTCAATGCCGCATTGGCAGGATGCCGTCCAGGTAGGCCACGCCGCCCAGCGCACGCATCTGTTGCAGGATCCATTCACGCCGCCCGGTCACATAATCCGACGGGGCGTCGACACGGTAGACCCGTGGATTGGGCAGCACGGCGGCAAGCAGCGCCGCCTGGCCTCGACTGAGGTTCCCCGCCTCGACGCCGTAGTAACGCCCGGCGGCAGCGGCCACGCCGAAGGTGCGATCTCCCATTTCTGCGAAGTTCAGGTACATCTCGAGGATGCGCCGCTTCGGCCAGAATGCCTCGATCAGCGCCGTGTACCAGACCTCGAGCCCTTTGCGCAGAAAGCTGCGGCCCTGCCACAGGAACAGGTTGCGCGCCGTCTGCTGGCTGATGGTGCTGGCACCGCGCAGCGGCCCGCCGTCGAGATGCCGCTCGACCGCGGCGAGGATCTCGGCGGTGTCGAAGCCCCCGTGGGCCGGGAAACGCTGATCCTCGGCGGCCACCACCGCCAGGGCCAGGTCCGGATCGATCTGCTCGAGCGCCACCCAGCGCTGGTGCTGCGGCGCACCCTCGGTAAGCAGGCGCTGTAGCATGACCGCCGAGTAAGGGGGGTGAAACCAGCGCAGCGGCAGCACCATGACCAGCGAGGCCGCCACGCAGGACAACAGGCACCAGACGACTAACCGGCGCAGGCGTCGCCATGGACGCACTGGCACCCGGCGGGATTTTCGGATCGGCACCCCAGACCTCGAAATCGGGGAAAGTTTGGGTGATTATCGCGCAGCAGGCCGTCCGCCGGCAGGACCGGTCACGCGGCAACCATCCGAAACAGTGCCGGACGCGTTATTCTCGGCCGGCAACGCGGGCGAACCCATGTCCGCGCGGCGGACGCCGACTGTGCCACGCCGGTGCTTAACGAGCATAATGCGCATCGCAGGTAGCGGTACCTGACCGCGGACACCTCAAAGACTCGATCAGCAGGTAGAAAATGACGGAAGCAACAGATTTCGGAGACATACTCGGAGGCGCGAAGGTCCTGCCGGTGCTTGTCATCCGCGAACTCGAGCACGCGGTCCCGTTGGCGAGCGCGCTGGTCGAAGGCGGGCTCAAGGTACTGGAGGTAACGCTGCGCAACCCGATCGCGCTCGACGCGGTCGAGGCGATCGCGCGCGCGGTGCCGCAGGCCGTGATCGGGGTTTGCACCCTGACCCGGCCGGAACAATTCGTTCAGGCCGCAAATGCCGGTGCATCGTTCGCGGTGAGTCCTGGGCTGACGCGGGTCCTGCTCAACGCGAGCGCAGAGTCCGAAATGCCCTATCTCCCTGGCGTCTTTTCACCCAGCGAGACGATGGCGGCGCATGATGTGGGTTTCGATTACCTGAAGCTGTTCCCGGCGCGGCAGGCGGGCGGCATCGGGATGTTGCGGGCGCTGGCCGAACCCTTCCCCAAGCTCAAATTCTGTCCGACCGGCGGCGTCGATGCGGACAACTATCGCGACTACCTGGCGCTGCCCAACGTGGCATGCGTCGGCGGATCCTGGGTCGCGCCCCAGCGTGCGATCGCGCAAGGTGACTGGGGCGAGATCACGCGCTTGGCGCGCGCGGCCGCCGCCGAGGATTGAGCGGTCGCCTGGACTGACGGTGCCGGCCTTCGGCGGCATCGACCCCTCTCGTCAACCTGCCGCCCGTCCGCCGGGCAACCCGATCACGTAGCGGTGTTTTCCTGAGGCACCGCGCGGGATCGCGTCGCAATAGTCGATGCTGAGCGTCATCCGCTCATCGAGTTCGCGCCGCAACTTGTCGCGGATGGATGGGACGATGCCGGCATCCAGTGGCGCAGTGCTCACCAGTTTGAGCTGCAGTCGATCGAGGTGAGTCTGCACCCACTGGTACTCTGTGACGCCGGTAACGCCGTAGAGCAACCGATTGAAGTACGCGGGATGGATGCGCTTGCCGTTGCGCGTACGAATCAGATCGTTTTGTCGACACATGTCCATACGCATCAACGGGAACGGCAGACCGCAGTCACATTCACCTTCGAGCAGGCGGCCGGTGTCGCCGATGTCGTAGCGAATGAAAGGCATCAGCCGGTTGGTCAACGAGGTCACGAGCAGCCGGTCTTCACCATCTGACCGCACCGATTCCAGGTAGACCATGTCGGAGAACACATGCATATTGCCTGCGCGGCACTCCCAGGCGATGTTCGGGACCTCGCGGCAGCCGTACTGGTTGAAGACCTTGCAGCCGAATGCCTGCTGTATGACCTGACGCTGCCAGTCTTGCAGCAGCTCGGCCGTGGAGTAGACGCCGAGCAGTGTCCTGGTCGCGGCCAGTCCCTGGTCGACGATGTAGCGGGCGCGAGCGTGCGGCCGTGCTGCATCGGCAGGTTGACCGCCGCGAATCCGGCACCCAGTTCCGCCTTCAGCATGCGCCCGAGGGTCGGACCGGACATCCGCAGACGGAGTGGGGCGAACGGGATAAACCAGCGCAGGGCCGCCGCATTGAACACGTAGTTGCCGGTGTAGACAGTACGGGCGGGATGCAGGCTCGTCGGCGCCGACTGATAGCGAAACCAGGTCGCGCGCGTCGGGTGCTCGCCGTGCAGGAAGCTGTTCAGCTGCCGCGCGAACTCGATGAAACAGTCGACATTGCTGGGTTCACCTTTCTTGCGGCAGCGATAGTGGTACGCAGCGGACTGCCCGGTGAAGCCGAACAGCTGGGCCATATCGTGATAGGCCGCGTCGTCCGCCCGCAGTGTATCGTCGGACGGCTGGCGATAGGCCGCGCCGGGGTCCAGGCCGGTCATCCCGCGCAGGAAGCAGAGCACGTCTTCGAGGAAGTTGCCGGTCATCACCGCCGGCGACACGGGCGGGTCACCCACGACTTTCCCTGTCATCACCTCGACCGAGCCGGTATCGAACAGCCGATCGATCCAGTAAAAGTAATTCAATGCCTGCACGGAGCGGGGGCCTTCGGCGGTCTGCACATCGACCCCGAAGGTCTGGTCGGCATCGATTGTGTAGAACAGCAGCCGCTGCTGCCCTCG